>NZ_JBFAHB010000007.1:0-199967 GCF_040653975.1 Kribbella sp. NPDC050820
TCCGCGCCGTCGAACCGTGCCTGACCCCAGCCGCTCGCCGAAACCTTGTCGACGCCCGGGACGGCCTCGACTGGTACGACGAGACGCCGGACGGGTTCGTGTTCTCGGTCAAGGGTCCGCGCTTCGTCACGCACATGAAGAAGCTGGTCGACGTCGACGCGCCGATGGCCAACTTCTTCGCCTCCGGCGTACTTGCTCTCGGCAACAAACTTGGTCCGGTGCTCTGGCAGCTGCCGCCGAATCTCGGGTACGACGCCGACCGGTGCGGACCGTTCTTCGAGTCGTTGCCGCGCACCACGGCGGCCGCAGCCGAGGTCGCGAAGGGTCATGACGAGCGGATGGAGGGCCGGGCGTTGCTGGAGTGCTCGGTCGACATCCCGCTCCGGCATGCGATCGAGGTGCGGCACTCCAGCTTCGAGACCAAGGAGTTCGTCGAGCTGTGCCGCGCGTACGACATCGCGCTGGTCTGTGCGGACACCGCCGGCAAGTGGCCGATGTTCGGCGACGTCACCTCCGACTTCGCCTATGTCCGCCTACACGGCGCCGAGGAGCTCTACGTCAGCGGGTACGACGACGAGTCGCTCGACCACTGGGCCCGCAAGATCAGATCCTGGAAGCGCGACACCTACGTCTACTTCGACAACGACGTCAAGGTCCGTGCCCCCTTCGACGCGGAAGCCCTCGCCCAACGCCTGAAGATCAGAAAAGCCGGGCGGTGACTGGTTCCTCCAGGTCCAGGAGGAACTGCTTCCGCTTGAGCCCGCCGGCGTACCCGGTCAGTGAGCCGTTCTTGCCGACCACGCGGTGGCATGGGACGACGATGCAGAGCGGGTTCTGGCCGACTGCCTTTCCCACCGCTTGGGCCGTCTCGCCGAGTCGGGCTGCGATCTCGCCGTACGTCGTGGTCGCGCCGTACTCGATCTCGGTGAGGACCGCCCACACGCGCCGCTGGAAGGCGTCGCCGCGCAGGACGATCGGGAGGTCGAAGCCGATCCGCTCACCGGCGAGGTACTCGTCGAGCTGGCGGGCGGCCTCGGCGATGACCGGGTCGGTCGGCTCGACCGGCTCGCCGAGAGTGGCCGGCGCCGGCTTCACCCAGTGGTGCGGGAAGTAGACGCCGGCCAGTGCGTTGCCTGCGGCGACCAGGGTGAGGTCACCGATCCGGGTGCTGACGGTCGCGTGCCTGATCATGCTGATGGAACGCGTCAGCACCCGGACGTGTGAGCCTCAGGAGCCGACGCGCTCCCGGGTCCGGCGCCGGAACTCCCGGCCGACCTGAGTCACCTCGGCATGCTGCACGTCGGTGACCACCATCGCCGGCGAACCGTCCGCCGGCGCCTGGGCCACCCACTCGCCCCGCGGGTCGATCACGCCCGCCTCGAGCCCGCCGTCCGGGTTGGCCGACACGGCGAAGCTGATCCAGCAGGTGTTGTTGACCGCGCACCCGCGCGCCTGAACGGCTACGTGCTCGTGGTGCGAGACACCGTTCGTCGCGTACGACACCAGTACGCCGTCAGCGCCGAGCTGGTCGTACTCCGTGAACAGTTCCGGGAACAGCACGTCCAGCCCGAGCGCGAGCCCGAACCGGAATCCGTCCACGTCGAAGGTCACCGGCTGCTTGCCGGGGCTGTACATCCAGGTGAGCTTCGTGGTCGACAGCGTGCGTTCGTCGTACCGGGCGACCACTTTGCCCTGGTCGGAGACGACGTACATGCTGTTGTGCGGGCGATCGGGTGCGGGCAGTTGGTGCACCGACGGGATCACCGCCCAGATCCCGAGCTCACCCGCGAGTACGGCGATTCGGTCGAGCTCCTGCTGCAGCACGGTCCAGTCGGCCTTGGTCCAGTCGGACGGGCCGACGTCGTCCGGGCCGAGCTCCGACATCACGTGCTTGCTCGGGAAGCAGATCGCCCCCTCGGTGAAGTGCACCAGGCGGGCGCCGGCCTTCGCGGCCTGCTTCAGGAAGCTGCGGATCTCGGCGCCGGCCTCCCGGAGCAGAGCGGCGCTGGTCGGGTCGTCGCGCATCGTCGACTGGACGACGGCGAGACGCAGGGTGTGGTTTTCCGGCATGTCTGGTTCTCCTGTGGGAGTCGGACGGAAGTACCGGAGGGCAGCCGTGTAGGACTCACCCGTCTTGGCGGCGCGGGCTCGAACCCGCCGTTTGAGGTTCCTGTGCGCTGTCATCTGGCCTTCCACGCACTCGTCCGCGATCCCCCAGCGATCCCGTCCGAGGCGGCTGACCAGGACGTACGGCCCGAGACAGGAAGTCCCTTTGCCTTCTCGATGAGACCGGGCTGGGGCCGGTCGACGAAGGTGAGGCGCGGGCCGCGCCGGATCCACATGCTAACCGAAGGTGCAGACCGACAGGAGGTATCCGGCTCCGGACGAGTTCTGCGGCGACTCGCACGCAGGGGAGACCCTGCCGACGCGGACTACCTCCTGTCCGTTTGCCCCCGGCGGCATAAGTCCAGCCAGAATGGGGTTGGCTTGGAGGAGCAGGTCCAGACGACGTTGGGAGCAGAGGGTGAGCATTCGAGTCGGGTACAAGGCGTCGGCGGAGCAGTTCGGGCCGCGGGAGCTGGTGGAGTACTCGGTCCGGGCCGAGGAGCTCGGGCTCGACAGTGTGACCGTCTCGGACCACTTCCTGCCGTGGCGGCACGAGGGCGGCCACGCGCCGTTCGCGCTGGCCTGGCTGGCGGCGGTCGGCGAGCGGACCAACCGCGTGCTGCTGGGAACGTCGGTGCTGACGCCGACCTTCCGGTACAACCCGGCGGTGATCGCGCAGGCGTTCGCCACGATGGGTGAGTTGTACCCGGGGCGGGTGATGCTCGGAGTCGGCACCGGCGAGGCGCTGAACGAGATCGCGGTGTCGGGGATGGAGTGGCCGGAGTTCAAGGAGCGGTTCGCGCGGCTGCGGGAGGCGGTGCAGCTGATCCGCGACCTGTGGACGAAGGACGGCGTGAGCTCCGAGGGGCCGTACTACAAGACGGTCGACGCGTTCATCTACGACCGCCCGGAGACCCAGCTGAAGGTGTACGTCGCCGCCGGCGGACCGCTCGTGGCCAAGTACGCCGGCCGCGCGGGCGACGGGTTCATCGCGACCTCGGGCAAGGGGATGGAGCTGTACACCGAGAAGCTGATCCCCGCGGTCAAGGAGGGTGCTGAGAAGGCCGGGAAGAAGTTCGACGACCTGGACCGGATGCTCGAGGTCAAGGTCTCCTACGACCGCGACCCCGCGGCCGCGCTGGAGAACACCCGGTTCTGGGCGCCGCTGTCGCTGACGCCGGAGCAGAAGCACAGCGTGACCAGCGCGACCGAGATGGAGCGGCTGGCCGACGAGCTGCCGATCGAGCAGGTCGCGCAGCGCTGGATCGTCGCCTCCGACCCCGAGGAGGTCGTGAAGCAGTTCCAGCCCTACCTGGACGCCGGCTTCAACCACTTCGTCGTGCACGGTCCCGGCAACGACCAGGAACGCTTCCTCACCCAGTTCACCTCAGACGTGCTTCCGCTGCTGCGGAAGCTCGGCTAACGCAGGTCCTCCGAGAAGGCCTTGCCGGCCTGGGTGAGCAGGGGGACGGCTCGTTCGACGAGCTCTTCCGACATCCGGCCGGCGGGCCCGGAGATCGAGATCGCCAGCCGGGACGGCGCGTCCGGTACGGCGACCGCGACACAGCGCACCCCGAGCTCCTGCTCGCCTTCGTCGGTGGCGTAGCCGACCTCTTCGGCCTTGTGCAGCTGGGCGGTGAACGCCTCGGGGTCGGTGATGGTGTTGTCGGTGTGCTTCGGCATGCCCGTGCGATGCAGTAGCTCGCGCACCTCGGCCTCGGGCAGCTTCGCGAGGATCGCCTTGCCGACGGCCGTGCAGTGCGGCAGCACCCGGCGGCCGACCTCGGTGAACATCCGCATCGAGTGCCGCGACTGGACCTGCGCGAGGTACACGATCTGGTCGCCGTCGAGCATCGCCATGTTGGCCGACTCGCCGAGTTCGTCGACCAGGCGGGTCAGGTGCGGGCGGGCCCAGACGCTCAGCATGTTCGAGGAGCTCTCGCCGAGCCGGATCAGCCGCGGGCCGAGCACGTACTGCCGGGACGGCTCCTGGCGCAGGTAGCCGAGGTCGACCAGCGTGCGGACCAGCCGGTGGATCGTCGGCAGCGGCAGGCCGGACGCCGTGGCCAGCTGGGACAGGCCCATCATCCCGCCCGCGTCGGCCATCGTCTCGAGCAGCCCGAAGGCGCGCTCGATCGACTGCACACTGCCCGACCGGCCCTTGCCCTCAGTCTTCTCCGCCACCGCACACTCCCTCTTTCCGGATCATGGAAGTTTAGCGACAGATACCGGACATTGCGGCTTCCGCAAAGTAGATATTAGTATCCGCGATACGGAAACTGGCGTCAAGGTGAACGAGGTGTGTTGTCATGACTCACGTGGACGATCTCGCTGCGGAGTTGGATCGGCTGCTGGCTGCGGCCGATGCGGAGCTGGCCGCGCGGTACCCGGGTGATCGAGGGGTCCGGCAGCCCGTGCACACCGTCTACGTGCCGGCCGACCGGTACGACGCGGACACCGTCGGCGAGTGGGGTTCGCAGGCGAAGGCCGCGCTGGGCGACGGCCCGGCGGGGTTGACCGAAGCGCTGGATCTCCCGGCGGACCTGGGGGCCGAGCTGCACGAGCGGGTCCGCGCCAAGCTGGAGCGAGAGCCGATCGAGGATCTGCGGATCGACTTCGAGGACGGCTACGGGACCAGGCCGGACGAGCAGGAGGATGCCGCCGCGGTCGACGCGGCCCGTGCGCTCGCGAAGACCGTGAAGGCCGGCTCGGCGACGCCGTACCACGGGCTGCGGATCAAGTCGCTGGAGGCGCCGAGTCGCCGGCGTGGGCTGCGCACGCTGGATCTCTTCGTCCGTGAGCTGGCCGGCGCCGACGCGGTGACGGACTGCTTCGTGATCACGCAACCGAAGGTGACGTCGGTCGAGCAGGTCGAGGCGATGGTCGTCGTATTGTCGACAATCGAACGAGCCTACGATCTGACTGTCGGATCGTTGCCGTTCGAGATCCAGGTCGAGACCCCGCAGGCGATCCTCGGCCCGGACGGCAGCGCGCTGATCGCCCGGATGATCAGCGCGGGCGCCGGCCGCGTCACCGGTCTGCACTACGGCACCTACGACTACTCGGCTTCGCTCGGCGTGGCGGCGGCGTACCAGAGCATGGATCACCCGGTCGCCGACCACGCCAAGGACGTGATGCAGCTGGCCGCGGCAGGCACCGGCGTGTTCGTCTCCGATGGCTCGACGAATGTCCTGCCGGTCGGCGACACCGAGGCCGTGCATGCCGCCTGGCGACTGCACTTCGGCCTGGTCCGGCGATCGCTTGCCCGCGGCATCTATCAGGGCTGGGACATGCATCCGGCCCAACTCCCGACTCGGTACGCGGCGACGTACCTCTTCTACCGCGAGGGTCTGGAAACGGCCGGTGCTCGGCTGCGTGCGTACGTCAGCGGCGGCAACTCCGGCTATCTCGACGAGCCCGCAACCGCTGCGGCCCTGGCGGGCTACGTACTGCGTGGCCTCGAGTGTGGCGCCGTGGATCCGGCAGAGGTCGACAAGCTGATCGGTGTGGACACCATGGGCCTGGCGAAGCTCGCCCGGCGACCAGTGCGGTCCTGACGGCTCGGGGCTAGCCTCGCGACATGCGACTGGTAGCGGAGTTCACCACCGAGCCCTTCGATGTCGAGGGCCAGCCGCCCGCCCACGCGACCAAGGCGCTCGAGGCTGCCCGGGAGGCGGGGCTGGAGTGCGACTTCGGCCCCTTAGGTACGTCGGTCCGCGGTGAAGAGGAACTGCTGCTGCCGGCCGTGAGTCGGGTCCTGGAGGCCGCATTCGCCAACGGCGCGAACCAGGTGACGTTGCAGGTGCGCCAGGACGGCACGGTCCGGGCTCCGCGCGAGGGCAGTGGGGTGAGCGCGCTGCTCGCGGAGGTTGCGGCCGAGCTCGGCGGGCCGTTGAGTGGGTTGTCCCGGGGCGACAAGCAGCGGGCCGTGCTGCTGCTCGAGGCCAAGGGCGCATTCGAGTATCGCAAGTCGGCGGAGACCGTGGCCGAGGCTCTCGGCGTCACCCGCTTCACCGTCTACAACTACCTGAACCGGGCCCGCGACTGAGAAATTCAACAAACTGTTGACGTAGGATCAGCTCGCGTGCCACTCTCGTCATACGGAAATTCAGTTTCGTGATTCGAGAAGGTGTGACCTGTGGATCTGCTGGAGTTCAACGCCGCGCCGGACGACCGGCTGCGCCCGTTGCTGGCGGCCTGTTGCGACGTCCCCCGCTGGGTCGACGCCGTTCTGGCCGGCCGTCCGTACGGCGACCTCGAGGCGCTGACCGGGGCCGCTGACAAGGCCTTGCGCGAGCTCGACGCCAGTGACGTCGACCGGGCTCTGGCCGCGCACCCCCGGATCGGCGACCGGGCCGAAGGGGCCGGCACCGAGGCGGCCTGGTCGCGCAACGAGCAGTCCGGGGTCGGCGACGACCCTGACGTCCGTACGGCGCTGGCGGCGGGCAACCGGGAGTACGAGGAGCGGTTCGGCCGGGTCTTCCTGATCTGCGCGACCGGTCTGTCGGCGGAGCAGATGCTCACCAGCCTGCGCGAGCGGTTGACGCACGACGAGACTGCCGAGGCGGCCGTCGTACACGAGGAACTCCGGAAGATCGCACTCCTCCGATTGGCAAAGGTCGTCTCATGAGCTCTGTCAGCACGCACGTTCTGGATACCGGACTCGGGCTGCCCGCCTTGGGGGTGCCGGTCCGGCTGTCCCGGATCGCCGACGACCAGGTCGCCGTACTCGGAGAAGGCGCGACGAACGCCGACGGGCGGTTCTCCGACTTCGAGGCGGGACTCGAGCCCGGCACGTACCAGTTGTGGTTCGACATCGACGCCTACGCGGCGAAGTCCGGCCAGACGATCTTCTTCCCCGAGGTCACCGTGACCTTCACGATCTCCGACGAGCGGCACCACCACGTCCCGCTGCTGCTCAGTCCGTTCGCCTATTCCACCTATCGAGGGAGCTGACCCATGGCCATCCACCTGGGCGCCAACCAGTACGGCAAGGCCGAGAGCCGGGTCGTCCGCATCTACCGTGACACGCCGCGGCACCAGATCCGCGACCTGAACGTCTCGTCGGCGCTGCGCGGCGACTTCGAGGACGCGCACACCACCGGCGACCAGCGCGACGTGCTGCCGACCGACACCCAGAAGAACACCGCGTTCGCGTTCGCCAAGGAGAGGGGCATCGGCGCGATCGAGGACTACGCGCTCACCCTCGGCGCGCACTTCATCGACTCCGCGCCGGCCGCCGAGGGCGCGCGCGTCGAGGTCGAGGAGTACACCTGGGAGCGGATCCAGGTCGACGGCCAGGAGCACGACCACTCCTTCGTCCGGGCCGGCAGCGGCGTACGGACGACGGTCGTCAACGTCGAGGGCCGCGGCGACCAGCGGAAGTCGTACGTCGTCTCCGGAATCAAGGACCTGGTCGTGCTGAAGTCCACGGGCTCGGAGTTCCACGGGTACCTGAAGGACAAGTACACGACGCTGCAGGAGACCGACGACCGCATCCTCGCCACGTCGCTGGTCGCCCGCTGGCGCTACGACCACACCGAGGTCGACTGGGACAAGTCGTACGACGAGATCAAGGCGCTGCTGCTGGAGCAGTTCGCGAAGATCCACAGCCTGGCCTTGCAGCAGACGCTGTACGGGATGGGCGAGGCAGTGCTCGAGCGGCATCCGGAGGTCGCGGAGATCAAGTTCTCGGCGCCGAACAAGCACCACTTCGTGGTCGACCTGAGCCCGTTCGGCCTGGAGAACCCGAACGAGGTGTTCATCGCGGCCGATCGCCCGTACGGCCTGATCGAGGCGACCGTGGTCCGCGACGACGCGTCCGACGCCGGCTCCGCGTGGCACGCCGTACCGGGCTTCGTGTAGGAACCTCCAACCGCAGGTCGCCGGCGGGGCCGAAGTTCGTGGTCCCTGCCGGTGACGCGCGATCGAGCCGATGGGTTGACTGGACCGCATGAGCACAACGCGGATCGTCATCGATGGGGCGACGGTGGTCACTCTCGACCGCAGCCGCCGGGAGTTCACCGGCCATGTCGTTGCTGAGAGCAACCGCATCGTTGCCGTCGGTCCGGGTCCGGCGCCGGCGTACGCCGAGGCACGGGTGGTCGACGGGCGGGGCTGCCTGGTCACTCCGGGGCTCGTCAACACTCACCAGCACCTGTACCAGTGGGTGACTCGTGGATTGGCCGCTGACGCGACGCTGTTCGGCTGGCTGACCACGCTGTACCCGGTGTGGGCCGGCATCGACGACGAGTCCGTGCACGTGGCAGCTCAGGCCGCGCTGGCCCGGCTCGCGCGGACCGGTTGTACGACGGCGTCCGACCATCACTACGTCTTCCCGCGTGACGGGAAGGACCTGCTGGAGGCGGAGATCCTTGCCGCCGCGCAGGTCGGGATGCGGTTCCACCCGTCCCGGGGATCGATGGACCTCAGTCAGAAGGACGGCGGGCTGCCGCCGGACTCGGTCGTCGAGGACCGCGACGAGATCCTGGCCGCGACCGAGGCTGCGATCAACCGCTGGCACGATCCCGGCCCGGACTCGATGCTGCAGCTGGTGGTCGCGCCGTGCTCGCCCTTCAGCGTCACCGGTGAGCTCATGCGCGAGGCCGCCGTACTCGCCCGTCGCAAGGGTGTCCGGCTGCATACCCATCTGGCCGAGACCACCGACGAGTCCGCGTACTGCCGGGAGCACTTCGGATCCACGCCGTTGGAGTACGTCGCTGAACTCGGCTGGACGGGGTCGGACGTGTGGTTTGCCCACGGCATCCACTTCTCCGACTCCGAGATCGCGCACCTGGGGCGCACCGGGACCGGGGTCGCGCACTGCCCGAGCTCCAACGCCCGGTTGGGCGCCGGCATCGCTCGCGCAGCAGACCTCCGCGCGGCGGGCAGCTCTGTTGGCCTAGGCGTAGATGGTGCCGCCAGCAACGAAGCCGGAAGCCTGGTCGAGGAGTTGCGGCACGCGTTGCTGTTCGCCCGCGCCCGCGGTGGACCTGAGGCGCTCGACGTCCGTGCCGCGCTCGAGATGGCCACCCTCGACGGCGCCCGCATCCTCGGCCGCGAGAACGAGATCGGCTCGATCGAGGAGGGCAAACTCGCCGACCTGGCCCTCTGGCGTCTCGACACGCTGGAACACGCAGGCATCGCCGACCCGGTAGCCGCGCTGGTCCTCGGCACCCCGCCGCCTCTGGATCTCCTTCTGATCAACGGCAAACCCGTCGTCGAGCACAACAGAGTCATCACCGTGGACGAGTCCGGCTTGGCGCTCCAGGTAGCCAAGGTCCAAAACGACCTACTCACCAAGGCTCGCTGAGACACGCTCTGCCTGGTGCGGGTGGAGTACGGGCAGTGGGGTGTTCCTGCAGATTCCTACTGTGCTGCAGGAACACTTGTCCAAGCGAGAAATGGAACTTCATGAGGAACATCCTGCGTCGACCGCGCACCGTCGTCGTCGCCACAGCGTTGGCAGGCAGTCTGGTGCTGGGCCTGGCCGCAGCAGCTCACGCGGACTTCGGCAGCCCGAGTGACCCGACGGCCGCGCCGTCCGTCGAGTCCTCTCCCGCCGCGACGGCAGCGACAGGTACGACGGCAGCGACGGCAGCGACAGCCGAGACTGACGCGGAGACCGCGGCGGTCGCGAGCTGCTTCGGTACCTATCTGAGCCTCGGCAGCCGTGGCACCTGTGTGCGGCTGCTCCAGAAGAACCTGGGTGGGCTCAGCGTGGACGGCGTGTACGGCACAGGGACGCGGAGCCGGGTCCGGTCGTTCCAGGACGACGCCGGCCTCACTGTCGACGGCAAGGTCGGGCCCCAGACCTGGCGGAAGCTGCGGACCTACGGCAAGGCGTTGGCCTGGGTGTCCGGAGTCACCATGTACATGTGCAAGGTGAACTCGGAGACATTCCGTGTCTCCGTGTGGAACAACTCGGGCAAGTGGGCCGACTGGGCCTACTACATGTGGGACCACGGCTACCCGATCGACGGAGAGGTCATCGGCGACGACCGGATCGCCACCCAGTTCAACATCTACGCCGGCGCGTACGACGGCAAGCAGTTCACCGCCTGGGTCGGAACCTACGGCAACGCCCACCACACCAAGTCCGTCCGCGACATCTCCCGCAACACCCTCCCCGCCTGCGCCTGACAGCCCCACAGCCAGCTACGCGCGCTCCTCCGTCGCGCGTCCGCCCGGCTGCCCCACCCACGCCTCCGCGCGGCTCATCGCCGCTCGGTGAGCAGAACTCGTCGGCGTCGCCGGCCGGTGGACCGCTCGGTTGCTTCTGGCAACGTGGCGGTCACCGGCCTGGCAGGCGCGGGATGTTTGTCAGCGGCCCTGGCCGCCGCGGTCGCGCTTGTGGGCGTCGCGTACTTCCGGCGAGTCCCAGCGGCCGCCCTTGGCCTCGATGTTCTTTGCCGCCTTGAGATGTCCCATGTCCGTGAGGCGATCGACGACCGGGCCGTGCGCCTTGAGAAGATCCATCGCCTTCTTCATTCCCGCTTCGTCCCGCTCTTCTTGGTTGCTCAAGTTCATCTCCTGTGTGATTCATGGCGAGGCGTGCGTCACCACTTCGTTGATTCGGCGACATGTTCTCACCGCTTCGGGTCACGCATCCGACGTGTGCTTCTGGCAACTGGTTCCCGACTGTTTGCCAGTTACAGGTAGGCCAGAGCCACCAGGAAGAGGGCGAAGGCGGACCAGGTTGTTGCGCACTGGATCCAGTTGATCGTGAAGTAGGTCTGGCGGCCGGCTTCCCAGTCCGCCGGCATCGCCTCGGGGTCCCAGGCAAGCATCACCTTGTAGTGCGGTGTCTTCCACGCGTTCGACAGGATGATCACACCGACGACCACGATGCCCAGGCCGATCGCGGTGAGCACGAACGACGTGGAGCCGCGGTCGTCCCAGAGGAGCACGAGCGCGAGGATCGGGCCGAGGAACATCACGATCGACCAGGCGAGGTTGTACGCCTTCCCGAGTCCACCGCCGGCGAATTCAAGGAACGCTCCCATAAAGTTCCGGAAGCCCCGGCCGTCCATCTCCTGGAGCATCGGGCGCATGATCGTGCACAACATCCCCAGCAGGCCGGACGCAAGCCCCGAAAAGAAGCAAATAACCGCGAGTGTCCACTGTTCTGCCGTCACAGCACCCCCCTCTCGCTGCTAGGCCCGACGATAAAACTGCGCTCAGATACGGGTCAAGCAACCAAATCAAGGGCATCCCGGACACGCGCGCCCGTGCGAGCACGCGCTTAAGGAGTAGGCGCGTGGGCTGACCAGCGGTTCAACCGGAGGTGGTTCGCCGAGTTGTGGATTTCTGCAGTAGATCCGCTCGCTGAAGCACCGAAATCGACGACTCGGCAAACGTCGGATGCTCCTATGGATGTCAAGACGGGTGTGGGTGGTGCGGCTGGTTGATCCGGGCCGGATCTGGTCGCAGCGCAGCGCGGCGCAGGTGGTGACCAGCTCGCGAGTCGGCAGGTGGCGCACCTGGTCGCGGAGTTCTTCGGATGCGGTGACGACGAGGGTCTTGCTCCGGCGCACGCAGTCGGCGCGGTGGCTGATGGCGCCGCGGTGGGCAATGCGCAGGTTGCGGAGTGCTTCCTCGGAGTATTTCGGGTCGGACTTGCGGCTGATCAGCGGGGCTTGCGGTCGGGCCGGTCGACCTCGATCACCCGCACCCCGTGTCCGCTCAGGTAGCAGGCCAATCCGCTGCCATACACCGGTGCCCTCGACACCGACCTTCACCACGCTGCCGAAGCTCTGCAACCAGGCCGCAGTTGCCGGTAACCCGCCATACTGGCGGGGAACACACCCGATGACCCAGGAGCCGGTCAACGGCATCGATCGCCGCGGCGGTGTGAGTGTCTCAATGAGTGTCCACGCCACCGGTCACCTCGAGCCGGCGACACAGTCGGTTCATGCGATGGTGGTCATCAGCCGTCCTTTCGCTAGGGCCAGGGCGGCACGCACCAGCCGAGGCGAGCGGACAAACAGTATGGGTGCCTGCTGGCACAGGCTCTTATGCAGTCACAACCCCTGGCCCGGTGAGTGCAGGCACGCCCCGCAGTAGTCGACCGACAGATCCCGACAATGACCCGAAGTCAGTTAGAGGGCGAGTCAGGACGACCACTGCGGGGCCCACTCACATCATCCTCACTGTTAGGGGTGGAGGAGGTCGCCGTTGATCCAGACTGCGTGGACGTCGGCGGGGGTGCCTAGGGTGAAGAGGCGGGCGAGGGCTTCTTCGGCGTCGTCGGCGTGGGCTACGCCTACTGCGAGGGGGGAGCCGTCGGCGGGGCGGAGGAGTTGGGCGTCGAAGCGTTGGCCGACGCTCAGGTGGCCGACCTCGTCCAGGCCCAGGGCGTCCGCGCCGGCCGCGGTCGCCAGGTACAGCAGGTGCGCAGCGTTCAGCGGATGGCCGTGGTCGCCGATCAGTTGCTGGCAGAAGTACGCCTGCAGGCCCTCTTTCAGCAGGGAGAAGCCGGTGCCTGCGCCGACGTCGGACCCCAGTGCGACGCGGACGCCGTACTGGAGGTGCCGGGACAGTGGGAAGAGTCCGCTGCCGAGCGCGGCGTTGCTGGTCGGGCAGTGCGCGACCGCCGCACCGCCTTCGCCGAGCGTCTTCAGCTCGACGTCGGTCGGGTGGACGTTGTGCGCGAGCACGCTGCGCCGGTTGACCAGCCCGTGCTTGTCGTACGTGCTCACGTAGTCGCTGCCGCCGAACAGTTCGGACACCGTGGCGATCTCCGCCTCGTTCTCGTTCACGTGCGACGTGAACAGCGAGCCCGGGATCTCCTCGAGCAGCGTCTGGCAGACAGCGAGCAGCTCGTCGGTGCACGAGAGCGAGAAGCGGGGCGTGACGGCGTACCGGTTCCGGCCGACGCCGTGCCAGCGCTCGGCGAGAGCCAGCGACTCCGCATAGGCCCGCTCAGGTGTGGTGAGCAGGTCCTCCCGCAGGAGCCGGTCGCTGACGACGAGCCCGCTGGTGATCCGCAGGCCGACCTTGGCAGCAGACGAGAACAGTACGTCGACAGCGTCCGCGTAATGCGCTCCGAAGACCAACGCACTCGTGGTCCCCGCCGCCGCGAGCCCGCGAACGAACTCGGACGCGACCCCCGCCGCGTAGGCGGTGTCAGCCATGCGCGCCTCCTCAGGCAGCGCATAACGGTCGAGCCACTCCAGCAGCGGCAGCCCGAGGCCGCCGACCGCCCGAATCTGCGGGAAGTGCACGTGGGTGTCGACGAACCCGGGCAGCACCAGGCCGCTGCGCAGGTCGACGATCTCCTCGGCCGGGTTGGCCCGCCGTACGTCGGTGAAGGTGCCGCGCGCAACGATCACGCCGTCCGTCACCAGCAGCGCGGCGTCTGCGTCGACGCGCAGGCTGCCGCCGGTGAAGGGGTTCTCCGGCGTGTCGAGGAACGTGCCTCGGTAGATGGTCATGCTTTCGCCTCACGGTGTGCAGGGTTGCGTTCGGCAACGAACTGGTGGAGCAGCCAGGCCGCGACGCTGACCGCGATGGTGGCCGGCTCCTTGCCGGCCAGATCGGGCAGGCCGATCGGGGTGGTGATCCGGTCGATCGCCGCGGCGGAGTTGCCGTCCTCGGCGAGTTTGCGGCGGAACCGAGCCCACTTCGCGCTGGACCCGATCAGCCCGATCGTGGCCAGGTCGTCCCGGCGGATCGCGGCGTCGCACAGGGCGGCGTCCTCCGCATGGTCGTGGGTCATGATCAGGACGTGGGTACCGGCCGGCAGCTCGCCGACGACGAGCTCGGGCAGCACCGGCACGTTGTGCACGTGCAGGTTGGCCACCGCGTCGTCGAGGACGACCATCCGCTCGGTCACCAACTGGTCGGGCCGCGAGTCGATCAGGTGCAGCTCGATGTCGTGCCGGGCCAGGATCCGCGCCAGCTCGAGTCCGACGTGCCCGACGCCGAAGATCGCCACCGCAGGAACCACCGGCAGCGGCTCGAGCAGCAGCTTCACCTCACCGCCACAGCACTGAACCCCGTGCTGGTACGGCGCTTTGTCCGACAACGCGACCTCGATCACCTCAGGCTCGCCAATGCCCGCCGTGATCATCGCCCTGGAACGCTCGACCGCCAGCGCCTCCAGATTGCCGCCGCCGACAGTCGCCCAGGTCCCGTCCGCCGCGACCACCATCTTCGCCCCGGCCTCGCGCGGCGAGTGCCCGCGCACCGAGATCAGGGTCACCAGGACGCCGGGCAACCGCTGCTCGCGGAGCCGCTCGACCGCCTTCATCCATTCCATCTCGGTCGTCACACCCCACTCGCCTGCGCTTCGAGGCGCTCCACGCGGACCGCCGACCGGGCCTTGTCGAGCGCCCAGTACACGGCCTCCGGCGTCGCTGGCGAGGGCAGATCCACGCTCGTGCCGGAAGGTCCAAACGCAGCCGCAGCCTGCCGCAACGCTTCGCGCACCGAGAAGGCCAGCATCAGCGGCGGCTCGCCTACGGCCTTCGAGCCGTAGACCGCACCTTCCTCATGCGCCTTCTCCAGCAGCTGGACGTTGAAGACCTCAGGCATCTCCGAGAAGCTCGGCAGCTTGTACGTGCTGGCCGCCTGCGTGGCCAACCGGCCGCGATTCGGGCCGGTGCTCTCGTCCCAGCGCAGGTCCTCGAGCGTCAGCCACCCGGTGCCCTGGACGAAGCCGCCCTCGATCTGGCCGATGTCGATCAACGGGCTGAGACTGTCGCCGACGTCGTGGACGATGTCGACCCGGCGCACCGTGTAGGCGCCGCTGAACCCGTCCACCTCGACCTCGGCCGCGGCGACGCCGTACGCGAAGTACTTGAAGGGCTCGCCGCGCATCGCATTGGGGTCCCAGTGCAGGCCCTCGGTGCGGTAGAAGCCGGCCGCCCAGAGCTGAACGCGCTGGTGGTACGCGCTGTTGATGATCTCCTCCCACGGCACGCTGTCGCCGGTCAGGCTGCTGACCTGGCCGTCGGCGAACCGCACGTCGTGCGGGCTGATCCCGAGCCGGCCGCCGGCGACCTGCGCGAGACGGTCGAGGATCTGCTCGCACGCGTTCTTGATCGCCGCGCCGTTGAGGTCCGCGCCGGAGCTGGCCGCGGTCGCCGAGGTGTTCGGCACCTTGTCGGTGCGGGTCGGGGCGAGCCGGACCCGAGTTAGCGGGAGACCCAGCGTGGTGGCAGCGACCTGCAGCATCTTCGTGTGCAGGCCCTGCCCCATCTCGGTGCCGCCGTGGTTGATCAGCACCGAGCCGTCCTTGTAGACATGCACGAGCGCGCCGGCCTGGTTGAACGCGGTCAGGTTGAACGAGATGCCGAACTTCACCGGCGTCATCGCCAGCGCCCGCTTCCGGTGAGCATTCGAAGCGTTGAACGCCGCGATCTCCGCCTGCCGCCGTACGACGTCGCCGTTGGACGACACCTGGCTCCAGCAGGACTCCAGCCGGTCGGCATGCCGGACGGGCTGTCCGTACGGCGTGGTGTCGTTCAACCGGTAGAGGTTGCGCCGGCGCAGCTCGGTCCCGTCGTACCCGAGCAGCGGGGCGCAGCGGCCGAGGATGTCCTCGACGACGATCATGCCCTGCGGGCCGCCGAACCCGCGGAACGCGGTCTGCGACGTCTTGTTCGTCTTGGCGATCCGGCCGTCAACGCGGACGTTCGGGATCCAGTAGGCGTTGTCGATGTGGCACATCGCGCGGGCGAGCACCGGCTCGGACAGGTCCAGGCTCCAGCCGCCGTCGGAGGTCAGCGTGGCATCGAGCGTGACCAGGTGACCGTCGTCGTCGAAGCCGGCCCGCCACTCGCTGTGGAACCCGTGCCGCTTGCCGGACATCGTCAGGTCCTGCGTCCGGTTGAGCCGCAGCCGCACGGGTCGTCCGGTCAGCGTCGATCCCAGTGCGGCGATCGCAGCGAACCCGTGCGGCTGCATCTCCTTGCCTCCGAAACCCCCTCCCATCCGGAGACACTGCACGGTCACCTCGTGGCTCGGCACGCCGAGAACGTGCGCGACGATCTCCTGCGTCTCGGACGGGTGCTGCGTGCTGCTCTGAATGAAGATCTGGCCGCCCTCGTCGACGTGAGCGAGCGCGCAGTGGGTCTCCAGGTAGAAGTGCTCCTGCCCGGCGAACTCGAACTCGCCGTGGAACACGTGCGCCGCGTCCGCGAACGCACCCTCGACGTCACCCCGGACCAGGTGCCGTCCGGTGCCCTGGAAGCTGCCCGCGGCGATCGCCTCCCGGACGGTCACCAGCGACTCGAGCGGCTCGTAGTCGACCTCGATCGCGGCCGCGCCGAGTCGCGCAGCCTCCAACGTGTCGGCCAGCACCCAGCAGATCGCGTGCCCGTGGAACATCGCCTCGGTCGGGAACAACGGCTCGTCGTGCTTCACGCCGGCGTCGTTCACCCCAGGTACGTCGTCACCCGTCAGCACGCGGACCACGCCAGGGACGTCGTACGCCGGTTTTACCCGCAGATCCGTGATCCGGGCGTGCGCGTGCGGCGACTGGACCGGCCAGGCGTGCAGGACGTCGCGGGTCCGCTGCACCAGGTCGTCGGTGTAGAGCGCCTTTCCGGTGACATGCAGCGCGGCGCTCTCGTGCGGCAGCGGCAGACCAACAACGGCCTGCTGCGGACGCTCTGACAGCGAACTCATGCGCGTACTCCTTCCGCGTAGAACCGGAGCAGCGACTGGCCGAGCATCGCCGAGCGGTACGACGAGCTCGCCCGGTGGTCGTCCATCGGCGTACCCTCGGCCGCCATCACCGCGGCCGCCTCCCGGACGGTCCGCTCGGTCCATGGCTTGCCGATCAGCGCCTGCTCGGTGGCCAGCGCGCGCAGCGGAGTGGCGGCGACCCCGCCGAGTCCGATGCGGGCCCGCCGTACGACGCCGTCCTCGACGTCGACGGCGTACCCGACGGCAACGCTGGAGATGTCGTCGAACCGCCGCTTGGCGATCTTGTGGAAAGCGGACAGCGGTTCGAGCGGCAGCGGGATGACGATCGTCCGGATCAGCTCGTCGGCCGCCTTCATGGTCTGCCGGTAGCCGGTGAAGTAGTCCGCCAGCGGTACGACGCGCTCACCTCGACGGGACGCCAGGACGAGCGAGGCGTCCAGCGCCAGCAGGGCCGGCGGGGTGTCACCGATCGGCGAGCCGGTGCCGAGGTTGCCGCCGATGGTGGCGCCGTTGCGGATCAGCCGGGACGCGAACTGCGGGAACATCTGGGCCAGCAGCGGCACCCGCCCGGCCAGCAGCCGCTCGATCTCGCTGAGCGTCAGCGCGGCGCCGAGCCGGACCTCGTCCGGGCCGAACGAGAACTCCCGCAGCTCGGCCAGCCGGTCGATCGCGACGACCAGCGGCTTCCGGACGCCGCGGAGGTTCACCTCCACCCCGACATCGGTCGACCCGGCAACGATCTGCGCTTCGGGGCTCTCGGCAAGCACCTCGAGGACCTCGGCCAGATCGGCCGGCCGCAGGAACTCCGCGCCGTCCACCTCGATCGCGGTGGCCACCGGCGGTGGCGGCGGCGCGGACCGGCGGGCGGCCAGCGCGTCGTCCACGGCCGGCTCGCCCAGCGCGTAGGCCGCGTCCTTGATCGGGCGGTACCCGGTGCAGCGGCACAGGTTGCCGCTCAGCGAGTGCAGGTCGAAGCCGTTCGGCCCGTGCTCGTGGTCGCAGTGCCCGTTGGACGTCGTACGCGTGGAGCGGTAGAACTCGGCGGCCATGCTGCACACGAAGCCCGGCGTGCAGTACCCGCACTGTGACCCGCCGCGTACGGCGAGCTCCCGCTGGACCGGATGCAGTTCCTCCGGGGAGCCCAGGCCCTCGGAGGTGATGACCTCCTGGCCGTCGAGCGCCGCGACCGGCAGCAGGCAGGCGTTGATCGCGGTCCACTCGGTCGGGGCGTCGGTGCCGGGCCGGGCGACGAGCACGGAACATGCTCCGCACTCGCCCTCGGCGCAGCCCTCCTTTGCCCCGGTCAGGCCCCGGTCCCGCAGCCAGTCCAGCACCGAGGTGTGCACGGCAACGTCACCGAGGGCGGTCGGTTCGCCATTGACCGTGATCGATGGTGCTTGCGTGGTCGTCGTACTCATCGGCTAGTGCTCCAGCGTGTTCTTGCACTATGAATCGGATTGGCGTCCGAGAGGAAGTCGTCGAACCGGTACCCAGCGATCTTGGCGATTTCCAGCAGGGCCGCGGCGTGTTCCTGGTTCTCGCAGTTGCCCAGCCGATCCCGGCCCTGCTCGAGGATCCGGTCGAACGACTCCGCGTCCCGGACCGAGATCACCAGCGGGAAGCCGAACCGCTCCCGGTACGCCTCGGTGATCGCGGCCAGCTCGTCGCGCTCCGGCTCGGCCAGGAAGGTCAGGCCGCGGGCGGACTGGTCTCGCAGCGACGCCTCACCGCTCAGGCCGTCGGCGACGAACTGCGAGCCGAGCTGCGGGTAGGACTCGATCAGCTGCCGCTGCTCCTCGGGCGAGCCGGAGAACAGGGCCTCCTGGAACGAGCGGCGCAGCGCGTGGGTGTCGGTGAACGGCCGCATCTCCCAGGCCCGCTCGACCATCCAGCGCGGGCCCTGGAACAGGCCGGCGAAGGTCTCGACGAACTCCGCGCGGCTCATCTTGTTCACCTGGTCCAGCCGGACCGAGTCGCCCGGCAGCCCGGCCACCGCGGGACCGAAGTCCTTGCCGAGGTGGTGGAAGACGATGTTCAGCAGGATCGCGGTCAGGCTGCCCAGCGTGATGCCGCTGCCGAAGATGATCTCGGCCCAGCCCGGAACCGCCTGGGCGACCTGCGGCTGCGCGGTGACGTACATCGCCAGGCCGACGCTGGTGGCCACGATGACCACGTTGCGGTGGTCGTGGAAGTCGACCTTCGCCAGGGTCTGGAAGCCGACCACGGCCACGGTGGCGAACATCGCCAGGGCGGCGCCGCCCAGCACCGGGTGCGGGATGCCGGCCACGATCGCGCCGGCCTTGGGGATCAGGCCGAGCAGGATCATGATCGCGCCGGCCGCCGCGACCACGTAGCGGCTCTTGATCCGGGTCAGCCGGACCAGGCCGACGTTCTCCGCGAAGCACGTGTAGGGGAAGGAGTTGAAGACCCCGCCGATCGTGGTGGCCAGGCCGTCGGCGCGCAGCGCGCGGGCGACGTCCTCGCGGCCGATCCGCTTCTCGACGATCTCACCGGTCGCGAAGACGTCACCAGTCGTCTCCACCGCGGTGATCAGCATGACCACGACCATCGAGATGATCGCCGCGAGCGAGAACTGCGGCCAGCCGAAGTGGAACGGCGTGGTCACGCCGACCCAGCCGGAGTCGCTGACCGCGTCGAAGTGCGCGTCGCCGAAGGCCCAGGCGACCAAGGTGCCGGCGACCAGGCCGACCAGGACGGCGATGGTGGCCATGAACCCCTTGAAGATCCGCTGGATCGCAACGATCAGCGCGAGGGTGCCCAGTGCGTACGCCAGGTTCTTGCCGCTGGTCGGGTCGGCCGTCGGCCCGGCGCCGCCGACCGCGTCCCCGGCCGCCACCGGCAGCAGCGCCAGGCCGATGATCGTGATCACGGACCCGGTCACGACCGGCGGGAAGAACCGGATCAGCTTGCTGAAGTACGGGGCCAGGAAGAAGGTGACCAGACCGGCCACGATCACCGCGCCGTAGATGACCAGCAGGCCGTCGGTCCCGCCGCCCGCGGCCAGGCCGATCGCGATCATCGGCGACACCGCGGTGAACGTCACGCCCTGCAGCAGCGGCAGCCGGACGCCCACCTTCCAGAACCCGACCGACTGGATGATCGAGGCGATACCGCAGGTGAACAGGTCGGCGTTGATCAGGTGCACGAGCTCCTGCGTGCTGAGGCCGATCGAGTTCGCGAGCAGGATCGGTACGATCACGGCGCCGGCGTAGAACGCCAGGACATGCTGGAAGCCGTAGACGGCGAGCTTGCCGGGTGGCAGCACCTCGTCGACGGGGTGACGGCTGGCGCGGCGGCCGGGTCGCAGGATTGCCTTCATCGGGCACCTTCCTCGGATGTGGCTCGGGGGCGCGGCGGCGTTTGGTGATCTGCACGACAGCATCCGCGCGCGCCGATCCGGTTTGCACCCCGTGAACCTCCGAAGATCACCCGCTCCGGCGGCCCCGGTTTTGTGCGATCACCCAAACCACGCGGTTCAGAGCGACTTGAGAGCGAGGAACACGTCCACCCGGTCCTCGAGCCGGGACAGATCGCGACCGGTCAGTTGCTCAACGCGTTCGATCCGGTAGCGAACGGTGTTGACATGAAGGTGTAGAGCCTCGGCCGCCCGCGACCACGAGCCGTCGCAGGCGAGGAACTCCTGCAGCGTGGCGAGCAGGTCGGCGTTGGTACGGCGATCGTGTTCGAGCACGGGCCCGAGGACGCGGTGGGTGTAGGTACGCCGTACGTCGTCGGGCAACGTGGCGAGCAGCAGGACGTGCGAGGCGACTTCCTCCGACGTGACCACCGACACCGGCGTACTGCCCGATCGAGCGACCCGATGTGCGAACCGGGCCTCCTCGAGCGCACCCACCAGCGCGTCGACGCCGGTCTCGCCGCTGACGCCGACCGCGAGCCGCGCGCGCACGAGCCCCGAGGAGAGCCGGCCGAACGCTCGGCGGAGCTGCTCCGGCAGCCCGGGGACGAACGGCAGCAACGCGACGAGCACCCCGTTACGCCCCGGCGCCACGACCGCGGGACCGAACGTGAGCGCGACATCCTCGAGCAGCGTGATCGCGACCTCGCTCGGCCCGTCGTCGCGCAGGTCCGCCACTGCGACCACCATCGGCAGGTCCGAGTGCGCACCGGCCTGCCGCAGCCGGATGGCGACTTCGGCATGCGGTGCGCCCGACTCGACCAATGCCAGCGCGTCAGCCACCAGAGGCCGCAACGCCAGCCGCCCTTCGTCCCGGCGAGCCCTGTCCAGCGCGGCGATCGCGCACAGCTCTTGCACTGCCTCGACGTGGTCGCGGGACCAGTCCGTGTGGTTGCCCTCGATCGCCAGCACCCACGCCGTCAGCCGATTCCCCAGACCCGACCCGACCGGGAACAGGCTGTACGACGTACCGAAGGCGTCGGCGACCGCAGGAGTCCGGTCCGCGGTCAGGAACCGCCGCGAGAGCACGTCGAGCACTTCCTCGTCCAGACGACCAGGCCCGGGTACGACGTGCCGGCCGGTCGGCGTGATCACCCGGCAGTCGTGCCCGATCTCGGCGGAGATGCGGTCGGCGAGTTCGTCGAGACTCCGGCCGGCCGCGATCGACGACAACAGTTGCCGTTGCCGGACCAGGCTCGCGGACAGCCGCATCCCCGTCTCGGCCGAGCCTGCGGCGGCGACGTACTCGGTGATGTCGGCGAACGCGATCTCGATGGGGACCTCGACGAGGGTGACCTGGTGGCGGTGGCAGGCCTCGAGCAGATCCTCGGGGACGGCGCCGAGCAACGCCTTCCCGGCCAGGATCGTGGTGGCGCCCCGGACCGCCATCGAGGAGACGAAGGTCTCGCTGTCCGCCTCGCTCCGGCGCCAGACCAGGCCGGTCAGCACCAGCTCGCCGCCGCTCAGGTACCGGCCGGGTTCGAGCAGGTCGGTGGTGACCAGCCGGCCGACCGGACGGGCGAGTGAGTCGTCGGCCAGGTGCAGCAGGCGGAGCCCGAGCTCGGGCGCGTCGAGCAGCTCGGACAGCAGCACGGCGCACCTCCTCCGCCCGGTGTGGTTCTCAGAGGAACGTACAACGCCCGGGCACCCGGCCGGAAACCTTTCCCTTGACGCCGGCGCGCTGGCCCACCTATGGTCTTTTCGCAGAACAGAATTCAACTTCCGCAATACGGAAAGTCGAGAATGCCATGACCAACCCGCTGCGCTACACGGTGAACTGCTCGCTGCTGTTCACCGAGCTTCCGCTGCTGGAGCGCCCGGCGGCCGCCCGGCGGGCCGGCTTCGGCGCCGTCGAGTTCTGGTGGCCGTTCGTCGAGGCGGTGCCTACCGACCGGCACGTCGACGCGTTCGTGTCCGCGATCCAGGACGCCGGCGTCCAGCTGAGCGGCCTGAACTTCTTCGCCGGCGACATGCCCGGCGGCGACCGCGGCCTGGTGTCCTGGCCGAAGCGGTCCGGCGAATTCCGGGACAACATCGACGTCACCGTCGGCATCGGCGAGCGACTCGGCTGCCAGGCCTTCAACGCGCTGTACGGCAACCGC
This sequence comes from Kribbella sp. NPDC050820, assembly GCF_040653975.1. Lineage (NCBI taxonomy): Bacteria > Bacillati > Actinomycetota > Actinomycetes > Propionibacteriales > Kribbellaceae > Kribbella > Kribbella sp. NPDC050820. The sequence goes on from NZ_JBFAHB010000007.1 coordinate 22,300, forward strand.
GAGGACGGCCACTCCCCGAGTGAGCAGGACGACCTCGCGGTCGAGAACCTCGCGCTCGCCGCGCAGGCGGCGGCCCGGATCGACGGCGTCGTACTGGTCGAGCCCGTCAGCGGCGCGGACCGGTATCCGCTGCTGACCGCCGCCGACGCGCTGGCCGTGATCGACCGGGTGCAGGCGCCGAACGTCGGGCTGCTCGCGGACCTCTACCACCTCGCGGTCAACGGCGACGGCGTCGACCGGGTGATCGCCGAGCACACCGACCGGATCGCGCACGTGCAGATCGCCGACGCCCCCGGCCGGAACGAGCCCGGCACCGGCACGCTCTCGCTCGCGCGGCAGCTCGACGCGCTCACCGCCAACGGCTACTCGGGCTGGATCGGCCTGGAGTACAAGCCCTCCACCACCACCGTCGACAGCTTCGGCTGGCTGCCGCGCGCCGCCCGCTGACACCTCTTTGGGAGATCTCCGACATGACGAACATCGCCTTCATCGGCCTCGGCATCATGGGCAGCCCGATGGCTGTGCACCTGGCCGCCGCCGGTCACAACGTCGCCGGCCTCGACCGCACTCCCGAGCGCGGCGCTCCGCTGGTCGAGGCCGGCGGCCGGTACGCGACCTCGGTCGCCGACGCGATCAAGGGCGCCGACGTGATCTGCGTGATGGTGCCCGACTCACCCGACGTCGAGGAGGTCCTGGCCGGCGAGGACGGCGTCTTCCAGCACGCCGAGACCGGCTCGCTGATCATCGACTTCTCCAGCATCCGGCCGGACGTCACCCAGTCGCTGGCCGAGCAGGCCCGGGCGCTGGGCTTCCGGATCCTGGACGCTCCCGTCTCCGGTGGTGAGGCCGGCGCAAAGAACGCCGCGCTGTCGATCATGGTCGGCGGCGACGCGGACGACTTCGAGGCCGCCAAGCCGCTGTTCGACGTGGTCGGCAAGACCGTCGTGCACGTCGGCCCGAGCGGGTCCGGCCAGACCGTCAAGGCGGCGAACCAGCTGATCGTTGCCGCCAACATCCAGGCGCTGGCCGAGTCCGTCGTGTTCCTGGAGGCGTACGGCGTCGACACCAAGGCCGCCCTGGAGGTCCTCGGCGGTGGCCTGGCCGGCTCGTCGGTGCTGAACCAGAAGAAGGAGAACATGCTGGGGCGCTCGTTCCAGCCCGGCTTCCGGATCGACCTGCACCACAAGGACATGGGCATCGTCACCGCCGCAGCCCGCGAGGCGGGTGTCGCCGTACCGCTCGGCTCGCTCGTCGCCCAGTTGGTCGCGTCCGCCCGGGCCAACGGTGACGGCGGCCTCGACCACTCCGCGCTGCTGCGTGGCGTGGAGCGCCTGTCCGGAAAGGCGTCGGGCTGATGGCACGCATGCGCGCGGTCGACGCCGCGGTCCTGATCCTGGAGAAGGAAGGTTCCACCCAGACCTTCGGGCTGCCCGGTGCCGCGATCAACCCCTTCTACAGCGCGATGAAGAAGCACGGCGGGATCAAGCACGTGCTGGCCCGCCACGTCGAGGGCGCGTCCCACATGGCCGAGGGCTACACCCGGGCGAAGGCCGGCAACATCGGCGTCTGCATCGGTACGTCGGGACCGGCCGGCACCGACATGATCACCGGGCTGTACTCCGCCTCCGCGGACTCGATCCCGATCCTGTGCATCACCGGCCAGGCGCCGGTCGCCAAGCTGCACAAGGAGGACTTCCAGGCCGTCGACATCGCCTCGATCGCCAAGCCGGTCGCGAAGTGGGCGGTCACGGTGATGGAGCCGGCGCAGGTGCCCGGCACCTTCCAGAAGGCCTTCCAGCTGATGCGGGACGGCCGCCCGGGTCCGGTGCTGATCGACCTGCCGCTGGACGTCCAGCTGGCCGAGATCGACTTCGACATCGAGACGTACGAACCGCTGCCGGTGGCCAAGCCGGCCGCGACGCGGGCACAGGCGGAGAAGGCTCTCGCGATGCTGAACGCCGCGGAGCGGCCGCTGCTCGTGGCCGGTGGCGGGATCATCAACGCGGACGCGTCCGACCTGCTGGTCGAGTTCGCCGAGTTGGTCGGGGTGCCCGTCGTACCGACGCTGATGGGCTGGGGCTCGATCCCGGACGACCACCGGCTGATGGCCGGCATGGTCGGGCTGCAGACCTCGCACCGCTACGGGAACGCGACGCTGCTCGCCTCGGACCTGGTGTTCGGCATCGGCAACCGGTGGGCCAACCGGCACACCGGGTCGGTCGGGACCTACACCGAGGGCCGCAAGTTCATCCACGTCGACATCGAGCCGACGCAGATCGGCCGGGTGTTCTCGCCGGACTACGGCATCGTGTCCGATGCGCGCGCCGCGCTCGAGGTGTTCGTCGAGGTCGCGCGGGAGTGGGTCGCCGACGGTCGCCTGGCGGACCGGTCCGCGTGGGTTGCGGAGTGTCAGGAACGCCGTACGGCGTTGCTGCGCAAGACGCACTTCGACGTCGTGCCGATCAAGCCGCAGCGGGTCTACGAGGAGATGAACCGGGCGTTCGGGCCGGACACCCGCTACGTGTCGACCATCGGGCTGTCGCAGATCCAGGCGGCTCAGATGTTGCACGTCTACCGGCCGCGGCACTGGATCAATGCCGGCCAGGCTGGGCCGCTGGGGTGGACCGTTCCGGCGACGCTGGGGGTCGCGGTGGCGGACCCGGAGAGCACTGTGGTCGCGCTGTCGGGTGACTACGACTTCCAGTTCCTGATCGAGGAGCTGGCGGTCGGCGCGCAGTTCAACATCCCGTACGTCCACGTCGTCGTGAACAACTCCTACCTCGGTCTGATCCGTCAGGCGCAGCGCGGGTTCGACATGGACTTCTGCGTGCAGCTGTCCTTCGAGAACATCAACAGCCCCGAGGTCAACGGCTACGGCGTCGACCACGTCAAGGTCGCCGAAGGCCTGGGCTGCAAGGCCCTCCGGGTCACCGAGCCCGACGAGATCCTGCCCGCCCTGGAGAAGGCCAAGAAGCTCATGGCCGAGTTCCAGGTGCCGGTCGTCGTCGAGGTCATCCTCGAACGCGTCACCAACGTCTCGATGGGCCTGGAGATCGACAACGTGACCGAGTTCGAAGACCTGGCGGAGCGCCCCGAGGACGCCCCGACCGCCATCGCGGTCCGATGACCCGCGTGGTGGTTGCCTCCGACAAGTTCAAGGGCAGCCTCACCAGCAACCAGGTGGCGGTGGCGGTTCGCGAAGGGGTACGGCGTGCCGACCCCGACGTGACCGTGGACGCCGTACCAGTGGCCGACGGCGGCGACGGCACCCTCGCCGCCGCCGTCGCCGCCGGATTCGAACTGGTCGCGGTGACCGTGACCGGCCCGACCGGCTCGCGCGTGCGCAGTGGGTTCGCCCGCCGCGGCGACACCGCAGTCGTAGAGCTCGCGGACGCCTCAGGCCTGGTCCGCCTCCCCGGCGGCCGGTTCGCACCCATGACCGCAACCTCCCGCGGCACCGGCGAGCTGATGGCCGCGGCCATCGACAACGGCTGCACCCGGGTGATCCTGGGCATCGGCGGCAGCGCCTCCACCGACGGCGGCACCGGCCTGGTCCGCGCCATGGGTGCCACCATCAGTGAGGAATCCCTGGAGCTGACCGCACTTCGTGAGCGGATCGCTGGTGTCGAGGTTGTGGTGGCGTGTGACGTCGACAACCCTCTGACCGGGCCGTCGGGTGCTGCAGCTGTCTACGGGCCGCAGAAGGGCGCCGACACCGCCCAAGTCGCGCAGCTGGATGCTGCTCTCGGCCGGTGGGCGGATCTCGTGGCTCGGGAGACCGGGCGTGACCTGCGGGATGTACCCGGGGCCGGGGCAGCGGGTGGAGTGGGGTTTGCGGCGGTCGCCCTGCTGGGGGCCGAACTGCGGCCCGGGATCGGGCTGATGCTCGATCTCGTTCGCTTCCACGAGCAGCTCCAAGGCGCGGACCTCGTAGTCACCGGCGAGGGTGCGCTGGACGAGCAGACGTTGCATGGGAAGGCGGTCGCGGGAGTGGCGGCGGCGGCTCGGGCGGCGGGGGTTCTGGTGGTGGCCGTGTGCGGCACCAATCGGCTCGACCGCCACAGGCTCGAGGAAGCCGGGATCGCGGCCGCCTACGCGTTGACCGACCTCGAGCCCGACGTACGGCGTTGTATCGGCGAGCCGATCCCGCTGCTCCGGCAACTCGGCGAGAAGATCGCGGCCGGTCACCTGCCGAGATCTACGATGACAGCAACCGAGAGGGGCATCGCATGACCTCGCTGGATCTCGTCATCAGGGCTCGCCGCGTGATCACCGCCGCGGGTGAAGCCCCGCATGCGGTCGGGGTGCGGGACGGTCGGATCGCCGCCATAGCGCCGTACGACGCCCAGCTCGACGCCGCCCGAGAGCTGATCCTGGCCGACGACGAGGTGCTGATGCCCGGCCTGGTCGACTCGCACGTGCACGTGAACGACCCCGGTCGCACGGACTGGGAAGGCTTCACCTCCGCGACCCGGGCAGCCGCTGCCGGCGGCGTCACCACGATCATCGACATGCCGCTCAACAGCATCCCGCCGACCTGCGACGTACCTGCGCTGGAGCTGAAGCGGAAGACCGCGGCCGGCCAGGCGTACGTCGACGTCGGCTTCTGGGGCGGCGCTATCCCGGGCAATCTCGCCCAGCTGCGCCCGCTGCACGACGCCGGGGTCTTCGGCTTCAAGTGCTTCCTCCTGCACAGCGGCGTCGACGAGTTCCCGCCGCTGGCGCAGGACGAGCTCAGGCTCGTCATGCGCGAGATCACCGCGTTCGACGGCCTGCTGATCGTGCACGCCGAGGACGCGCACCGGATCGACGACGCACCATCACCGAAGGGCGCCAGCTACCAAGCCTTCCTGCTGTCCCGGCCCCGCGCGGCAGAGACCAAGGCCGTGGCCGGCGTCATCGAGCTCGCCCGACGGACCGGTTGCCGCGTCCACATCCTGCACGTGTCCTGCGCCGACGTCCTCCCGATGATCGCCCGGGCACGACAGTCGGGCGTCCGGATCACCGCCGAGACCTGCCCGCACTACCTGACCTTCACCGCGGAGGAGATCCCCGACGGCGCCACGCAGTACAAGTGCTGCCCGCCGATCCGGGAGGCCGCGAACCGCGAGCTGCTCTGGGACGGCCTGCGCGACGGCGTGATCGACCTGGTCGTGTCCGACCACTCGCCGTCCACGATCGAGCTCAAACGCCTCGACACCGGCGACTTCGGCGAGGCCTGGGGCGGGATCGCCTCCCTCCAGCTCGGCCTCTCCGCCGTCTGGACCGGAGCCCGCGCGCGCGGCTTCACGCTGGCCGACGTCGCACGCTGGATGTGTCAGGCGCCCGCCGTACCGCACAAAGGCAGGATCGAGACCGGGTACGACGCCGACTTCTGCGTCTTCGCCCCGGACGCGACGTTCGTGGTGGACGCGAGCACCCTGCACCACAAGAACGCCATCACCCCGTACGACGGACGTCGGCTCGACGGCGTCGTCCGCAGCACCTGGCTGCGCGGCGCCCTGGTCGACATCGACGCCGGCCCCCGAGGACGGCTGCTGACCCGAGGAGGACACGGATGACCTACTACTCTCCGAGCGGTGGGCTGCCCGCCCAGACCGATCTGACCACCGACCGCGCCGTCTTCACCGAGGCGTACGCCGTCCTGCCGCGCGGGACCATGCGCGACATCGTCACCAGCCGGCTGCCGTTCTGGAACGACACGCGGCTGTGGGTGATCGCGCGGCCGTTGTCCGGGTTCGCCGAGACGTTCTCGCAGTACATCGTGGAGGTCGCGCCGGGCGGTGGCAGTGACAGGCCGGAGACCGACCCGGGCGCCGAGGCGGTCGTGTTCGTTGTCGAGGGCAACGTGACGCTGACGGTCGCCGGTGAGAAGCACGACCTCGGGCCGGGCGGTTACGCGTTCCTGCCGCCGGCGGCCGACTGGACGCTGCACAACACCAGCGAGCAGGTCGCCCGGTTCCACCTGGTCCGGAAGGCGTACGAGCGGGTGGAGGGGATCGACGTCCCCGAGCCGTTCGTCACCAACGAGGTGGACGTCGAGGGTGTGGAGATGCCGGGCACCGAGGGCCGCTGGAAGACGCAGCGGTTCGTCGACCCGGACGACGTACGGCACGACATGCACGTCAACATCGTCAGCTTCGAGCCCGGCGGCGTGATCCCGTTCCCGGAGACGCACGTGATGGAGCACGGCCTGTACGTCCTCGAAGGCAAGGCCGTCTACCTCCTGAACAAGGACTGGGTCGAGGTGCAGGAGGGCGACTTCATGTGGCTCCGCGCCTTCTGCCCCCAGGCCTGCTACGCCGGCGGCCCCGGCCGCTTCCGCTACCTGCTTTACAAGGACGTCAACCGGCACCCGAAGCTGACCCTCTAGAGACTGATCGTCACCGGGCGCTGCGGGGGATGGAGGGGGTCGGTGGCCAGGCGGGCGTGGCGTTCGACGTCGTACCGGGTGCCGTCGTAGGCGAGGCGTTGGCGTTCCAGGCCTTCGTAGAGGAAGCCGGCGCCGGCGGCGACGCTGCAGGAGGCCGGGTTGTTGGTGCGGTGGCCGAGCTCGAGGCGGTAGAGGCCGGCCTCCTGGTGGGCCCAGTTGGCGAGGGCGCGGAGCGCGTCGCGGGCGATGCCCTGGCCGCGGACCTCGGCGAGCGTCCAGTACCAGGTCCAGCCGACCTGGTGCCGGTCGATGTTCGTCACCGCGACGCACCCGATCGGGTGGTCCTCGGCGTCCGCCACGGCGTAGACGTGGCCGTTGTCCAGGTCGGCCACCCGGCCGATCCAGTCGACCGCCGACGCCGTGTCCACGATCCCGCCCTGGTTCACCATCTCGGGATCCTGGTGCGCCGCCGACAACCGCAGCGCGTCCGCCGTTCGCCACCGCCGAAGATCCAGCTGCCCCAGCGCATATCCCATCCATGAAATCTACCGCCGACGCTGCCTGGGCAAACCCTCTCCCGGCGCGTACACCCTTCCGCGCGCGGCCCCGACCCGGCCGGGGCAGGATAGGCCGCATGGCATATCTGGATTTCAGGGATCAGGTCGTCGTGGTGACCGGCGCGAGCAGCGGGATCGGGGCCGCGGCGGCGGTCGGGTTCGCCGAGACCGGGGCGACGGTCGCGCTGCACTACCACCGCAACTCCGAGGGCGCGAAGCACACGCTGGGCGCAGTCCAGACCGCCGGCGGTACGGCGACCGTCCACCAGGCGGACCTGGCCGACCCGGTGTCGGCGGGCAAGCTGATCGACGATGTGCTCGCCGAGCACGGCCGGATCGACGTGCTGGTGAACAACGCCGGTGACCTGATCAACCGCGCACCGGTCAGCGAGGTGCCGGACGAGGAGTTCCACCGGATCCTGGACGTGAACCTGACCTCGGTGTTCGCGCTCTCCCGCCGGATCGTGCCGGTGTTCCGGACCCAGGGTGGCGGCACCATCATCAACGTCACCTCGATCGCCGGCCGGCACGGCGGTGGCGGTGGCTCGGTCGTGTACGCGACCAGCAAGGGCGCGGTCAGCACGTTCACCCGCGGCCTGGCCAAGGAACTCGCCCCCGAGGGGATCCGGGTCAACGCCATCTCACCCGGCGTGATCAAGACGCCGTTCCACGACCGGCACACGGGCGAGGAGCAGATGAACGGCATGATCGCCACCATCCCGATGGGCCGCACCGGCACCCCGCACGAGTGCGTCGGCACCATCCTGTTCCTCGCCTCGGACGCGATGAGCTCCTACGTCACCGGCCAGATCATCGAGGTCAACGGCGGCCAGTTGATGCCCTAGGCAACCGGCCGGAACAGGGCGTTGTGGTCCAGCACCTCCCCGGTGGGCCGATACCCGAGCCGAGCGAGTACGGCGTGCAGTCGCGTACGCGTCTCCGGCCTCTTGTCCTCCACCAGCAGGGCCCGTGGTCGCAGCCGCGTCAGGGTTTGCGTGGCTCCGGAGAGGGCAGCCAGCTCGGCGCCCTCGATGTCCATCTTCACGATGTCGAGCCGGTCGAGTCCGTGGTCCCGGGACCAGTCGTCCAGCGTGACCACGGGCACCTCCTGTACCACGGTCCCGTCGCCGTAGAGGGATCGCACACCGGCGTCAGCCTCGTCGTACCGGCTGTCCGCTCTGAGCGCCGCGTAGCTCGCGCGCTCCCCGAGTGCGGCCGACACGATCTCCACCTGCAGGCTGTTGCGCTCCGCCCCGGCGCGGAGCTTGGCCAGGCAGTCCGTGGCCGGCTCGAACGCGATCACGCGGCCGCCACCTATGCGCTTCAAGCGCTTGGCGGCGGTGAGAGCGTGCAGGCCGATGTTCGCTCCTACGTCGAGCATGACGTCGCCCTGCCGCAGTTCGCGCAGCAGGAATCGGCGGACAGTTGGCTCGTAGCGGCCCGCGTAGTAGAGGACCGCTTGCAGGTTGTCGCGTAGGTCCAGCTCGAGTTGCAGGCCCTGGCGTCGTACCGAGACTGTGGGAGTCGCCCAGTCGGGAGAGACCTTGACGAGCCACGGGTTGGCGTCGGTCAGGCGGGGCGAGATGCGCAGGGCGACTCGATGTACTCCGGCGTCGGTGCGGCCCTCGATGGCGCCGGCGAGGCGGGCGGTCCGGCGGGCGGCGTGTGGGCTCAGCGCACGTGCGAGGACGTGCGCTGAGCGCCACAGAAGTTGCGTCACCTACGCCTGGTACCCGATCGCGGCCGGCCTACTGCGAGAGGGTGCGGTAGCGGTGGGCGGACAGCGGGAGGAAGACGGCGATCAGGACGAGAGGAGAGACGATCGCCGCGATCTCTGCGTGGTTGCCGATCCAGGTTGCCGTTGCTGATGGGTCCGGGTTGCCGAACAGGGCTCGGGACGCGGTAGCCGTTGCGGACAACGGGTTCCACTGGGCGATGGTGCCGAGCCAGTCGGGCATCGTCGACGTGGCGACGAACGCGCTGGACAGGAAGCCGATCGGCCAGACCAGCACCTGCACCACTGTCACGCTCTGCGCGTTCTTCACCGACAGCCCGATGAAGATCCCGACCCACAGCAACGCGAACCGCAGCAAGAGCAGCAACCCGAAGGCCGCAAGTGCCGCCGGCAGCCCCTCGTGCCAGCGCCACCCGAGCGCGAGCCCGGCCGCGGCCAGCACGATCAGCGTGACCACCGAGTCGAGCATGTCCGCGATGCACCGGCCCAGCACCACGGCCGTCGAGTTCATCGGCAGCGACCGGAACCGGTCCGTCACCCCCTTGTCCTTGTCCGTGGTCACCGCCGTCATCGTGCCCTCGAGCCCGAACAGCATCGCCAGCGCGAAGATCCCGGGCACCAGCAGCTCGTAGTACGACTCGCCCTCGGGGAAGTCCATCGCCCCGCCGAGCAGGCTGCCGAACATCAGCAGCATCAGCACCGGGAACAACCAGTTGAAGACGATCAGGCCCGGCTGGTTGCGCCAGTGCGTCAGCGTCCGCCGCGCGATCGTCCAGCTGTCCGCCAAGGTCCACCCGAGCGTACTCATCCACGTCCTCGCTTCGCTCCGGGCGCGGATGAGGACACGAGCCGCCTGTGCTTGATGATGAACTCGCTCCGCTCGTTCATGCCGCCACCTCCGGCCCGGTCAGGTGCAGGAACACTTCGTCCAGCGTCGGTCTGCGCAGCGTGATGTCCTCCGGTTCGATCTTTGCCTCGTGCAAGGAATTCGCAATCGTCACCAGCGCCCGCGTCCGGTCCTTCACCGGCACGCTGATCCGGACGTCGGTCACCCGGATCTCGCCGTCCGCCAGGGGCTTTGCCAGCTCGATCACCTGCGTCACGTCGGCGGGATCCGCCAGCACCAGGTCCAGCCAGTCGGACCCGAGCTGGGTCTTCAACTCGTCCGGGGTGCCCTCGGCCACCACCTTCCCGGCCTTGAGCATCGAGATCCGGTTCGCCAGCTGATCCGCCTCCTCCAGGTACTGCGTGGTCAGCAGCACCGTCGTCCCGCCGTCGACCAGCTGCCGGACGGCGTTCCACACCTCGATCCGGCCGGCCGGGTCCAGCCCGGTGGTCGGCTCGTCGACGAACAGCACCGACGGCGCCACGATCAGGCTGGCCGCCAGGTCGAGCCGCCGCCGCATCCCGCCGGAGTACTTCGTGACCGCCTGCCCGGCCGCCTCGGTCAGGCTGAACCGCTCGAGCAACTCGTCCGCCCGCCGGACCGAGGCCGCGTGGCCCAGGTGGTTCAGCCGGCCGAACATGACCAGGTTCTGCCGGCCGGTCAGCACCTCGTCGACCGCCGCGTACTGGCCGACGAGCCCGATCCGGCGCCGTACCTCGGCACCCTGCCGGCGAACGTCGTACCCCGCGATCGTCGCGGTGCCGGAGTCCATCTCGAGCAGCGTGGACAGGATCCGCACCGCTGTCGTCTTGCCGGCGCCGTTGGGCCCGAGCAGGCCCGTCACGGTGCCGGCCGTGACCTCCAGGTCGAAACCGTTCAGCCCCGCCCCCTCGGTACCGCCCTTGTAGTTCTTCCGTACGCCGACGGCCTCGATCACACGTTCCGTAGTCACTTCCCACCTCTCGCCGAATGAATCGTAGGGTGTACCGTACACCGTACGACTCAGGTACGATGCGGTCAACGACGAGCGGTTGGAGTTTGTTCCCTTGAGTCCGAAGAAGTCGGCCGCGCCCGATCCGGCGCGCAGTCTGGCGCTGCTGTGGGGCAGTCACACCAAGCCCGGCCGGTCCGGCCTGACCGTGCGCTCGATCGTCGGCACCGCGATCGAGTTAGCGGACACGCAAGGGCTCGACGCGGTGTCCATGCGGACCGTCGCGGAGCAGCTGAAGGTCGGCACGATGTCGCTCTACACGCACGTGCCGGGCAAGGGTGAACTGACCGACCTGATGTTCGACAGCGTGTACGGCGACCTGTACGCCGACGTCGACGAGCCGGCCCGGCAGTCAGGAGGCTGGCGAGGAGCGCTGGAGTTCATCGCTCAGCGCAACTGGGACGTCCTGGTGAAGCATCCGTGGATCCACGAGGTCCCGACGATGCGGAACGCGCTCGGGCCGAACATCACCTTGAAGTACGAAGCCGAGCTCCGTCCGCTGGACGGGCTCGGCCTCACCGACGTGGAGATGGACTCCGCGCTGACGCTCGTCCTCACCCACGTCCACGGCACCGCCCGCGCGGGTGCGGAGCAACTCCGCACCCAGCGCGAGACCGGTCTGTCCGACCAGGAGTGGTGGCGGGAGATCTCACCCACGCTCACCTACGTCATGGCCGGTGCGGCCGACCGATTCCCGGTGGCCGGCCGCGTCGGCACCTCGGTCGGCGAGCACTTCCAGTCCGTCATCGATCCCGCGCATGCGCTGCAATTCGGGCTGACCCGGATCCTGGACGGGATCGAACTGCTGATCGCTAGCCGTTGAGCAGGTCCTCGAACGGGGTGGGGTTCTCGTACGGGTCGGCCTGGGCCGGGGTCTCGTGGTGGAGGACGGCTACCAGCTCGGTTGCGGCCTGGGCGATGCGGGTGCGGAGCTTGGTGGCGCCGCTGCCCCAGTCGGTGGAGGCGGCGTACACGCCGGTCGCGACCGGGAGCGCCTTCAGGTAGGCGAACAGCGGCCGCAGGGCGAAGTCGAGCACCAGGGAGTGTCGCTCGGTGCCGCCGGTCGCGGCGAGCAGCACGGGCTTGCCGGCCAGCGCCTTGTCGTCGAGCACGTCGAAGAACATCTTGAACAGCCCGCTGTACGACGCGCTGAACGTCGGCGTCACCGCGATCAGGGCGTCGGCCTTGGTGACTGTGTCGAGCACTTTGCCGAGCTCGGCCGTCGGGAAGCCGGTGAGCAGGTTGTTGGTCAGGTCGTGGGCGTGGTCCCGCACCTCGATCAGCTCGACCCGCGACTCGATCCCGCGACCCGACAGCTCGTCGCGCACCGCGGCGGCCAGTTGGTCGGCGAGCAGCCGGGACGACGAAGGGGTCGTCAGCCCGGCCGTCACCACGGCGATCACACGTTCGGTCATACCGTCGGCTCCTCGATCGTCTCCAGGTCCCGCGCCCGCTCGGCCGCGGCCTTCAGGGAGGGGTGCGTCGGCGCGTCCGGCACGTGCGCCGGCTTCTTCGCGGCGAACTCCTTGCGCAGCACCGGCACGACCTCCTCGCCGAGGATGTCCAGCTGCTCGAGCACGGTCTTCAACGGCAGTCCGGCGTGGTCGATCAGGAACAGCTGCCGCTGGTAGTCACCGAAGTGCTCCCGGAAGGTCAGCGTCCGCTCGATCACTTCCTGCGGGCTGCCGACCGTCAACGGCGTCTCCCGGCTGAAGTCCTCCAGCGACGGGCCGTGCCCGTAGACCGGCGCGTTGTCGAAGTACGGCCGGAACTCCCGGACCGCGTCCTGCGAGTTCTTCCGCATGAAGACCTGGCCGCCGAGGCCGACGATCGCCTGGTCCGCGGCGCCGTGCCCGTAGTGCTCGAAGCGGCTGCGGTAGAGCTCGATCATCCGCTTGGTGTGGGTGACCGGCCAGAAGATGTTGTTGTGGAAGAACCCGTCACCGTAGTAGGCCGCCTGCTCGGCGATCTCGGGCGAGCGGATCGACCCGTGCCACACGAACGGAGGTACGCCGTCCAGCGGCCGCGGCGTCGCGGTGAAGCCCTGCAGCGGCGTCCGGAACTTGCCCTCCCAGTCGACCACGTCCTCACGCCACAGCCGGCGCAGCAGCGCGTAGTTCTCCACTGCGAGCCCGATGCCGTTGCGGATGTCCTGGCCGAACCACGGGTACACCGGGCCGGTGTTGCCGCGACCCATCATCAGGTCGACCCGGCCGTCGGCCAGGTGCTGCAGCATCGCGTAGTCCTCGGCGATCTTCACCGGGTCGTTGGTGGTGATCAGGGTGGTCGCGGTGGACAGCACGATCCTCGACGTCTTCGCCGCGATGAACCCGAGTTGCGTGGTGGGGGAGGACGGCACGAACGGCGGGTTGTGGTGCTCGCCCTGCGCGAACACGTCCAGGCCCACCTCCTCGGCCTTCAGCGCGATCGCGACCATGGCCTTGATCCGCTCGGCCTCGCTCACCGTCTGACCGGTGGTCGGGTCCTCGGTCACGTCGCCGACGCTGAACACACCGAACTGCATCTGTCCTCCTCCAGACTGTAGTAGTTCACTATTAAACTACCTCTGACCTGCACAACGCCATTCCATGGTCGGGGCATTCCCCGCGACCGGCACGCCGCGCAGCGTCAGCTCAGACGCGGTGGGGCTTGAGCAGTTCGTCGTCACCGGTGAGCGCCGCCGCGATCCGGCGGTGCTTGCCGGCCTCGTCGGCCCGCGACTGCCGCTCGAGCGTCCGCGCCAGCATCAGGTGCGCGTAGTACTCGGTCGGCTCCCGCTCGATGACCTCCAGCAGGTGCTCCTCGGCCGGCTTCAGCAAGGCCGCGTGGTAGTAGGCGCGGGCGAGCAGCAGCCGCGTGCCGACATCGTCCGGAGTCTCCTCCACCACCGGCCGCAGCGCCCGGATCGCGCCACGGTAGTCCCGCTCGTCGAAGTATTGCTGCCCGAGCCCATAGCTCAACGCACGCAGATCTTCCATCGCGAGAACCTCCTGTCTGGTGGGGGACAAGACAGGAACGCCGACCGGCGCAAACCTATTCCGGCCGCACCGCGGCCGCCGCCCGGGATCGGGCTTCGAGGAATCTTTGGGCGGGGTCGCCGCCGAGATAGCCCCAGGGCTGCTCGGTCGGGCGCTCGCCGAGCTGCCGGAAGACTGCTCCCGCGGCCGAGGGATCCTCGCTCAGGCTGAAGGCCAGGGCGAAGATGTTCAGCGCAGCGGCGGATCCGGGGCGGAGGTCGGCGGCCGGGTGCCAGATCGAGTGCTCGGCGGCGGTCCGCAGGTCGGCCCGGACGTTCGGCTGGGTCATGTAGCCGGTCGTCTGGTTCGCGTCCAGCTCGGGGGTGCTCTCGAGGTGCGCGAGCGCGACCAGGGCGTGCACCATGCTGCCGTCCGGGCTGCGGGTCGCGGTGTCGCGGGCGAACTGGTGCATCCACTCGTCACTGCCGAACCACTTCTTGCAGAGGGTCTGCATCCACTCGTGGTTCGCCTTCCAGTGGCTCGGGTGCCGTTTCGTCGCTTCCCGGTACCGGAACTCGCCGTCGTCCAACGGCAACTGCAGTCCGCGCGCGGTCCGGATCAGGAACGCCCACGCGGACACCTCGTCCGGGTCGCGGCTGATCACGTCGTACAGGTACGACTCGGCGAGGCGGAGGCGCTCGAAGAAGAGCTCGAAGCGATCGCGGGAGGTGTACTGCGCGCGGTAGCCGCCGCGGGCGTCCCAGGCCCAGTGCACGGCGTGCGCACCGCGGACCAGCTGCGCGAGGTTGTCATCGGACGTGTGGAACCCGATCCACCCCTGGACGCCGGGCACTGCGCCGCAGACGTCCAGGTAGAACGCGCGGTCGTCGGGGTGCTCGGTGGCGGCCAGTACGGCGCGGGCGGCGGGCCACTCGCGGTTCTCGAGGGCGTCGTACAGCCGGCGGGCGGTGGGATCGCCGAGGCACGGATCGAGAACCATGGTGGGCGGGGGAGGTGTCTTCCGTCGCCACTTCATCGGCGTCGCCTCATCTCTTGCGGTGTTCGCGGTAGGCCACGACGGCGCCGACCAGCAGGATCGGGACCACAGCGGGTTCGACGACGTCGTCGAACGAGAGCCCGGTCGCCAGCGCCACCACGATCACTGCGACGAGGACCGTGAGGACCCAGAGCTCCGGCCGCTTCAGCCAGTACGCCGCCTTGTCCCGCCGGGTCACCGAGCTCTGCGGGATCGCGTCGGGCTCGCGGGCCGGCATCGGCACCCGCAGCGCAGCCGGGACCGCGGCGTCGACCGTCGCGACCGCCTGCTGCCCGTCCTTCCACAGCGCAGGCTCGATCGGAAGCTGGTAGCCGTCCCGCCGGATCAGCATCCGCCCGCCGTCGGGGTAGGCGACGACGGCGGCCAGTTCGTCGTACGACGCCGAGATCCTGTTCGTGGTGGTGTCGACATGGGCGCCACTGCGGCCCACCGTCAGCATGGCCTTGGCCACCGGGCTACCGATGTGCTTGAACTCCTGCCCCAGCGGCGCCCTGGCCCACGGCGGGCCACCGTGCCAGGTCAGCTGGGGATCGCGGCCGCCGGCGGGGTCCACCGAGACCAGCAGGCTGCTCCACATCGCGCGGGCGGCCTGCCGGACGTCGTCGACCGTCACGGCGTCGACCTCGGCGGCCAGCTGGTCGCGGTCCGTCGGCGGGCGTCCGAGCAGCACGTCGCGCGCGGCCAGGTACGGCAACCAGTTCTCGGCCGGCTCGGCCTTGATCCGCCGGAGCTCCTGATCCAGGTCGTCGCGCAGCTCGGTCGGGTCTGGACCGTGATCCCGCAGCCGGCGCAGCACGATCGTGGTCTCGGAGACGACGTTCGCCAGTGCCTCGGGCAGGATGTCCATGCCCGCACTGACCATCGCGTGGTCGCCGTCCACGAGCTCGTACGACGACCAACCGCTGTAGCCCACTCCGGCGCCGTGCCGGAAGCCGCCCTCCAGCCCGCGTCGCAGGGCCCGCGTCAAGGTGGCAGCCGCGGTCGAACGCGGCACGACACCCGACAACGCGACCGAGCCCTCAGGACCGGGGAAACCACCAGGCATCGGCTGATCGCAGGGTGTTGCACGGCTGACCGGCCAGTGTGTGCCGTCGTTGAGCGGCAACCGCAGACCCGCCGGGGGCGGACCGGTCAGGGCCAGTACGGCGTTGCCGCGGGTGTAGATGTCCGCCGCGAGCGCGCGCAGGCGATCCGCGTCGGCGGTGTACAGCCCGAACTCGTCGTACGCGGCCAGGCCGGGTCCTTGCGCTCCATAGCGCCACAGCAAGTGCGTCCCCACAGCACCGCCACCACGCGTGGCGCCCTCGGCCCGAAGCACCCGCTGCTCGTGCTCCAGGTCGGTGAAGTCCGGATCGCTCAGCCACCGGCAGGTCTGCTCGAGGAACGCGGCGATGTCCTCGGGCTCACCTTCCACGTCGAAGCTGGTGTGCAGCATGCCGACGTGCCCGTTCACCGGCGTACGGATCGTGTCCCGCCCGTGCAGGGCGAGGTGCTCGAGCAGATGCAGCCAGCCGTGGGTCGGCAGCGTCTCGTCCGCCATCCCCATCCGGAACCACAAACCGGCCCGCATCTGCTTCTCACCAGGCACCCAGTAGACGGGAACCCCGTCCACCTCCGTGACCCGCAACTCCCCACCCATGTCCCCACCCCGGTGCTCGAACCGACAGCCGCCCTATCTTGCCCGGAGAGACGCGATCCCGCTCCCCATTTCGCTCCGATTGCAGGAAGTTGCAACGCTCAGGAGCTGAGATGGGTCAGGGCGGCGTCGGTGAGGCGGTAGGTGGTCCATTCGTCCTGGGGGTGGGCGCCGAGGGACTTGTAGAAGTCGATGGCGGGGGTGTTCCAGTCGAGGACGGACCACTCGAGGCGTTCGTAGTCGTTGCGGACGCATTCCTGGGCGAGGGCGACCAAGAGGGCCTTGCCGAGGCCGGTGCCGCGGGTTTCGGGGCGGACGAAGAGGTCTTCGAGGTAGATGCCGTGGACGCCGCGCCAGGTGGAGAAGCTGAGGAACCAGATGGCGCAGCCGGCCACGGCGCCCTCGTGCTCGGCGACGTGGCAGAACACCTTCGGCTCCGGGCCGAACAGCGCGGTCTGCAGCTGCTCGGCGGTCAGCCGGCACTCATCGGGGGCTCGCTCGTACTCGGCCAGGCCGTAGACCAGTTCCACGATTGCCGGGACGTCGTCCGGCCGCGCGCGTCGTACTCGTTCGTCGGTCTGCATTGGACCATCCTGCACGCCGACTCGGCTACCGAGCATTTCTGTTAACTTACCGAGCACCTCCGCGACAAATCCCAGTCACCCGGCGCCGGAAGGCTGACAACCCGCCTTCTCCGCCCGACACAGGAGGATCCTCTATGTCCGTTTCCCGCCGCCGCTTCCTCGGCCTGAGTGGTGCGGGCTCTGCCGCCGTGCTGCTCGGCACCGGAGCCTGGGACGCCTCGACCACGTACGCCGCCCCGGCCGGCAGCGGCAACCCGTTCACCCTCGGCGTGGGCTCCGGAGACCCGCAGTACGACGGTGTCGTGCTGTGGACCCGCCTCGCCACCGACCCGTACGCCGTGGACGGCAAGGGCGGCATGCCCGCCAAGCCGGTCCGGGTCGAGTACGAGATCGCCCGCGACCCGAACTTCCGGCAGGTCGTCCGCCGGTCCAGCGTCGTCGCCACCCCGGAGCTCGGCCACTCGGTGCACCCCGAGGTCCGCGGCCTCCAGCCGGACCACGTGTACTACTACCGCTTCCGCACCGGCTCCGAGGTCTCGCCGACCGGCCGGACCCGGACCACGCCGCACCCGTTCGCGTCGCCGCGTGAGCTCCGGTTCGCGTTCGCGTCCTGCAACGCCTGGCAGGACGGCTTCTACACCGCCTACCAGCACATGGCCGACGAGGACCTCGACCTGGTCGTCCACCTCGGTGACTACCTGTACGAGTCCGGCGTGAGGACGAACCGGCGTGGGGTCGAGACCGACCCGCGGTTCCACGGCGAGACGTTCGACCTGGCCCGCTACCGGCTGCAGTACGCGCTCTACAAGACTGAGGCGCCGCTGCAGGCCGCGCACGCGCAGTTCCCGTGGGTCCAGACCATCGACGACCACGAGGTGGAGAACAACTGGGCCGGCGACCTGTCCCAAGCGGACACCGAGCCGGACCAGGACCCGGTGGTGTTCCGGGCCCGCCGCGCGGCCGCGTTCCAGGCGATGTACGAGAACATGCCGCTGCGGCACGACCAGATGCCGTCCGGCCCGTCGGTCCGGCTGCACCGGCGGCTCCCGTACGGGCGGCTGGCCGACATCACCATGCTGGACACCCGCCAGTACCGCTCCGACCAGCCGTGCGGCGACGGTGACTCGTCGACCTGTGACGACCGGTTCAACCCGGACAACACGATGCTCGGCGGCAAGCAGCGGGCCTGGCTGCTGGACGGGTTCAAGCAGTCGAACGCCCGGTGGCAGATCCTCGGCAACCAGGCGCCGATGGGCCAGACCGACTGGACCCCCGGCCCGGAGACCCGGGTCTGGCTGGACCCGTGGGACGGCTACGTTGCCGAGCGCAACCAGGTGCTCGGCGCCGCGCAGGACAGCGGGGTCCGCAACCTGGTGGTCATCACCGGCGACCGGCACCAGAACTACGCGCTCGAGCTCAAGCGGGACTACGCGAACCCGGACTCGGCGGCCGTCGGCACCGAGTTCGTCGGCACGTCGATCACCAGCGGTGGCGACGGCGCCGACATGACCCCGCAGGGGCTGCAGTTCCTGGAAGCCAACCCGCACCTCAAGTTCTTCAACTCGCAGCGCGGCTACGTCCGCGTCACCGTGAACCAGAAGGAGTGGCGCTCCGACTACCGCGTCCTGCCGTACGTCACGAAGCCCGACGCGCCGATCAGCACGCGGGCATCGTACGTCGTCGAGGACCGCAACCCGCACGTGCACGCATCCTGAAACGGCGAGGACCCCGGCACCGGCGCGCCGGGGTCCTCCCCTTTCACTTCCGCGCGAAGAGGCCGAGGGCGTCGTACGCGATCCAGGAACCGTTGTCCTTGAACAACTCGAGCACGTTCTGCCCGGTCCTGAAGAGGGCCCGCGGCAACGGCTGCTCGAGGTACGACGGCTTCAGCGGCGAACCCGGATAGGTGCTGTCGGCAATCGTCGACCCCTTGGTCGCGCCGTTGGCGAACGTCAGCCGCCCGACCTGGGTCCCATTGACGGTCAGTACGGCGGTGCCGGCCAGGCTGGCATGGCTGTCGATCAGCCACAACGCCAGGTCGAGATCCTGCTCCGGTACGGCGGTCAGGTCGAACCGCAGCGTCGCCTTGTGGTTCTTCGACCCGGCCCACTTGTCGGCCGGACCTGGCAGCAGGTACGACCAGTCGGCCGACGGGGTCGACGTACCGGCCGTGTAGTCGACGTCCGACGGGAACCGCGTCGGGTAGCTCGCGTAGCCGTTCGGCGACAGCGCGAGCTCGGAACCCTTGCCGTCGAAAGCGCCCACAGTCGCCACGGGGACACCCGAGATCGTGACGGACGTCAGGTTGGTCGCGGAGGCCGTCGCCGACGGCTTCGACTTGTTGCCCGCCGCATCGACCGTCACGACGCGGTACGTCCGGGTCACGCCGGTGAAGCCCAGTCCGCGGTGGACGAAGTGCGGGTAGACGGTCTTCCCGGCCAGCTCCCAGGCGCCGTTGGTCAGCACGTACACCGCGTAGTGGTCGACGACCGTGGCCCACGACACCGGTTTCCAGTCGAGGGTGATGGTGCCGAGCTGGCCGCTGCCGGTCAGGTCGGTGATGGCGGGCGGACGGTTCATCACAGGGCCTCCAGACGGGGCGCGCCGGCGGGTGAGCGGAACGCCGCGGCAACCCGCGGTTCGGCGTTCGCGTCGGCCTCGATGTACGGGAAGTTGACGAACTCCGCGGTCAGTTCGGAGCGGGTCAGCGTCGTGTGCACGTAGCCGCGCCGGGCGTTGTAGAACTTCACGTACGGGTGCTGGAGCCAGTCCTTCGCGTACTGGTCGGTGTCCGCGCCGTCCCCGTCGGACCCGATCGACGAGCACACCAGTTCGACGCCAATCGTCGGCGAGGCCGGGTCCGCGAAGTCCGCCTTCAGCTCGGACGCCACGTGCCGGTGGATGTCGCCGGTGAGCATGACCGCGTTCCCGGCCCGTTGCAGCTCCGCGAGGAGTCGGCGCCGGTTCGCCGGGTAGCCGTCCCACTGCTCGATCCGGTCGTCGGTGATCGCGGTGAGGACGACGCCGCCGGCCAGGACGTTCCAGGTCGCGCGGGACCGCCGCAGGCCGTCGTACAGCCACTTCTCCTGCTTGGCACCCAGGATGGTGCGCTGCTCGGACTGCCGGTCCGCCTCGTCCACCGGCACCGGGTCGCGGTACTGGCGGTTGTCCAGGAGGTTGAGCCGGGCGAGCGTCCCGACGTCGTACCGCCGGTAGACCTGGGTGTCCGGGCCCTCGGGCAGGCTGCCGAGCCCGATCGGCAGGTTCTCGTAGAAGGCGCGGTAGGCGACCGCGCGGCGATGGATGAACAGCTCCGGTGGGATCCCGTAGATCGAGTTCGCTGCGCCGTAGTTGTTCTGCACCTCGTGGTCGTCCCAGACGTTCAGCCACGGCGCGGCGGCGTGCGCGGCCTGCAACTCGGGGTCGGTCTTGAACAGGCTGTACCGCAGCCGGTACTGCTCGAGGGTCTCGATCTCCACCCCGTGTTCGGGGCCGACCGTCACGCCCTCGCGCCAGAGGTTGCCGCCCGCGACGATGCCGTACTCGTAGATGTAGTCGCCGAGGAAGAACACCGCGTCCGGCGCCCGGCGGGCGATGTCCCGGTATGCCGGGAAGTGGCCGTGGTACCACGCCTGGCACGACGCGGTGGCGAAGCTGAACCGCGAGCCGTGCACCGGCAGCGTCTTCGTGCGGCCGACCGGGCTGAGCTGGGTGCCGACGCGGAAGCGGTAGAAGTACTCGCGCTCCGGCCGCAGCCCACGCACCTCGGGATGTACGGCGTGTGCCAGCTCAGGCGTCGCGATGGCGAGTCCTCGTCGTACGACTCGCTTGAAGGAGCTGTCCTCGGCCACCTCGTACTGCACCGGCACGTGGTCGGCGCGCATCCCGCCGTGCCCGTCAGCGGCCAACGGCGTCGGCGCAAGCCGGGTCCAGAGCACGAAACCGTCAGGCCGCGGATCACCGGAGGCGACCCCGAGTGCGAACGCACCCGACGGAATCGGACGCCCAGGAGTGGCGTCCGCACTCGCCGGCGCGGACACCCCCAGCGCGACACTCGCAGCGCTGAGCCCAGTGAGCTGAAGGAAGGTACGACGTGTGGGCGGTGGAGGCACGGACGGAGCTCCAATCAGGGGAGGACTTGCGTCACATTCTTACGTAAGTCTCGTCCGGAATGTCAGCCGTTGACGGGAAGTCGCCAAAGATTCAGCAACCGGAGTGCTGGGTGTTTGCGAAGATTCCTGTTGGAAGTCTGAGTGGTGGCGCGGGAGGCTTGACGGCATGGCAGCTCAGACGAAGAAGACGCGTCGGATCGGCGACGTGGAGGTCAGCGGGATCGGGCTCGGCGCGATGCCGATGTCGATCGAGGGCCGGCCCGACGAGGCCCGGTCGATCGCGACCATCCACGCCGCGCTCGACGCCGGCATCACCCTGATCGACACCGCGGACGCGTACCACCTGACCGCGACCGACGTCGGACACAACGAGTCCCTGATCGCCAAGGCGCTGGCGTCGTACGGCGGTGACACCTCCGGCGTCCTGGTCGCGACCAAGGGCGGGCACCTGCGGCCGGGTGACGGGCGGTGGACGCTCGACGGCTCGCCGCAGCACCTGAAGGAGGCGGCCGACGCGTCGCTGAAGCGGCTCGGCGTCGACGCGATCGGGCTGTACCAGTTCCACCGGCCGGACCCGAACACGCCGTACGAGGAGTCGGTCGGCGCGATCCGCGACCTGCTCGACGCGGGCAAGATCCGGATGGCCGGGATCTCGAACGCGAACCCGGCGCAGATCCAGCTGGCCAACGAGATCCTCGGCGGCCGGCTCGTCTCTGTGCAGAACCAGTTCTCGCCGGCCTTCCGGTCCAGCGAGCCCGAGCTCGAGTTCTGCGACCAGCTCGGGATCGCGTTCCTGCCCTGGTCCCCGCTCGGCGGCATCTCGAACGCCGGTGAGCTCGGCGCCAAGCACCCCGCCGTCCACCAGCTCGCGAACGAGCTCGGCGTCAGCCCGCAGCGCGTCACGCTCGCGTGGATGCTGGCCAAGTCGCCGTACGTCATCCCGATCCCCGGCTCCAGCCGCCCGGAAACGATCCTCGACTCCTACGCCGCCCTGGACCTCGACCTCACCCCAGACCAGGTCGCCACCCTCGACGCGGCCTGAGCACCGGACCGTCCGGCTGCGACGTCAGGCGCGGTGTTGTTTGGCTTCGTACATGGCCTGGTCGGCGGTGTGGAGGAGGGTGTCCAGGTCGGTGGTTTCGGGGGTGATGGGGGCGGTGCCGATGCTGGTGCTGACCTGGACGGTGATGTTGGGGAGGGGGCGGCTGACGGCGGTCTCCAGGCGGGCGATCAGGGCGGCCAGGTCGTCGTCGGCGATGTCCTCGGCGAGGACCGCGAACTCGTCGCCGCCGAGACGGGCCACGGTGTCGCCGTGGCGGACCTCGCTGGCCAGCCGGCCCGCGATCTCGCGCAGTGCGTGATCGCCGGCCTCGTGACCGTAGCTGTCGTTGACCAGCTTGAAGTGGTTCAGGTCGCAGAACAGCAGGGCGCCGCGGCGGCCGGTGGCGCGGGTCCGCTCCAGCGCGGCGGCGAACCGGTGCTGCAGCAGGCGACGGTTCGGCAGTCCGGTGAGCGGGTCGTGGGCGGCGTGGTGGCGGAGCTCGCGCTCGGCGTCCTTGCGGGCGGTCACGTCGTCGATCTGGATCAGCAGGATCCGCGACTGCCCCTTGGCGCCGACGATGGCCGCCGTGCCGCCGAGCCAGATGTCGTTGCCGGCCGGCGGCGAGAAGATCCGCTCGAACCGGTACGTGCCATTGCCGGCCGCAACCTTCTCGAGCTCCTCCCGGGACAGCGACGGGTCCTCGTCGCGCAGGAACTCCAGCAGCCGGGCGCCGACGAGCCGGTCGGCGGCGTACCCGGTGATCCGGCAGAAGGCGTCGTTCACGCGCAGGATCCGGCCCTCCTCGGGCCCGTCCAGGGCGACCGTCGCCATCCCGTTCCCGGCCCCCTCGAACACCATCCGGAACGTCGTCTCGCTGGCCTCCAGCCGGGCCTTCTCGGCCAGCAGTTGATCGGTCAGCCGGGCCTTGTCGATGGCCAGCCCGGCCTGGGTGGCGAAGATCTCCAGCAGCTCCCGGTGGATCGGCCCGGGCCGCCGCTGGTCCTCCGGCAGGTCGACCGCCAGCATCCCGACCAGGTCGCCGGCCGGCGAGTACAGCGGCGCGAACAGCGCGTCCAGCGGATGCCACGCGGCCGGGTCGTCGGACACCGGTACGTCGGGCACCCAGCCGACCACCTCGCCTTCCGGCAACCGCTCGTGCGGCACGAAGCGGAGCCGGCCCCACTCGTCGGCGATCGCGAACTCGGCGTCGAAGATGTCCGCCGAGCTGACCGTGCCGAGCAGCGCTTCGCGGGCCTCCGGCGACCCGGCGACCGCGATCACCTCGAACTTCCCGTCCGGCTGCCGCAGGTTGAGCACGGCGATCCCGAACCCGAGTCCGGTCACGACGCCCTCGACGACGGCCTGCAGGGTTTCGGCCAGGCTGCGCCCCGCCCCCATCCGCGCGCTCACCTCGTACAGGCGCCGCACGGCCGTCAGCCGAACAGTCGGTTCGTTCTGCACGCGACGAGCTTAGGACGATCTCACCCGATGTGAGCAGTTGTAACCAACGCTGATCCGGTTAAGCGTTTGGCTCAGAACCGGAGATCGGACAGTCCGCGGTAGCTCCGCTCGGCGGACTGCCAGGCGTCGGCGGGCTTGTCGTGCTCGACCAGCCACTGCTCGACCCCGCCGTCGCCGGCGTAGGCGAACATCGCGGCGAAGTCGAGCTTGCCGGCGCCGACGTCCTCCCACGAGCCGTCCTCGGCCATGTCCTTGACATGCAGTGCCGGATATCGGCCCGGGTGGTTCCGGAAGTAGTCGATCGGGTCCTTGCCGCCGTTGACCACCCAGTACAGGTCCAGCTCGAAGCCGAGCAGCTCCGGGTCCACCTCGAGCAGGATGTCGAACAGCACCTGCCCGTCGACCTCGTCGAAGTCCCGGCCGTGGTTGTGGAAGAGCAGCTTCAGGCCGGCGTCCCGAGCCGCCTTGCCCGCCTCGGTGAACGCGGCGGCCGCCGTACGGAACCCCTCCACCGAGTGCTGCTCGGACGGAATTGACGGTACGACGACCCACTTCGCACCCAGCGTCGTGGCGTCGGCCAGCGCGCCGGCCCAGTCGTCGGCCATCCGGTCGTACTTCACGTGCTCCAACACGATCGCCAGCCCGGCCTCGTCCGCGAAGGACCGGATCTTGTCCGCGGAGTGACCGAACCGGCCGCTCACGCCAACCGTGCGGTACCCGATGGCGGCCAGCCGCTTCAGTGTTCCCGGATAGTCCTCGGCCAGCACATCCCGCATTGTGTACAGGTGCATCCCGATGCCGTCGGCGGGGATAGTCATACAGGCAGCTCCTCGGTAGCTAGACGACGTGCTCCTGGTACCGCTCCAGCGCCAGGTCGAAGACCTCCTGACCGGGCGCGTCCCACAGTTTCTGGTTGAAGATCTCGACCTCGATCGGCCCGTCGTACCCGGCCGCGTCACAGGCCTCGCGCAGCCGGCGCAGCTCGATCGAGCCGTCGCCCATCATGCCGCGGCCGAGCAGCGTGTCCTCGGGCAGCGGCACGACCCAGTCGCTCACCTGGTAGGACAGGATCCGCTCACCGGCCCGCTCGATCTGCCGGTAAACGTCCGCGTCCCACCACAAGTGGTAAGCGTCCACGATCACGCCGACCTGCGACGCCGGGAACTGCTCGGCCAGGTCGAGGGCTCCGGACAGCGACGACACCACGCACCGGTCCGAGCAGAACATCGGGTGCAAGGCCTCGACCGCAAGCTTCACGCCACGTTCCTCGGCGTACGGCGCCAGCTCGGCCAGACCGTCCCGGACCATCGCCCGGGCTCCGTCGATGTCCCGTGACCCCGGCGGCAGGCCGCCGCTGACGAGCACGAGCACGGAGGTGCCGATCGTCGCCGCCTCGTCGATAGCGCGGCGGTTGTCCTCGATCTTCGCCTTCCGCTCGACCGGGTCGGTCGCGGTGAAGAACCCGCTCCGGCACAACGACGACACCTTCAGGCCGGCGTCCGCGACCAGCTTGGCCGCCTGGTCGACGCCGTATTCCTGGATCGGCTCACGCCACAGGCCGATCCAGGACAGCCCGGCCTTCGCGCTGGCCGCGACGACATCCTCGAGCGGCCAGTACTTCGTCGTCGCCTGGTTCAGGCTGTAGCGGTTCACGCGTCCACACCACCCACACGCAGCAGCTGCCGGAACCGCGACGCGGCCAGCTCCGGATTCGTCAGTACGCCGGCTTGGTCAGCGAGCCGGAACGTGTCCGCCAGATGCGGCAGCGACCGCCCGGTCTGCAGGCCACCGACCATCGAGAACCCAGGCTGGTGGCCGTTCAGCCACGCCAGGAAGGCGATTCCGGTCTTGTAGTAGTACGTCGGCGCCGAGAAGATCTGCCGGGACAGCGCAACGGTCGGCTCGAACACCTCGTCGTACCGCTGCAGGTCGCCGTCGTCGAGCGCCTTCAACGCGGCCGCGGCCGCCGGGGCGATGGCCGCGAAGATGCCGAGCAGCGCGTCGCTGTAAGCGTTGTCGTCGCCCTTGATCAGAGAAGGGTAGTTGAAGTCGTCGCCGGTGTAGAGCCGCACGCCCTCGGGCAGGCGGTTGCGCAGGGCAACTTCACGCGAGGCCTCGAGCAGCGAGACCTTGATGCCGTCGACCTTCGCGATGTTGTCGCCGATCAGCTCGACCACCACGTCGGCGGCAGTGTCGAGTGAATCGCTGCCCCAGTAGCCGTCGAGCGCCGGGTCGAACATGGCACCCAGCCAGTGCAGGATGACCGGGCGGGACGACTGGCTCAGCAGCCGGTCGTACACCTTCCGGTAGTCGTCCGGCGAGGTCGCCGCCGCACACAGGGCCCGGCTGGCCATCAGGATCGGCTGTGCGCCGACCTCCTCGGCGACCGCCAGCTGCTCCTCGTAGGCGCCGATCACGGTCTCCAGCGCATGGTTGCCTGCGGCAAGTTGATCCGTGCCGACACCGACCGCGATCCGGCCGTTCGGAGCCTCTGCGGCGGACCGCCGGATCAGCTCCTGCGTCGCCGGCCAGTCCAGACCCATCCCGCGTTGCGCGGTGTCCATCGCCTCCGCGACCGACAGCCCGAGCGACCACAGGTGCCGCCGGAACTCCAGCGTGTGCTCCCAGTCGACCACCGCGGGCTGCCCCGGCGAGTTGTCACCCAGCGGGTCCGCCACGACATGGGCCGCCGCGAAGGCCAGCCGGCTCCGGGCCGGCTCATAGGTGCCCTGAGCAACCGGTTCGCCGGCCAGCTGGTAGGTGCCCAGCCCGTCCGGGCCGGGCAACCGCAGTGAAAGCGTCACGGCTTTGCCTCGAGGTCGAGCGGCGGCACCTCGAGCTTGCGGCCCTCGCGCCACGACTGCAGGCCCAGCTCGGCGAGCTGCACACCCTTGGCGCCCTCGACGAAGTCCCAGGTGAACGGCGCGTCGTCGACCACGTGCCGCAGGAACATCTCCCACTGCACCTTGAAGCCGTTGTCGAAGTCCTCGTTGTCCGGCACCTCGGCCCACTGATCCCGGAACTGCTCGGTGGCCGGCAGGTCCGGGTTCCAGACCGGCTTCGGCGTCGCCGAGCGGTGCTGCGCCCGGCAGCGGCGCAGGCCCGCGACCGCGCTGCCCTCGGTGCCGTCGACCTGGAACTCGACCAGCTCGTCGCGGAACACCCGGGTGGCCCAGGACGAGTTCATCTGGGCAACGATGCCGCCCTCCAGCTCGAAGACGCCGTACGCCGCGTCGTCCGCGGTGGCGGTGTACTCCTGGCCCTGCTCGTCGTACCGGGTCGGGATGTGGGTGGCGCCCTGGCAGTAGACCGACTTGACCTCGCCGAAGATCTGGTCGAGCACGTACCGCCAGTGGCAGAACATGTCGACGATGATGCCGCCGCCCTCTTCGGACTTGTAGTTCCAGGACGGCCGCTGCGCCTCCTGCCAGTCGCCCTCGAAGACCCAGTAGCCGAACTCGCCGCGGACCGAGAGGATCTGGCCGAAGAACCCGCCGTCCACCAGCCGCTTCAGCTTCCGCAGGCCGGGCAGCGACAGCTTGTCCTGGACCACGCCGTTCTTCAGCCCGGAGTCGCGGACCAGGCGGGCCAGGTCGACGGCGGCCTCCAGGCCCTCCGCGATCGGCTTCTCGCAGTAGATCGCCTTGCCGGCCTCGACCGCCGCGCGGACACCCTTCTCGCGCAGCTGGGTCAGCTGGGAGTCGAAGTAGATCTCCACGTCCGCCTCGGCCAGCGCCTCGGCCAGGTCGGTGGTCCACCGGGTCAGGCCGTAGGTCTCCGCGATCCGGCGCAGCTTGAGCTCGTTGCGGCCGACCAGGATCGGCTCGGGGATGATCATGCTGCCGTCGGCGGCCGGGATGCCGCCCTGCTCACGGATCGCCACGATGGAGCGCTCGAGGTGCTGGCGCAGGCCCATCCGGCCGGTGACTCCGTTCATCACGATGCCGATGCGTCGCTCGTTCACAGTCTTGCCTCTCACGAAGTGATGTCGTAGATGTCGAGGCGACCGCACATGCCGTGCCGGCCGAACTCGGTAGGGGCGGGAAGTCGATGGAGCTCAGCGGTCTGCAGGTGCGGCGCCGTGCCGGCCTCGAGGGCGTCCAGCGCCGCGCCGGTCTCGTCGGCGAGCCGGCGGGCGCCCTGCTCCCAGCGGCGGCGCCAGTCGGCGAGCTGCGGCTGGACGATCTGGACCGCGGCCGCGTAGAAGTCGTCGAGCGCGGTCGGGCCCTGCGCCTCGCACGACTCCCGCAGTACGGCGAAACCCTCGAGCGCGAGGTCGCGGCGGGCCATCGCGGACGCGGTCCGGGCCTCACCTTCACCGGTGAGGGCGGTCGCCTGCAGGTACGTCTCGCGGTCGGTCAGGTGCTCGGGCGGCAACGTCAGTACGGCGTCGCCGGCCTCGGGGAGTCCGGAGTTCGACATCAGGGTGAGGATCTGCAGCCCGCCGTCGTTCACCAGTCGGTGGATGGTGCCGGGGTCGAACCAGACCACGGCGCCGGCCTGCAGCGGGGTCTCGGCGAAGCCCTTCGGCGTCAGCGTCTGGACCGCGCCGGTGCCGGCGATCACGTAGTACCCCTCGGAGCAGGCGAGGTGGACGTGTGGCGTCCCACCGACCAGGCCGTCCGGGGCCTCGACGTCGTACACCGACAGCCGCGAGATGCCGATCCCGCCCGGGAGCGCCACCGCAGCACCGGGCTCGAACTCGCACATGCCGAAGCCTCCCTCGCCATCCGCCTTGGAAAGGGCTTTCCAGGGCTTGTGACCGCAACCTTAGGTGTGCTGTCACGACGAGTCAACCTGTAACGGAAAGCGATGTCCGACCGCATCCGGACAACGGTGTCAGGCGAGCGGTTCCGGAACCGTCGTCATCCAGGCGTGTGCGCTGGGTAGTCAGGAGGCCGTTCGGACCCCGGCGACGGCCTCGGCCCAGCGGGTACGGCGGTCGGCGCGAGAGGCAGCGTCGATCGCCGGCTCGAAGGTGCGTGCGGTGCGCCTATCAGCCCAGCCTGTCGTCTCGCCGAGGGTGGTCCAGGCGAGCTCGGCGGCGCCTAGCGCACTGACCTCGGCGACGTCCGATGCCTCGACCGGGTGACCGAGCAAATCGGCCTGGGTCTGCATCAGCAGACCTGAGACGGTCGCGCCGCCATCGGCCCGAAGTCGCCCGGGCGTGCCCGGGATGGTGTCGACGATGTCGCAGATCTGGTGCGCGACCGCGTCCACGGATGCCCGCGCGATGTGCGCGCGAGTGGTCGAACTGCTCATCCCGGTCAGCGCCGCGCGGGCGTCGCGATCCCAGTGCGGCGCCCCGAGTCCGGCGAACGCCGGCACGAGTACGACGCCGCCCGCATCCGGCACGGTGTCCGCCAACTCCACCAGCGCCCCGACATCGGGCAGTCCGAGCATGCCGGCCGTCCACGCGAGCGCGGCGCCGGACGACACGATGTTCCCTTCGAGCGCGTAGAGCGGCTGATCCGTCAACCACGCGAGCGTGCAACCGTCCGCGACGAACGCGTCGACCGGCGTCATCACGGACGACCCGGTCCCGTACGTCGCCTTGATCATCCCGGCTCGCGTGCAACCCTGCCCGTACATCGCCGCATGCGAGTCGGCCAGCACGGCGACGATCGGGATCCCGTCGGCGAGTCCCGGAACGCCTTTGGTGTGGCCGAATCCGCCGTTCGACGGCCGGACCTCCGGCAGCACCGACCGCGGTACGGCGAAGGCGTCGAGCAACGACGCGGACCAGTCGAGGTCGAGAACGTCGTACAGCAAGGTGCGTGACGCGTTGCCGGCTTCTATTAGATGCTCTTGGCAACCAGTCAGCCGGTGGACCAGCCAGGAGTCGACGGTGCCGACGCGATCGGGTTTCGAGTTCTCGAGTAGCCAGTGCAGCTTGGGTGCGGAGAACATCGCGTCCACCCGCAGTCCGGTGCGCTCGCGGACCAGGTCATCGAGCTCGACTGGAAGCGTGGCGCACCAGGCGGTCGTCCGGACGTCCTGCCAACCGATCACCGGTCCGACCGCCTCGCCCGTGTCCCTCCACCCGACGACCGACTCACGTTGTGTGGACAAGGCGATTCCGGCCACCTCAACCGCGCCGGCGGACTCCAAGCACGCCGAGATCGCAGCGAGCACGCTCTGCCAGATGCCTTCGGCGTCCTGCTCGGCCCACCCGGGGTGTGGCGTCGAGAGGCCGACCGGGGCGGATCCGGTGGACAGCACGGCGCCGTCCGCGGCGACGAGCACCGCCTTGGAGTTGGTCGTGCCCTGGTCGACCGCAAGCACGGCAGATCCACCCACGTCGAGCGCCCTCCCGATTGGACAACTTTCAACTGAGGTCTTGACGGGACTCTAGCCCCGTGGTGAAACTCAGGTCGACAGGTTATGCACTATTGAATATCTATTCAAAGATTGGATCTCAGGGTGGCGAAGCCGAGTAGACGCCGGGTGATCATCAACACGGACGCCAAGAACGAGGCGGACGACCAGTTCGCGATCGTGCACGGGCTGTTGTCGCCCACCTTCGACATCCGCGGGCTGATCGCCGCGCACTTCGGGACCCGGCGGTCGGACCGGAGCATGGAAGAGTCGCGCGAGGAGATCGAGCTGCTGCTGGACCTGATGGACCTGACCGGCCAGGTCCCGGTCGCGGACGGGGCGCCGACCGGGATCCCGGACGAGCAGACCCCGCTGGACTCGCCCGGCGCCCGGCTGATCATCGAGGAGTCCAAGCTGGCCTCGAAGGACGACCCGCTGTTCGTGTCGTTCCTCGGCCCGCTGACCGACATGGCCTCGGCGATCCTGCTCGACCCGGAGATCGTGCACCGGGACGTGATCGTGATCTGGATCGGCGGCCGGG
The DNA here is from genome assembly GCF_040653975.1 of Kribbella sp. NPDC050820. Classification (NCBI taxonomy): domain Bacteria; kingdom Bacillati; phylum Actinomycetota; class Actinomycetes; order Propionibacteriales; family Kribbellaceae; genus Kribbella; species Kribbella sp. NPDC050820. Next base: position 52,550 of record NZ_JBFAHB010000007.1, read on the forward strand.
GCTACGACGGCTACACGACGTACCCGGGGATCGAGTTCAACCTGTCCAACGACATCCACGCCGCGAACGTGGTGTTCGGCTCCGGGATGACGGTCTGGCAGGTGCCGAGCGACGTCTACACGAAGGTCTCGGTGAGCTACGCGGAGCTCGACGAGAAGATCGGCGACGCCGGGCCGCTCGGCAAGTACCTGATCGAGCAGCTGCACGAGTGGAACGCCACCCACCACGGCGAGCCGATCGAGTCCCGGTCCCTCGGTGACTCACCCGCGATCGCCCTGATGCTCTTCCCCCGCAGCGGGGACATGCGGGTCCGGCCGGCGCCGCGCTTCGGCGTGGACGGCTGGTACCTGCCCGGGACCGACAACCCCATCAGCGTCTGCGAGCACGTCGACGTCCGGTTCCTGCTGGAAGACATGTTCGCCAAGATCCGCCGCTTCGCCCGGCAAAGGAGCACTCAATGAACACCTTCACCCGCCGTGGATTCCTCGGTCTCACGTCCGCCGCCGCAGCCGGCGTCGGTCTGTCCGCCTGCACCGGCGGTGGCACGTCGACCAGCGGGAGCGGCGGCGCCACCGGCGCGGCCTCGAACAATCTGCGCCTGTTCACCTACGAGGGCGACGAGACGATCGGCCTGCTGCGGGCGCAGGTCAAGAAGTTCGACGAGCAGAACGGTACGACGACGACCGTCGACAGCCTGCCCGGCTCGGGGGCGGCGGTGTACCCGGACAAGCTGCGCACCGAGCTGCTCGGTGGCAAGGGCCCGGATGTCTGGCGGATCTGGGGCGGCCAGATCGGGGCGCCGTTCGCGAAGGCGAAGCAGTCGCTGGACCTGTCGCCGTACTACTCCAAGTACGGCTGGGACTCGAAGATCAACACCGCGGCGATCGGCGGCATGACGTTCGACGGCGTGAAGTCCGGGGTGCCGTTCGTCTCCCTCGGCATCGGCGCCTGGTACAACAAGTCGCTGTTCGCGAAGGCCGGCGTGAGCGGCCCGCCGACGACGTACGCCGAGCTGGAGGCGATCAACGACAAGCTCGTCGCGGTCGGGGTGACGCCACTCGGCACCGGCGGCAAGTACGGCTGGCATGTGATGCGGCTGTTCGAGTACCTGCTCGAGCACACCGCCGGCCCGGAGCTGCACGACAAGCTGCTGACCGGCGACGAGAGCTGGGACCGGCCCGAGGTGGTCGAGGCGTTCGCGCTGTTCAAGAAGTGGCAGGACAAGAAGTGGGTGCCGCAGGGCGCGCTGGGTCTCGACCCGGCCGACATCGAGCCGGCGTACGTCCAGGGCAAGACGGCGTACACGATCACGGGGCCGTGGACCGAGGCGGCCGCGATCCTGACCGCGAAGAAGAGCCCGGCCGCGTTCGGCAACTTCGAGCTGCCCACCGACCAGCAGCCGGCCCGGCACTCGGGTTTCGTCGAGGGCTACATGATCAACGCCAAGACCGGGAACGCCGACAAGGCCGCGGCGCTGATCGACTTCATCGTGAAGCCCGAGACGCAGAAGGCGATGCAGGTCAGCGCCTCGACGGTCAAGGGCGCCGAGCCGGACCCGAAGGCGCTGCCGCTGTCGGCGGAGTGGGCGCAGAAGTACGGGAGCAACCCGTTCTACACGATCCAGGACCAGGCCTTCCCGAAGAAGGAGGCGGACCAGTACTTCAGCGTGCAGAGCGACCTGCTGCAGGGATCGGTCACGCCGGAGGCCGCGGCGAAGAAGATGCAGGAGATCGTCTCCGCCTGGGCGAAGGGCTGAGTAGGGCTGATGGCGACGGTCGCACTGTCCAAGCCTGCCAAGGCCGCGAAGGCCAAGAAGGGTGGCAAGTGGTCACCCTGGTTGTTCGCCCTGCCCGCCTTGGTGGTGTACGTCGCGTTCCTGGTGTACCCGGCGTTGTCGTCACTGTGGTTCAGCCTGACCGACTGGGACGGCCTGAGCGCGACGTACAACTTCGTCGGGCTGCAGAACTACGTCGACCTGCCCAAGGACCCGGTCGTGGTCACAGCGGTCCGGAACAACGTGATCTGGACCGTCGTGACGATCGCGGTCCCGACGATCATCGGGCTCGCGCTGGCGATCGCGCTGAACGGCAAGGTGCACGGCAAGCCGATCCTGCGGCTGATCTTTTACACGCCCGCCGTCCTCCCGCTGGTCTCGATCGCCTCGATCTGGGGCTGGCTGTACAACCCGCAGTACGGCGCGATCAACTCGTTCCTGCGGCTGCTCGGGCTGGACGGGCTGGCGCAGCCGTGGCTCGGGCAGGACTCGACCGCGTTGTGGGCGGTGATGGTGCCGGCCATCTGGTTGCGCACCGGCTTCCCGATGCTGCTCTACCTGGCCGCCCTGCAAGGGATCCCGAACGAGCTCTACGAGGCCGCGACGGTCGACGGTGCGAGCCGTTGGCAACAGTTCTGGCACGTGACGATGCCGAGCCTGCGGCCGGCCCACTACATCGTGCTGGCGTTGTCGCTGATCGACTCGTTCAAGGTCTTCGACATGATCTACGCGATGACGTACGGCGGCCCCGGTACGGCGACGCAGGTGATGGGGACGTGGATGTACGCCAACGTCTTCCAGTACTACCAGGCCGGTTACGGCACCGCGATCGCCGTGGTGATCACCCTGGTGGCGGTCGCCGTCGGCATCCCGTACGTCCGGTCCCAGACGAAGGAGGCGTCATGACTGTGCTGAATGCCGCGCTGCCGCGCGGCAGGTCATGGGGCTGGAACTCCCGGCCTTCCCTCGTCTCTCCAGTCGCTTCGCTCCCTCCGTTCCTCAGTCCAGGCCGGGAGGCCCCATGACCTCGATCGCACCCGTGCGGGTCGACGCGCCCGTCGTACTGCAGCAGACCGAGCCGGTCAGCCAGGAGCCGAAGGGCCGCAAGGGCCTGGTCATCACGCTGGTGCTCGTCGTGGTGGCGCTGTTCTGGATCTCGCCGCTGGCGTTGCTGGTGATCACCGCGGTCCGGCCGCTGTCGGACTTCATCGGCAACGGGCCGCTGTCCTGGCCGGACCAGTTCACCTGGTCGAACTTCAAGGACGCCTGGGGGATCGGCAACTTCGCCACCACCTACCGCAACAGCGCGCTGCTGGCGCTGATCAAGGTGCCGCTCGGCGTGCTGATCGCGGCGATGCTCGGGTTCGCGCTGGCCAAGCTGCGGATGAAGTTCCGCACCACCGTGATGTTCTCGGTGTTCCTCGGGCTGACCATCCCGATCTACATCACCATCGTCCCGGTGTTCATCATGATGCGTCAGGCCGGCGCGACCGACAGCATCTTCGGGCTGATCGGGCCGTACCTGGCCTTCGGCATCCCGTTCGAGGTGCTGGTGCTGCAGTCGTTCTTCCGGCAGATCCCGGACGAGATCATCGAGGCCGCCAAGGTCGACGGCGCCGGCGACTGGCGGGTGTTCTTCACGATCGTGCTCCCGCTGTCCCTGCCGGCGCTGGTCACGGTCGCGATCCTGGACGCGGTGGCGACCTGGAACGAGTTCCTGTTCGCGCTGATCCTGCTGAACTCCGACGCCAACAAGACGATCCCGGTCGGACTGCTCAACTTCCAGGGCCAGTTCGCCAACAACAACACCGGTCTCGCGGCGGGCATCCTGATCGCCGTGGTGCCGATCCTGATCGCGTACACCCTCCTGCAGCGCTGGATCGTCGGCGGCCTCACCGCCGGCTCTCTCAAGGGCTGACCGAAACCGCCCCACACGAAGGAGTAACCACCAATGACTGACATGCCGGTCTTCGGCGCAGGTATCTGGCACTTCGCGACGTACAAGGACCGCTACGCCACCGACGGGTACGGCGACCCGGTCGGCCTGCTCGAGCAGATCGACCGGGCCGGCGCCGTCGGCGACCTGTCCGTCGTCGACCTGAACTGGCCGTTCGCCGGGTACGACGGGGCGCTCGACGAGGTCAAGGAGGCACTGAAGCGCAACAACCTGAAGGCGATCGCGATCACCCCGGAGATCTACACCCGCGACTTCGTCAAGGGATCCTTCACCAACCCCGATCCCGGCGTCCGCAAGCAGGCGCTGGAGCTGATGCACAACGCCACCGAGCTGGCCAAGGACCTGGGCTGCTCGTACGTGAAGCTCTGGCCCGGTCAGGACGGCTGGGACTACCCGTTCCAGGTGGACTACCGCGACATCTGGAACCTCGCGCTGGACGGCCTGAAGGAGCTCGTCTCCGCGCACCCGGACATCAACTTCGTGATCGAGTACAAGCCGCGCGAGCCGCGGGTGAAGATCATCTTCCCGAACGTCGCCCGGACGCTGCTCGGGATCGAGAAGATCGGCCTGCCGAACCTCGGCATCCTGCTCGACTTCGGCCACTCGCTGTACGGCCAGGAGACGCCGGCCGACGCCGCCCAGCTGGCGATCGACTACAACCGGCTGTTCGCGATCGACGTGAACGACAACCTGCGCGGCTGGGACGACGACATGGTGGTCGGCTCGGTGCACCTGGTCGAGACGTTCGAGTTCTTCCACACGCTGCGCAAGAACAACTGGGAGGGTGTCTGGCAGCTGGACCAGTTCCCGTTCCGCGAGGACAGCGTCGAGGCGGCCAAGCAGGCGATCCGGTTCCTCAAGGCGGTGCACCACGCGCTCGACGTACTTGACGACGAGGCGTTGGCCGCGGCGCAGGCGTCGCACGACGCGCTGGCCGCGCAGAAGCTGGTGCAGAAGGTGCTCCTGAGTTCGATGGCGGAGCTCGCATGACACTGACCGTCGAACACACCACGATGCCGGTGCTCGGGCGGCTGCCGATCCACAGCAGCCGGGCCGAGCAGGTGGCGCACATCGCCGAGGCGGCCCGGCAGATCCGGATCCAGGACCTCAAGCTGGTCCACCACGCAGGCGCCGGCCACATCGGCGGTGACTTCTCCGCCATCGACATCCTGGCCACCCTGTACGGCGCGGTGCTCGACATCACGCCGGACACGGTGACCGCGCACGAGCGCGACCGGTTCATCCTGAGCAAGGGCCACGTCGCCGGGGCGCTCTACACCACGCTGGCGGCCTTCGGGTTCCTGCCGGTCGACGAGCTCGCCACCTTCCTCAAGCCCGAGTCGGCCCTGAACGGGCATCCGAACCGGAACAAGGTCGCCGGGGTCGAGGCGAACACCGGTCCGCTCGGCCACGGGCTGCCGGTCGCGGTCGGGCATGCGCTGTCGGCCAAGCTGGACGTGTCGATGCGCCGGACCTACGTGCTGGTCGGTGACGGCGAGCTGCAGGAGGGCAGCAACTGGGAGGCGATGATGGCGGCCTCGCAGTACCAGCTGGACCGGCTGACCGTGATCGTCGACCGGAACCGGCTCCAGCAGGGCGCCACCACGAAGGAGACCAACGACCTGGACCCGCTGCCGGAGAAGGCGATGGCGTTCGGGTTCGCGGTGGTGGAGGTGAACGGTCACGACCACGGCGAGCTGCTCGACGTGCTGTCTGCCGTACCCTTCCGGCCCGGCAAGCCGACCTTCGTGATCGCCCACACGCACAAGGGGCACCCGATCTCGTTCATGAGCAACAACGTCGCCTGGCACCACCGGGTGCCGGACGCGGCGGAGTTCCAGCAGGCGCTGACCGAGCTGGAGGCTGTTGTTCCCGGATACACCAAGGAGCTTCCAATGACCGAGCGAAGCGAGGGCATCATCAAGCACAGCCGGCCTCGTGTCTCATCCGCGCCCGGAGCGAAGCGAGGACGCGGATGAGCATGGTCGAGACTGCCTCGATCGCCGACCAGCCGCGGTACGACTGCCGGGACGCGTACGTCGAGACGCTCGCCGAGCTCGCGCACGCGGACCACCGGATCGTCGGGGTGGTGAACGACTCGGTCGGGTCCAGCAAGCTGAACAGCTTCCGCAAGGCGTTCCCGGACCGGTTGATCAACGTCGGGATCGCCGAGCAGGACATGGTCGGGGTCGCGTCCGGCCTGGCCAACGGCGGCCGGATCCCGTTCGTCTCGGCCGCGTCCTGCTTTCTGACCGGCCGCGCGCTGGAGCAGATCAAGGCGGACGTCGCCTACTCGAACACCAACGTGAAGCTCTGCGGGATGAGCCCGGGCGTCGCGTACGGCGAGCTCGGCCCGACGCACCACTCGATCGAGGACATCGCCTGGTTGCGGGCGATCTCCAACCTGACCGTGATCGTGCCGGCCGACCCGATCGAGACCGCGGCGGCGCTGCGCTGGGCGGCGGCCTCGGACGGGCCGGTGTTCATCCGGGTCAGCCGGATGAGCGTGCCGAAGGTGTACGCCGACGACTACGAGTTTCGGATCGGCAAGGCGATCACGGTCCGGGCCGGTGACGACGTGACGCTGATCAGCAACGGGACGGTGCTGTGGCGGGCGCTGGCCGCGGCCGAGCAGCTCGCCACCGAAGGGATCTCGGCCCGGGTGCTGTCGATGCCGACGGTGAAGCCGCTCGACGTCGAGGCCGTGGTCGCGGCCGCGCGGGAGACGGCCGGAATCGTCACCGCGGAGGAGGCAGTGTCCGGCGGCGGCCTCGGCGGTGCGGTGGCGGAGACCGTCGTACAGCAGCACCCGGCGCGGGTGTCGATCCTCGGGATCCCCGAGTTCGCGCCCACGGGGTCGGCCGGGTACCTGCTGGACCGCTACGGGCTCTCGCCGGACGGCATCGCGGACGCCGCGCGCCGGCTGCTCAAGCCAAGTAGCTGACCAGGTCGGCGATCGAGATCATCGCGAAACCGTGAGTGTCGGCGAACGCGCGCAGGTCGGGCCCGGTCATCAGGGTGCCGTCGTCGTTCATCAGTTCGCCGATCACTCCGACCGGCGGCAGCCCGGCCAGCCGGACGAGCTCGACCGTGGCCTCGGTGTGACCGGGCCGCTGCCGGACACCGCCCTGCACTGCCCGCAACGGGAGGATGTGACCGGGCCTGATCAGGTCCGTGGGCTGCGCCGCCGGATCGGCCAGCACGCGGACCGTCCGGGCCCGGTCGGCGGCCGAGATGCCGGTCCCGACCCCGCTGCTCGCGTCGACCGAGACCGTGTACGCGGTCCGCAGGCTGTCCTGGTTGTCCGGCACCATCAGCGGCAGCTCGAGCCGGTCGAGGATCTCCGGTGCGGCGGGTGCGCAGACGTAGCCGCTGGTGTGCCGGACCAGCAGCGCCATCAGCTCGGGGGTCGCCAGGCTCGCGGCGAAGGTCAGGTCGCCCTCGTTCTCGCGGTCCTCGTCGTCGACGACCACGACCGGCCGTCCCAGGGCGAGCTCGTCGATGGCGCGCCGGACGGTGTCCAGCCGGGTCTTGGTCGCGGTGCTCACGGTCGTTGTCCTCTCGGCGTGAAACTGGCGCCGTACTCCGGGGCAACGACAAGCTCCGCGGGCACCACGGCAGCAAACGCCGACAGCGCACCGCGAAGACCTGCCACGTGCGTCTTCCCATCCGGACTTTCACCGTCGGTCCCGGAGTTCCACCGGGTCAACCGCATCTCCTTGCGGACATGCGGGTCGCGGACTGTCACCGCCGGCTCGGAATTTCACCGACCCCAGAGCACGTGTGGTCTTGCTGTTCGCCGCTCAGTCTATCCGTCACAACCACCCTTGGAGTGTCATGTCCATCTCAGTCTGGCGTGCAGTCGAGCTGACGCTGACGCGCAACCACGAGGAGCCGTACGCCGCCGAGGAGTGGGCCGACTTCGAGCACGAGAGCGGCCTCCGGCTGCGGCGGCCCGCGTTCTGGGACGGCGGTGACACCTGGCGGGTCCGCTTCGCCGCGCCGTCGCCCGGCCGGTGGACCTGGACGAGCGGCTCAGACAGCGGCGAGCTCGACGTGGAACCGGCTGATCCCGGGCAGGACGACCCGTTCTACGCACGCGGCTTCTGGCGGATGTCGCCCGGCGGTCGCAGCCTGGTGCACGCGGACGGCACGCCAGCCATCCTCGCGGGCGACACCGCCTGGGCGCTGCCCTGGCGAGCGACCCCCGAGCAGGTCCGGGAGTACGCCGCCGACCGGCAGGCGAAGGGGTTCAACGCGGTCCTGCTGATGACCGTGCAGCCGGACATGCGTGCCGTCGGCCCACGCGACCGCACCCAGGACGAAGGCTTCGCGGTCGGCTTCGAGGACCTCCCGGACGGGCACCTCAACCAGCCGAACATCGAGTACTTCCAGTACCTCGACGACCTGCTCCGGATCCTGGTCGAGCACGGGCTGGTCCCGGTGCTCCAGCCTGTCTTCCACGGCTTCGGCTGGAAGGGCCTCGAGGTAGCCGGGCCCGTCGTACCGCCGGAGGAGTATGCCCGCTACTGCCGATACCTGGTCGCCCGGTACGGCGCTCAGCCGGCGATCTACCTGGTCGGCGGGGACGGATCCGGTCGCGAGCCCCAGATCGCCGCCGGCGGGGCCGAGGTGCACGCGACGGACTGCTACGAGCAGCCGACCGGCATCCACTACCGCCCGCACATCCACGCGGACGCGCACCAGGATGCGGACTGGCTGGACTTCCAGTGGTGCCAGACGGGTCACAGCGGTGAACACGTCCCCGAGCGGGTTGCGGACATGTGGCGGAACCGGCCCGTCAAGGCGATCGCGAACGGCGAACCGACGTACGAGAACACCGGGCGGACCGGCGTCGGCGCCGGCTGGTGGCAGGGTCACGAGGCGTGGAGCAACCTCTGCGCGGGCGGGACGATGGGCGTCGTCTACGGCGCCGGCAGCCTGTGGCAGTGGAAGCTGCATCCGGACGAGCCGGGGCACGCGGACTTCTTCGCGGCGCCGGGCGCGGGCTGGCGGGAGGCGGTCGGCTTCGAGGGGTCGTCGTACGTCGGTCTGCTCACCAAGATCCTGCGTGGGCTGCCGACGACCGACATGGAGCCGGACTGGACCCGGGTCATCTCCGGCCGGGCGCTGAGCGTGCCGGGCCGGCTGCTGATCATCTACCGCGAGCACGGCGGCCCGGTGCCGGTGTTCGACGACGACGTGCCGCTGCCGTACACGATCATCGACCCCCGCGACGGCTCGGTGGTGGCCGCCGGCAAGCGCGACTCGCCCCGCGACGTCCTCCCCGACCCCGGTGGACAGCCCCGCGTCTACATCTGCCTGGCTGACCTATAGTCGTCGCTTGTTAGGGGGTCTCGACGTGAACAACCGCGCGGTGCGCCAGCCAGGGCTGGACGAGTTGCGGCTGCTGGCGAAGGTGGCCCGGATGTACCACGAGAAGGGCATCCGGCAGCCGAAGATCGCGGCTGAGCTCAACCTGTCCCAGGCGCGGGTGTCGCGGATGCTCAAGCAGGCCGTCGAGGTCGGCATCGTGCACACCGTGGTGACCATGCCGAGCGGCGTGCACAGCGACCTCGAGGACGAGCTCCAGGGCCGGTACGGACTGCGGGACGCGGTCGTCGTCGACACCCTCGGCGTGGCGGACGACGTGCTCCCGGCGCTCGGCTCGGGCGCGGCGGCGTACATCGACATGACGCTCACCGGCGGGCATGTGATCGGTATCTCGTCCTGGAGCGAGACCCTGATCAGCGCCGTCGACCGGATGCCGCGCAAGAGCGTGCCGGTCGTGGACCGGGTGGTGCAGATCGTCGGCGGGCTGGGTGACGCCGCGGTACAGATGCAGGCCACCCGGCTGACCGCCCGGTTCGCCGAGCTGACCGGCGGGATGCCGGTCTACCTGCCCGCCCCGGGCCTGGTCGGCACCCCGGCGGTCCGGCGGGCGATGATGAACGACGTGTCCGTTCGGGACGTTCTGGGCACCTGGGGACAGCTCACCGACGCCCTGGTCGGGATCGGCAGCCTCGAGCCCTCACCGCTGTTGCAGCGCAGTGGGAACGCGGTCGCGGAGGCCGACCAGGACGAGCTGCGCCGGCTCGGCGCGGTGGGCGACGTCTGTTTCCGGTTCTTCGACGAAGAGGGAAAGCACGTGCGCTCGACGTTCGACCAGCGAGTCATCGGGGTGACCGCCAAGGAGCTGCTGGCGGTGCCGCGCCGGATCGGGGTGGCCGGCGGCGACCGGAAGTTCTCCGCGATCCGGGCCGCGCTGCTCGGCGGCTGGGTCAACATCCTGATCACCGACCTGGCGATGGCCAACCGCCTGCTCGACGCCTGATGGATCGCGAGGAGCAGCAAGACGTCTACCGGACGCTCGACCTGGCCCTGCGGGTCGGCGAGGTGCTGCTGTCCAGCGGCGCCGGTACGGCGGACGCGACCGCGACCATCCTCGGCGTCACCGCGGCCGGTGGGCTGCGCGGCTGCGAGGTCGACATCACCTTCACCTCGATGGCGATCTCGTACCAGGCGGCGCCCGAGGTCGCGCCCGAGACCCACATCCGCCTGGTCCGCTACCGCTCGCAGGACTTCTCCCGGCTGACCGACGTCGACCGGCTGGTACGGCGACTCGCCCGGGGCGACGTGACCCGGGACGAAGCGAGTCGCGAGCTGGCGCGGCTGACGTCGGCGGGACCGCCGTACCCACGCTGGAGCGCCGTGCTGGCCTGGGGGGTGATGGCCGGTGGCGCGACGTTGCTGCTCGGTGGTGGCTGGCTGATCACGCTGGTCGCGGTCGTCACCGCGATCGTGATCGACCTGAACAACCGGTGGTTCAACCGGCAGCGGCTGCCTGCCTTCTACCAGCAGGTCGCGGGCGCGTTCGTCGCCACCGCGGTCGCGCTGGTCCTGTACGCCGTCCACGCGCCGGTGAAACCGTCCCTGGTCGTTGCCGCAGGCATCATCATGCTGCTGGCCGGGATCGCGCTCACCGGTGCCGTCCAGGACGCGCTCACCGGGTACTACGTGACGGCGGCGGCCCGAAGTTTCGAGGCGATGCTGCTGACCGGCGGGATCATCGCCGGCGTGAGCCTCGGCCTCACGGTGGGGATCAAGCTCGGTCTCAACGTCGGCATCGAGGCGCAGACGATCCAGCTGGCGAACCTGCCGATCATGGTCGGGTCCGGTGCGCTGATGGCGGTCGCGTTCGCGTACGCGTCGTACGCGCCGCTGCGGGTGCTGCTCCCGGTCGCGATCATCGGGGCGCTCGGGTCGCTGGTCTTCACGTTGATGACGCGGGCTTCGTTCGGGCCGGCGTGGTCGACGGCAGCCGCGGCCTTCGTGGTGGGTCTCGGGAGCTACTCGCTGGGTCGGCGTACCGGAGTGCCGCCGCTGGTGGTCGTTGTGTCGGGCACCATTCCGCTGCTGCCGGGACTGACGATCTACAAGGGCCTCTACGAGCTGATGGGACTGGGCAACCTGATCGGCATCGTCAGCCTCGCGACCGCGGTCGCGATCGGTGTCGCCATCGCGTCCGGTGTGATCCTCGGTGAGTACGTCGCCCAGCCGATCCGCCGCGAGGCCCGGCGACTCGAGGATCGCCTCGCCGGGCCACGCCTGGTCGGACCACGCCGTCCGGTCCGTCGCCGGACCGGATCCCGCCGGTCCCGCCGACGGTCTGCTCAGCCTCAGTAGGCCCGCCTTACCTGATCTCCTCCAGTACGACGTCGTCCAGCTGCAGCCAGACGTCCTGGCCGCGGCCGAAGAAGCCGCCGTACAGCTCGATCAGGGACTCACGGCCGGAGTCGAACTCGACGCTGACCTTCTCGTACGCCGGGTGCGCCCCGCCGGACTTCTGCGCGATGGTCTGGCCGCGCAGGGTGCGGACGCCGAGCATCGTCTCGGTGTTGTTCGCCGCGGTGCGCATCCAGGCGGACAGGCGGTAGCGGTGGTGCGGCCGGACGACGACGTTCTGTTGCAGCTGGTGGGTGCCGATCGAGTCCCGGACGTAGGCGTTGTTGGTGCCGCTGTGGCCGAGGTTGGACCGGTCGATGCCGCCCCGGCCGTTGAGCTGCCAGGGTGAGGTCGGCGTACTGCCGGTCTGGTCCTCGAAGCCGGGGTCGCTCACCAGGTTGGTGACCTGGCCGTCGTCGGTGAGCTTGGTGCGCATCAGGAACACGTTGTACGGATCCCACTGCGACATCGTGAAGTAGAGGTCGTCACCGGACGACCACGGGTGCATGTAGGTCCCGTACAGTCCGGGGAAGTCCTTGCCCTTCACAACAACCTGCTCGCCGCTCCACGGTCCGGTCAGCGACTTCGACGAGCGCAGTACGACGGATGCCCGCGTCTCGTCCAGGTACATCATCAGCCACTTGCCGACGTGCGCGTTCCACTGCACCGAGACCTCGCTGACCGGGCCGATCGCGATCGGCACCGCCGCGCTCTCCTTCGGCGACCAGGTCCGGCCGTCCCAGTACCGCCAGGCGCTCTTCTGCAGGACCTGCTGCTCCGGGACTCTGGCGATGTGGGCGTTGCCGAAGCGGCCGTTCGGTGTGCCGATCATGTAGACGTAGCCCTGGTCGCGGACCAGGGCCACCATCTGGAAGTTGTTGTCCCACGCCTTGGTGTTCTGCCAGCGTGCGTTCGGGTCCTTGGTCCAGGTCTCGCCGTTGTCGTCGGAGTAGGCGAAGCCGGAGTAGTTCGTGAACCAGCTGCCGGCCGGGCCCCAGTAGTTGACCGACATGTACTGCACGTACTGGCGCTTGCCGACCGCGATACCGCCGGTCGGGATGACCGTGTGCTCGTCGCGGTCGACCTTCTTGCAGTCGAGGAACTGCTTGGCGTGGCCGGGACGGTCCTCGGCGGCCGAGTCCAGCGACATCCCGTCGGCCAGGTTGCGGTCCTTGCTGCGGAACAGCAGGTTGCAGCGCCAGTCGATGGTGGCCGGGTCGCCGACACCGCCGCCCGGGCCGGTCCAGCCGCTGCCGTAGCTGTCGCCGAACGCGGTAAGGATCTCCCCGGACCCGTTGTCCCACAGGATGCCGAGGTCGGTCGCCTTCAGGGCGAACCGCGCCTCGGTGTCGTTGATCGACTCCGGGCCGGTCAGTTTGGCGATGCGCTCGGCGGGCGACGGCACCGCGGACGCCTGGGCTTCGGAGGACTGGTCGGCCGGCACCAGAGCGGCTCCGATCAGCACGGGCAGGACGAGTAGCAATCGTTTCCGCATGCGTTGTCTCCTCGGGCGGGCAGAGCACGATCGTGAGAAATCGATTTCCGCCGAACGTAGTCCTTCGTTGTCAATGGGTCAACAGCTGGGTGTGGTTTACTTCCTGCTGGTGCGATTCCAAGGTGTGACGGTCGGGAGCTTCCCGGGCCCGTCGGCTCCGCCGGTGGCGGAGTGACCCGGCGCTGACCGGGGCCACGCGGTGATACCCCGCTTCTAGCTCGGACCCCCAGTGGTCCCTGACCGGAACCTAGGCGGTGTCTCCTGGTCCCGCGCCTACTGCGCGGGACCACCAGCCACGACCTACGCTGAATGTCGTGCAGCGTGTGGATCTGGGTGAGGTCGAGTACGAGGTCGCGGCGAAGGAGATGCGCGGCTGGGTGGAAGAGCGGGTCGAGGACGCGGCTCCGGACCGGCTGTTCCTGCTGAGTCATCCGCCGGTGATCACCTACGGGCCGCGGACCGTGCTGGACGATCTGCCGGCGGAGGCCGCGGGGATTCCGGCGGTGGCGGTCGATCGGGGCGGGTTCGCGACGTACCACGGGCCGGGCCAGCTGGTCGGGTACCTGGTCATCGACCTGAAGCGCCGCGGGCCGGTCGACATCGTGCGCTGGCTCGAGAACGGGCTGATCGAGGCGCTCGGGTCACTCGGGTTCCCGCTGGTACGACGAGACACGCCGAAGGGCGCGAGCAGCCTGGTCGGGGTCTGGACCGAGGACCACCGGAAGCTGTGCTCGATCGGGATGCGGATCCGGCGCGGCGTGACCAGTCACGGCTTCTCGGTGAACGTGGACCCGGACATGACGGTCTTTCACACGTTCACGAGTTGCGGCCTGCACGACGTGACGATGGTCTCGCTGGCCGAGCTCGCCGCCGAGCGCGGCGTCCCGGCGCCCACGGACGCCGCCGTCCGTGACGCGATCGCCCACTCCCTCGGATCCCGGTAGCCTGCGGCAATGAGCCAGGAGGAGGACGACGGCCGGTACGACGCTCCGCCGTTGCCGCCGGTGGTGATCCTCGCCGTCGTCGGGCTGCTGTGCGGGTTCGCGACCATCGCGCTGGTGTGGCTGAGTGAGCGCAGCTGCGAGCGGTTCCGCGACACCACGAACTGCGGCGCGCTCGGCCTCCCGCTGCTCGTGCTGATCGTCGCGATCACCATGGTGCTCGGCGGGCTCGCGCTGAGCCGGCTCGCGATGCCCAACCCGCGCGTGGTGGCCTTCCTCGGCGTCGCCTTCATGCTGATCGTCGTCCTGGCGTTCCTCACCGAGAACCTGTCGTCACCGTGGACACTGGCCGTCGTCCCGGTGCTGACCGCGATCACCTTCCTCGTCGCCAATCTCGTCGCCCGACTCCTGGAGCGTGCCGATGCCTGACCTGCCCGTCTACGACTGCCCGCGTACGCCGGTCGCCCCCGCCCTCGACGGGACCCTGACCGACCCGGCCTGGAACATCGCGCCGTGGACCACCCCGTTCGTCGACATCGGCGGCGACGGCCCGGTCCCGCAGTACCGGACCCGGGCGAAGCTCATGTACGACGACGAGTACCTCTACGTCGGCGGTCTGCTCGAGGAGCCGCACGTCTGGTCCACGATGGCCGAGAAGAACACCAAGTTGTTCGAGGAGAACAACTTCGAACTGTTCCTCGACCCGGACGGCGACGGGCTGAACTACTACGAGTTCGAGATCAACCCGCTCGGCACGATCTGGGAGCTGACCCTGCCGAAGCCGTACGTCGACGGCGGCGTGCCGGTGGACCCGACCAACCTGCCCGGGCTACGGACAGCGATCGACATCGACGGCACGCTGAACGACCCGTCCGACATCGACACCGGCTGGTCGGTGGAGCTCGCCGTACCGTGGGCGGACCTAGCGGCGTACAACGAGGGTCGCGCGACGCCGCCGAACCCGGGTGACGAGTGGCGGATGAACCTGATGCGCTGCCAGTGGCCGCACGAGGTCGTCGACGGCGCCTACGTGAAGGGCGACGACCTCAGCTTCTGGGTCTGGTCGCCGCAGTACGTGGTCGACATGCACCGCCCGGACCGCTGGGGCATCCTTCGGTTCTGACCCCGCTACCCGGCGTCAACAGACCAGGGGGACAATGAGGTACGTGGACTTGGGGGGTGACGACAGGTACGGCGACGAGGTCGTGAGCGCGATCGAGCGTGCCTGTGAGAGCGACCCCCGGACGGCGCTGCGGCTTGTCGCGGAGTACTCGAGCCACTGGTGGTCCCAAGGACTGCAGGACGAGGCTGCCGCCGCCGCTGAGCGGGTGCTGAGCATCCTGGGCCGGAGCGTGCCTGTCGGACTCGACGAGGAGTACCTGCTCGCCGTACTGCACGGAGCCGCGTCGGCCGAGCAGGAGCAGCTGGAGCTGGCCCAGCAGATCGTGCAGGCGACGACAGGTCCCTTTCGGTACTCCGTCACCGTGCTGCTGTGGTCGCTGGTGTTCGGGCCGTTCGAGTCCGCCGCGGTGGTCGAGGAGGTCCTGGCGCGGAACGAGGGCGGCGACGCTTGGACCAGGGCAGCAGTCGAGCTGTGCCGCGGTTACCCGGGCCTGACGTCCGCCACTCCGGGTGATGCCGCTCAGGCGCTCCGTACGGCGCTGGGACGCTTCCGGATGCTCGACGACCGCTGGGGGATGTTCCTGGCGCTGACCGCGCTCAGAGAGATCGTGGACGACCCGGTCGACGTCATCAGCGAGGCCCTGGAGCTGGCCGAGAAGCTCCGCGCGGACGACGAGTCCGGACTGCTCCTGTGCCAGCGGGGCGAGCTCTACCGCCGCCATGGTGACCTGGACGCGGCCGGCGAGGACTTCAGCTGGGCGCTGGCCTTGGCCGAGCACGCCGAGCTGCCGGAAACGGCTGCCGCCGCCCACATCGGCCTGGCGCGGGTCGCCCGCGGCTGCGGCGACCTCCTGACCGCCCGGGAGCACCTGGCCGTCGTCCTGTCCCGCGACTCCGAGGATCTGGAAGACGCCCGCTACGAGGCGATGCACGAGCTGAACCTCCTGATCAACTCCGAAGCCTCCGCATAGCACCAGGCCACACACTCCTGTGGTACGGCGACACACCTGTGGCAGCGGCCACAACAGGCGGGTCTCGCCGGACTCGCGGATGGCTGGTTAGAGTCGAGTCGACCCAGCCCCCGACACTGCAACGGAGCAGCCGGATGGACAAGACGTACGACTCGCCGCAGGCAGCGGTCGACGACATCGGCGACGGCGCGAGCCTCGCGGTCGGCGGCTTCGGGCTGTGCGGCAACCCGATGGAGCTGATCAGCGCCCTGCACGACAAGGGGGTGACCGGGCTCAGCGTGGTGTCGAACAACTGCGGTGTCGACGACTGGGGCCTCGGGATCCTGCTCGCGGACAAGCGGATCGCCAAGATGACGTCGTCGTACGTCGGGGAGAACAAGGAGTTCGCCCGGCAGTTCCTGTCCGGTGAGCTCGAGGTCGAGCTGACCCCGCAGGGCACGCTGGCCGAGAAGCTGCGGGCCGGCGGCTGCGGGATCGCCGCCTTCTTCACGCTGGCCGGCGTCGGCACCCAGGTCGCCGAGGGCGGGCTGCCGCAGAAGTACAACGCCGACGGCACGGTCGCGAAGGCGTCGCAGCCGAAGGAGACCCGGGAGATCAACGGGACGACGTACGTGCTGGAGGACTCGATCACCACCGACTTCGGGCTGGTGCACGCGCTCAAGGGCGACACCCACGGCAACCTCGTGTTCGACCGCAGCGCGCGGAACTTCAACCCGCTGGCCGCGATGGCCGGCCGGGTCACCATCGCCCAGGTCGAGGAGCTGGTCCAGCCTGGTGAGCTGGACCCGGACGAGATCCACCTGCCCGGTGTCTACGTCCAGCGCGTCGTTGCCGTCGGCAAGGACATCGAGAAGCGGATCGAGAAGCGCACGGTTCAGCCGCGCGAGGCCTACGAGGCCCAGCGCGAGAAGATGGAGGCCTGAGATGCCACTCACCCGTGAGCAGATGGCCGCCCGCGCCGCCGCGGAGCTGGCGGACGGCTCCTACGTGAACCTCGGCATCGGCCTGCCGACGCTGGTGCCGAACTACATCCCGGACGGCGTCACCGTCGTACTGCAGTCGGAGAACGGCATCCTCGGCGTCGGGCCGTACCCGGTCGAGGGGGACGAGGACCCGGACCTGATCAACGCCGGCAAGGAGACCGTCACGACGCTGCCGGGGGCCTCGTTCTTCGACTCCGCACTGTCGTTCGGGATGATCCGCGGCGGCGCAATCGACGCGGCCATCCTGGGCGCCATGCAGGTGTCGGCCACCGGCGACCTGTCGAACTGGATGATCCCCGGCAAGATGGTCAAGGGGATGGGCGGCGCGATGGACCTGGTGCACGGCGCCAAGAAGGTGATCGTGCTGATGGAGCACGTCGCCAAGGACGGCTCGCACAAGATCCTCGAGGAGTGCGATCTGCCCTACACCGGCCGCGGCGTGGTCAACCGGATCATCACCGACCTCGCCGTGCTGGACGTCACCGACGACGGCCTGAAGCTGGTCGAGCTCGCCGACGGCGTCACCTTCGACGACCTCCAGTCCAAGACCGGCGCCCCGATCAAGCAGTGACGGCAACTCTGGTGCGGCTCGACGACTCGGCTTAGGGTTCGGGCACGCCCTGCGCCACAGCGCGGGGCGTGTCCGCCAAGCTCAGGAGTCCGCCCATGCTGCTCAGCTCGTCCCTGCGACCACGCCGAACCATCGCGGTCGCCACAGCGGCCACAGCTCTCGCCGCGATCGCCTTCAGTCCACTGACGTCCAACGCAGCGCCGCCGGGCCGGCCCGCCGACAGCCGGCCGTTCGTCACCGGCACCCAGACGGCGCCCGTGTACGAGTACGACAACGCCATCCGCGAACGGGTCGCCGTCGAGGTGCCGGTCGACGCCGACGAGAACGGCGTCAACGACCGGGTGATGGTCGACCTCATCCGCCCGGGTGAGGCCGCACAGGCCGGCGTCGACGTGCCGGTCATCATCCAGGCCTCCCCGTACTACGCCTCGAACCCGGCAAGCTACTTCGACGCGAACGGCACCCGCACGGTGTTCAACACCTGGCTGGACAACTACTTCGTACCGCGCGGCTACGCGGTCGCCTTCGTGGACCTGATCGGCACGTTCCGCTCGTCCGGTTGTGACGATGTCGGCGGCGACTACGAGGTGGCCGGCGGCAAGGCGGTCATCGACTGGCTGAACGGCCGCGCGAAGGGCTCCACGCCCGCGGGTGCCCCGGTGACGGCTGACTGGTCCACCGGAAAGGCCGGCATGATCGGCGTCTCCTGGAACGGCACCATCGCCAACTCGGTGGCCAGCACCGGGGTGGACGGCCTCGAGACCATCGTGCCGATCGCGGCCATCTCCAGTTGGTACGA
This sequence comes from Kribbella sp. NPDC050820, assembly GCF_040653975.1. Classification (NCBI taxonomy): domain Bacteria; kingdom Bacillati; phylum Actinomycetota; class Actinomycetes; order Propionibacteriales; family Kribbellaceae; genus Kribbella; species Kribbella sp. NPDC050820. Next base: position 70,888 of record NZ_JBFAHB010000007.1, read on the forward strand.
CTACACCCGCAGCTACGGCGTCCCGTTCTGGGGCAAGTACGTCGGGTTCCTGCACGACTACGTCAGCAACGACGTCAGTCCCCGCTGTCCGGAACTCACCAAGGAGCTCGAAGCCGCGTCCGATTCGGCCACCGGCAGCTACAGCCCCTGGTGGGACCCGCGGAACTACCGCCTCGACGCCGCGAACGTGAAGTCCAGCGTGTACGTCGTCCACGGCCTCAACGACGAGAACGTCAAGACGCGACACTTCGGCGAGTGGTGGGACGAGCTGGCGAAGAACGGCGTACCGCGCAAGATCTTCCTGCACCAGGACGTCCACATCGACTCGTTCAGCTACCGCGACACCTGGGTGCAGCGGTTGCACCCCTGGTTCGACCACTGGTTGCAGGGCCTCGACAACGGCGTGATGGACACTCCGATGGCGACGATCCAGCGCGAGGACGGCGCGTTCACGACCGAGGCGACCTGGCCGGCCGCCGGCGCCCAGCAGACCAAGCTGTCACTGGCCGCGCCGACCGGCCGGACCGCCGGCACGCTGACGACGGACGCGGTGCCCTCCTCGGGCACAGTCGAGTTCGCCGACCGGAAGGATTCCGACGACGACTACGTGCTCGACCCGACAACGCTGCGGCCCGACCGGGCCGTGTTCCTGACGAGCGAACTGACCGGCGCGGTGCGGCTGTCCGGCACCGGCACCGTCAAGGTCCGCGTGCAGTCCTCCCAGCCGTCGGCGGCGATCAAGGCACGCCTGGTGGACTACGGTCCGGCCACGCGCTACACGTCGTACTTCACCAAGGGGACCTCGACCTGCTGGGGCGACGGGAACGCGACCGACACCGGCTGCTACGCCGACACGGGCATCGCGGCCGCGCCGTCCGACCTGAACGTGGTGGCCCGCACGATGGCGGACATCGGTCACTACCGATCCCTGACCCAGCGTGAGTCGTTGCAGCGCGGAGTCTGGTACGACCTGACCTTCGAGCTCAACGCCGATGACGCGGTGTTCGCCGCCGGGCACCGGATCGGGCTCGTCCTGACCGTCGAGCCGGGAAACCCGGACGACCTGGTCGAACGCCGGGCGCTGACGATCGACCCGGCGGGATCGTCGCTCACCTTGCCGCTGACCGGTACGACGACCTCGCTGCGCACTCCTGGTCCGGCCGAGACGGTGACCGCACGGCAGAAGGCGCATCCTGAGCCCGAGCGGGACCCGGCCGAACTGATCCGGCAGTTCGTCGAGACGTCGCGGTAGCGACCTGACGGCCAGGCGGGCCGCTTGGTCCCGCCTGGCTGTCCACATCGCGTTAAAGGCAGCTGACACTTCGGTGCGAATTCCGGTATGACGGGGGGCATGGAGCTGGACGTGTTCGTCATCGGTGGAGTCGGGGTCGACACGATCGTGCGGGTGCCGGGGTTGCCGCTGCCGGCGACCGAGACGATCCACGTCGATCCGGTCGAGACGTATGTCGGCCACACCGGCCACGGTGTCGCGCTCGGCTGCCACCTGCTCGGCCTGCAGGCCGGCCTCGCGGACGTGATCGGCGACGACGCGGAGGGGCGCCGGATCCGGCAGCTGTACGACGACCTCCGGATGCCGCTGCACGTCGTACTCCATCCGAGTGGCACCCGCCGATCGGTAAACCTGGTCGCCCCGGACGGCCGTCGCCTGGCCCTGTACGACGCCCGCCAGCCTGCCGGCCTGCGCGTCGACCCGGACCTCTGGCGGACGAACGTCGTCCGCGCGCGGCACGTGCACGTCTCGATCATGGACTTCGCCCGGGACGCGCTGTCCGACGCGCTCGCCGCGGACTGCACGATCTCCACCGACCTGCACGACTGGGACGGGCGCAACGACTACCACAAGGACTTCGCGACCGCGGCCGACATCGTGTTCGTCTCCACCAGCGCGTTGCCGGACGACGCCGTCGAGTGGATCTTCGCCAACGGCCGGGCCGAGGTCGTGGTGGCGATGGCCGGCGCTGACGGCAGCTACTTGCACGTCCGAGGCGAGGAACCCGTGCACCTCCCGGCGGTCGAGCTCCCCGACCGGCCGGTCGTCGACACCAACGGCGCCGGCGACGCCTACGTCGCCGCGTTCCTGGCCCGCTGGCTCGACGGGGTGGGTTGGTACGACGCCGCGCACGCCGGATCGGTCGCCGGCGCCTGGGCCTGCGGCTCGCCCGGCACGCACACCGACCTGATCACGGCCGAGGATCTAGCTGTTCGAAGTAGAACGCTCGGATGAAGCAGTCCCGCGGCTGACCGACGGCGAACATCACACAGACCTCGCCGGCCGCGGACACCAGATTCACGATGTCGGGCCGCCTGGATGCCTTCAGCAACGGCAGCAAGCGCGCTGCCACCCGCTTCCGCCCGGCCCTAACGAGTCATCGGTGGGTGGAGGGTGGTGGCGGTGCCGCGGCGGAAGAGTTGGGCGGGGCGGCCGCCGTCTCGGGTGGTGGTGGCGCCTGCGGGGGTGACGAAGTCGGGGGTCTTGGTGACTTTGCGGTGGAAGTTGCGGGGGTCGAGGGGCGTGTCCCAGACGGCTTCGTAGACGCCGCGGAGCTCGGAGATGGTGAACTCCGGCGGGCAGAACGCGGTCGCCAGCGGTGAGTACTCGAGCTTGGCGCGGGCCCGCTCGACGCCGTCGGTGAGGATCCGGTGGTGGTCGAACGCGAGCCGGCCCGGATCGTCCAGCACCTCGGCGACGCCGACCCAACTCGCCGACGCCGCGTCCGTCCCGGCGACCGGCGCGGGCAGATCCGGCACGAGCGCCAAGTAGGCGACGCTGACCACCCGACCGCGCGGGTCGCGGGCGGGAGCGCCGTACGTCGCGACCTGCTCGAGGTGGATCCGGTCCGAGGAGAGGCCGGTCTCCTCGGCGAGCTCGCGGCGAGCGGTCTGCTCGAGGTCCTCCTCCGGCCGCACGAACCCACCCGGCAATGCCCACCGACCCCGGTACGGCGCGATCCCCCGCCGGATCAGCAGCACCTGCAAGGCGCCGTCGCGGACGGTCAGGATGACCAGGTCGGCAGCCACGCCGAGCGGTACGAAGTCCATGACAGCACTCTAATCGTCACCTTGACGAAAAGTCATCCAACCCCTTATCGTCAAACTGACGACAAGGAGAGATGCGAGATGGCAGACATCACCCGGTTCCGCTTCATCAGCCACCTGCGGGCCAACCCGACCACCCACGTCCGGCACCTGCGCAACGGCAAGCTGGTGCACGACGGCGCCGGCCAGGCGTTCTGGTTCCGCGCGCTGAACTCGTCGCTGAGCGAGATCCCGGTCGACGACCGCGAGCAGCCGCTGCTCTTCCACGGCCGGACGCAGGACTTCCAGGACGTGGCCGTGCAGGCGACCGTGACCTACCGGGTCACCGACCCCGGTCTGGCCGCGGCCCGGCTGGACTTCGGCATCGACCCGGACAGCGGGCTGTGGCGGTCGACGCCGCTGGAGCAGCTCGGCGGCCTGCTCACCGAGCTGGCGCAGCAGACCGCGCTCGACCTGCTGGCCCGGATGAGCCTGACCGAGGCGCTGTCCGAGGGCATGACCGGGCTCCGCCGGGCGATGAGCACCGGGCTGCGCGAGGACCAGCGCCTGACCGGCCTCGGGATCGGCATCGAGGACGTCCGCGTGGTCGCCGTACGGGCTGAGCGGGACGTCGAGAAGGCGCTGCAGACACCGACCCGGGAGATGGTGCAGCAGGCGGCGGACAAGGCGACGTACGAGCGCCGGGCGATGGCGGTCGAGCGGGAGCGGTCGATCGCGGAGAACGAGTTGCAGAACCAGATCGAGCTGGCCCGGCGCGAGGAGCAACTGGTCAACCAGCGCGGTCAGAACGAGCGGCTTCGAGCGACGGAAGCCGCCGCGGCCGGGCAGATCGAGACCGCAGCCGCGGCGGGGCGCAAGCGGGCGCTCAGCGAGGCCGAGGCGGATGCGAAGCGGGTGATCGGCGCCGCCGAGGCGGTTGCGGAGAAGGCGATGCTGGACGCGTACGCCGAGCTGGACCAGGGCACGATCCTGGCGATGGCGATCAAGCAGGGCTCGCTGCCCGAGATCGGGACGCTGAACCTCACGCCGGACCTGCTCACGCCGCTGCTGGCCAAGCTGACCGCCGGAGAGCGGGCCTGAGATGAGCCTCCCACCCAGGGCAGTGCTGGTGCACCGGGCGACCGAGCTGACCGAGCTTGTCGCCCGGCACGGGACCCGTCAGCAGGCCGGCTTCTTCCTGGCCGGCCGCGGCCGGGACCTGGCCGAGCTCGACGCCCGGCACCAGGCCCAGCAGGAGGCGCTCGCGACGGTGTCGGCAGCGATCCCGCTGGACTGGCGGCGTGCTGTTGCCGAGCGCAACGACCTCGACCGGTTCGGGTTCGGCCCGGAGGACGTGGTGATCGCGGTCGGCCAGGACGGCCTGGTCGCGAACGTGGCGAAGTACCTGGACGGCCAGCCGGTGATCGGGATCAACCCCGAGCCGGCGCGCAATCCCGGCGTACTCGTGCCGCACGAGCCGGCCGCGATCACCGAGCTGCTGCACGAGCGGACCGTCGTTGAGCGAACGATGGTGGCCGCGAGGACCGACGACGGGCAGCAACTGATCGCGCTGAACGAGGTCTACATCGGGCATCGCACGCATCAGTCCGCGCGTTACCGACTGTCCTCGCCTGACAGCCTGCCGGAGCGGCAGTCGTCGTCCGGGATCCTGGTCGGCACGGGCACCGGGTCGACCGGCTGGTGCCGATCGGCCTGGCAGGAACGGCGTAGTCCGCTGGCCCTGCCCGCGCCGACGGACCCGACGCTGTGCTGGTTCGTCCGTGAGGCCTGGCCGTCACCGGCGACCGGGACCGACAACACCGAGGGCTTGGTGAAGGCGCCTGACGTACTGACCATCACCGCCGAGTCGGACCTCGTGGTCTTCGGCGACGGCATGGAGTCGGACACGCTGGCGATCGGCTGGGGTCAGCGCGTCGAGGTCGGCGTCGCCCCGGTCAAGCTGCATCTGGTCGTGTGACGCCCGATCGGCTGCAGGTGATGACTGTCTGCCAGGCGGAGTACAAGCGCCGGGCCGACCCGCCGATCGGTCCGACGGCCGCGAAGACATCACCTCGGCTGGCCGGACGGGCGTTCGCCACGGCTTCCACGGCGAGCTCCGGCTTGTCGATCGTCGAGGAGCAGACGTCGAGGATGTACTCCGGCACCTGCAACCGCGGGTCGACGCAACCGACCAGCGGTACGCCGACCGCCGCAACGATCGGGAACACCGTGCCCGGGATGCCCACCGCGCACTCCGCCGTCGCCGAGGCCGGGACCGACCCGAGCGGACTGATCTCGTACTGCTCCCACAGCGTCCGGTCCTCGCGTGGGTGCAGCCCGACCACGATGTGCTTGCCTGCGGCCTCCAACTTCGCCGCCGCATCGAGCAGCAGCTGAGTCCCGGGCGCCGCGCCACCGGTCGGGTCCGGCCGGGTCACGCTGGTCAGCACGAGCACTCGGTCGGCCTGTGGCGTGTAGTCCGGCAGGTTGTCCGTCTGCGCCGAGCCGACCATCCGCACCCGCCGTTGCCAGCCCAGGTACGTCGCGAAGACGTCCGACTCGGCCGGAGACGCCGCCGTGACCAGCTCGAGCCGCGACCGGAACTCCTTGGCCCGCGGCGCTTCCACCGGCTTCAGGTAGGCCAGCGAGCTCGCCACCAAGGGCAGGCGCTTCAGTGCGGCCGCACAGTCCGCCGGCCAAGCCTCCGCGCCGTTGACGACCAGCAGGTCCGCCGGAGGTACGTCGTCCAGCGTCGCCACCGTGACCGGGTCCGTCGGCGTGACTCGCGACCGGTCCGGGACCAGCTGCACCGGCCTTCAGAACGGACCGTCGCGTCGTGAGCATGCGCCCGACCGTAGGTCGCCCGGATGAACTCCGGCTAGACCTCCTTCGACGGCTGAATGATCAACTCTGGCAGATTGACCTCACGCGGTCGACCGACGACGTAGGCGACGAGCTCGGCGACCTCGGACGGTGGCACGGCCGGCAGACTGGTCCTGAGCTCGTCGACCATGCTCCGAAGCTCGGCCGTGAACTGGTCGGCCAGCTCAGTGCCGTCGATCATGCCCGGCTCGACGTTGGTCACCCGGATCCCGTCGCCGGCGAGCTCCGTCCGCAACGCACGGGAGAGGTAGCTCACACCGGCCTTGGAGGCCCCGTACGCCGCCATCCCCGGCATGAAACGGTCCGCAGCCAGCGACGAGACGTTGATCAGGTCGGTCGTCCTCGTCGCGGCCGAGCGCTTCAACGCCGGCAGGAAGGCGTGGGTGACGGTGAGTACGCCGGTCAGGTTGACGTCGACGGTACGGCGCCAGTCGTCGGCCGGCACGTCGCCGAACGGGATCACCTTCATGATCCCGGCGTTGTTGACCAGCAGATCGAGGTCGCCGAAGCGCTCCTGGACCAGCTGAGCCGCCTCGGCCACCGCCCCTGGCTCGGTCACGTCAGCCGGCACGACGAGCGCCGTACCACCGGCTTCGGAGATCTGGGCGGCGACCTTCTCCAAGCGGTCGCGACGCCTGGCAAGCAGCGCGACGGACGCACCGTCCGCGGCAAGACGAGTAGCGATGGCGGCGCCGATCCCGCTGGCGGCGCCGGTGACGAGTGCGATGCGTGAGTTGTTGGTCATGCGCCCACCTTCCGGCGGTCGGGACCACCTCGGTCTGGCATCCGGCCGCGACCGCCGCGTCGCCGGGCTGCGGCGCGAAGAGATCGCGCTGCTGGCCAGCGTCAGCGTCGACTACTACATCCGCCTCGAGCAGGGCCGGGCCGAGAACCCGTCCGTGGCGGTGCTGACTGCCGTCGCGGATGCGTTGCGGCTGAGTCCGGCCGAGCGTGATCACCTGCGGATGCTGGCCTGCAGCGCTCCACCAGCGGTGCCGGCGCGGACCGCCGTACGGCCGCAACTGGAGGCGATGATCCAGGCGATGCGCGACGTTCCTGCGATCGTGGTCGACCGGCTGAGCACCGTGCTGGCGTGGAACCGCGGCGCAACGGCAGTGATCGCGGACTTCGACGACCCGCGCAACCGGAACCTGGCCCGGCTCTACTTCCTGGACCCGCACGCTCGGGAGTTCTACGCGGACTGGGAGACCGTCGCGCGGGACGCCGTCGCGCTACTCCGGCGCACCTCGGCCGAGTACGCCGCCGACCTCGAACTGACGGCCCTGGTCGACGAACTCCGCACCGCCAGCCCCGACTTCAACCGCTTCTGGACATCCCAGGACGTCGCCGCCCGCTCGCACTGCCCCAAGACCCTCAACCACCCCACCGCCGGCCAGCTCACCTTCACCCTCGAATCCCTCCAAGTCCCCGGCGACACCCCCCACTACGTCCTCACCTACACCCCCGCCAACCCCACCACCCAAGCAGCCCTCGAAACCCTCCTCACCACTCAGTCCCCGTTGAGGTCGTCGGCGTAGGAGACCGGGGACCAGCGGAAGGCGACTGGGTCGGGGAAGGTGGTGGCTACCTGGCCGAGTCCTTTGATGACTGTCGCGGTCCCGTTCGCGTGGCCGACGGCGTACAGGAAGCCTGTCTTGGTGTCCTTGTCGATGCCGAGCAGCAACGTGCCGTACTGGCCGCACTTGCTCGCCGTGAGCGTCTCGAACGCCTGCCAGGTGCGGGTCCGGACCGGCGTGACGACCGGCTTCATCGGCGTGCTCACCGGGATCCGGACGGTGTAGAGCGCACCGCCCTTGGTGTTCGCCAGGAAGGTGTCGTACGACGGCTGCTTGCTGATCAGCGTCATCGTCTTGACCGCGCCAAAGCCTGCGTACGAGCCGGTTCTGCGCCACCCGTTGTCCTGCCGGTGCCAGCGCAGCAGCACGCCGTCCTTCCGCAGCCCGTACAGCTCTGTCCGCGGCGCGACCGCACCGGCGTTGTACGCCGACCACTCGACCAGGCTGAAGTTCGACCAGCCACCGCCGATCCGTTGCAGGTGCGGGCCCGGCGGCTCGACCTCGTCGTTGCCGTCGACCGCGTACGAACTGCCGTACAACGCGTCCCCGATGACGACGTACCCGGACCGAACGCTGCCCGCGCCCGACTTCGGGTAGTCCTCGAAGTGACTCGCGATCCGTACCTGGCCGGCTGAGTACACCCCCGTCGTCGTGCTGGACCGAGTGAGCGTGGGCGGCGTCGTCGTGGTGACGACCTTGAACGTATGCGCCCCCGCACCCGTCACCGAGCCGACCCACGCAGTACATGGCGCGGACGTCGCGGCCTCGGCCGCCGACGGCACCAGCCCCACCGCGAGTACGGCGCCGCAGGCGAGCCCGATCGCCCGTCGAACCATCCGGATCACTCCCCGTTCAGGAAGTCGTAGTAGGAGACCACGGACCACCGGAAGTCGAGCGGGTCACCGAAGGTGCCGCCCTCGACCTTGCCGAGGCTGTTGATGACCGTCGACGTGCCATTCGCGTGCCCGACGGCGTACAGGTAACCGGCCTTGGTGTCCTTGTCGATGCCCAGCAGCAACGTGCCGTACTGACCGCAGCGGTTCGCGACCAGCGTCTCGAAGCCCTGCCAACTCCGCGTGCGGACCGGCTTGACGACCGGCTTCATCGGCGAGGTGACCGGGATCCGGATCGTGTAGAGCGCGCCGCCCTTTGTGTTCGCCAGGAAGGTGTCGTACCCGGGCCGCTTGCTGATCACAGCCATCGTCTTCACCGCCGAGAACCCGGGGTACGAGCCGGTGGCGCGCCAGCCGTTCTGGGTGACGTGCCAGCGGAACAGCACGCCGTCGGTGCGCAGCGCGTAGAACTCGGTCCGCGAGACGTCGCCGGCCTCGATGGTGTCGTACGTCGCCCACTCGATCAGGCTGAACTTCGACCAGCCGCCGCCGATCCGCGTGTACTGCACGGGACCCTCGAGCTCGTCGAGCCCGTTGGTGGCGTACCCGGCGCTGTACAACGAGTCCCCGATGATCACGTAGCCCGTGTTCACGCTGCCTGCGCCGGACTTCGGGTAGCTCTCCCAGTGACTCGTGAGCCGCACCTTGCCCGGGCTGAACGCGCCCGCCGTCGTGCCGCCGGTGTTGATGGACGGCGGCGCCGTCGCGGTGACCGTCCGGCCAGTGTGTCCGCCGGTAGCAGTCACACCGCCGACTCCCGCCGTACAGGCCTCGGTCGCACTCATCCCCGTCGCCTGCGCGACCGGTGACGCCAGCCCCAGCGCCAGGACTGCCCCGCAGCTCGCACCCAGCATCCGTCGCCACATGTTCGGTTCTCCCTCGCTTCGCCCGTCTCGCTCACTCGATGCGCGGCGTGGCCGAGAAGTTGCGGCGCGAAGTTTTTCCCGTGCTGTGTACAGGAGCCCCGGCGAGGCGGCCGCGGCCGGGGTCGACGTCCCGGTGATCATCCAGGCCTCGCCGTACTACGCGGGTGACAACAAGGCCTACTTCGACGGCAACGGCGTCCGGCAGGTGTTCGGCAGCTGGCTGGACAACTACTTCGTGCCGCGCGGGTACGCCGTCGCGTTCGTCGACATGCCGGGGACCTTCCGGTCGACCGGCTGCAGCGACGTCGGCGCTGACCTCGAGGTGCTCGGCACCAAGGCCGTGATCGACTGGCTGAACAACCGGGTCCCCGGCTACAACGCCGACGGCAGCCGCGCCAAGGCCGACTGGTCCACCGGGAAGGCCGGCATGATCGGCGTCTCCTGGAACGGCACCATAGCCAACTCGGTCGCCAGCACCGGCGTCCGCGGCCTGGAGACCATCGTCCCGATCGCTGCGATCTCCAGCTGGTACGACTACACCCGCAGCTTCGGGATGCCCTTCTACGACGAGTACATGGGCTTCCTGCACGACTACGTCAGCAACGACGCGTCACCGCGCTGCGTCGAGATGACGAACGAGATCGAGCAGGACTCCGACACTCGCACCGGTTCCTACAGCAAGTGGTGGGATCCGCGGAACTACAACCTGGACGCGCGCAACGTGCACGCCAGCGTGTACCTCGTCCACGGCCTCGGCGACGAGAACGTGAAGACCCGGCACTTCGGCGAGTGGTGGGACCAGCTCCAGCGGTACGACGTGCCGCGGAAGATCTTCCTGCACCAGGGTGTGCACCTCGACGGGTTCAGCTTCCGCGACGAGTGGGTGAACAAGCTGCACCCGTGGTTCGACTACTGGCTGCAGGGCCTGAACAACGGCGTCATGCAGACCCCGCAGGCGACCGTCCAGCGCGAGGACGGCACCTTCTACGACGAGCCGCGCTGGCCGGCCGTCGGCGCTCGCCTGACCACGTTGAAGTTGAGCAAGGCGTCGGACGCCAAGACCGGTGGGCTGTCGATCGCCGCGGCGTCGAGCGACCCGGTCAGCTTCACCGGGACGGACGATCCGTCGGTGGACACCGTCGTACTCGACCCGACGACGGCGCGGCCGGATCGGGCGGTGTTCCTGAGCGACGAGCTGGAGAAGGCCGTTCGGGTCACCGGGACCGGGAAGGTGTCGGTCCGGGTCGAGGTCAACAAGGTTGCCGCAGGCATCAAGGCGCGGTTGGTGGACTACGGTACGGCGACTCGCTACACCAACGTCACCAACGTGCCGAACACCTCGGTGTGCTGGGGTGACGGGAACGCCCTCGACACCGGCTGCTACGCCGACACGCAGGTCAACACGGCGGTGTCGGACACGTCCGTCGTGGTGCGGACGCTGGCCGACGTCGGGCACTACAAGTCCTTGTACACCAAGGAATCGCTGCGCTCGGACCAGTGGTACGACCTCAGCTTCGAGCTGAACGCCGACGACGTGGTGTTCGCCCCCGGCCACCGCCTCGGCCTGGTCCTCACGGTCGAACCCGACAACCCTTCCGTTCCCTTCACCGGAGCCACCATTACCCTCGACCCCACCCGCTCCTCCCTGCCCCTCCCCCTCACCGGCTACACAGCGGCGCTGCAGACCGCGGAAGCCCCGCAGTCCCGCATCCCGTCCACCCGCCTGGCCCAACCCGAGCCGGAAAAGGACCCGGCCGAGCTGATGCGCCAAATGGTGGAAGCCTCCCGCTAACCGCCCGAACCATTTCATGGGATAACCCCTTGCCGTGTCCCTTCTCCCCTCGTATTCCCGGGGAGAAGGGACCATTTCAGGGGATATCCCGTGAAATGGGGAGGGAGGCGTAGGCGGTTACAAGGGTGGCTGCGTCGTTTGACCAGTTGAGGTCTGATGCGGCTGAGCGGACGCCGTCGGTGTAGGTGCTGTAGTTGTTGATCAGGTCTTGGACCGCGGTGGTCAGGGAAGCCGGGTCGCCGGGGGTGTAGAGGGTGCCGAGTTTGTACTGGGTAACCACGGCGCGGAGCTCGGGGAGGTCGGCAGCGACCACGGGGACGCCGGCACGGACGGCGTGGAAGAGTTTGTTCGGGAGCGCCAGACGGTGGTTCTCGCAGGTGTTGGTGAGGGTGACCAGCGAGATGCCGTACGAGCGGAGCGTGTCGTCGACCTCGTCGATCGAGCGCTCGGCGACCGTCTCCACCGGCCCGAGATCCAAGCGGTAGTTGGGATCAACCGACCCCATCAGCACCGTCCGGAACGGCGCCAACTGACGCGCGGCCGCCACCACCGTCGGCAGATCACGCCCCGCCCCGACGCGACCGGCGTACAGCAATCCTTCCGGCCGATCCGGCGCCGCCGGCACGTCGTCGGCCTGCGGGAACGTGTTCCGTACGACGCGAACGTCAGCCAGCCCGCGTTCGCGCAACCGCCGCGCAATCCCGTCCGACACCGTGATCACGAACCGCGCCTTCGACGCCAGCGAAACCTCGTACCGCCGCCCACGCGCCCGCCACAACGGCGTCGGCCGCCCAGGCAACGCCCGGTCGAACCACAGCTCATGGGTGTCGTAAACCAAGTCCGCCGACCACTCGGCGGCAAACGAAGCAGCGAGCTCCAACGTGTTGAAGTCGTGCGCGTGCACCACGTCGAACGGCCCCGCGGCGGCCACTCGAGGTGCCGCCGCGGTTCGCCACTGCTTCTCGGTCCGGTCCCGGTGCTCCGGCAGCAGCAGCCACCGGCCGAACCGCTGGACCAGCACCTTCGGCCCGTTCCGACCGTGCCCGACCGCCGGGCCGCCGTTGCTGCCCCGCAGACCGGCCGACCGGGAGACGGACTCGACCGTCACCCCCGGACCGACCTCGAAGCCTTCCGGAACATCGCGGCCGATCACGTGAATCTCGTGACCGGCCGCGACCAGAGCCGTTGCCTCCCGCAGGATCCGCGAGTCCCCGGCGATCGGGGACTGCGCGATCATCAGTACCCGCATGTCACCTTCCGCCGAGGAAGGGCAGCAGCACCTCCACGGACTTGCGCCCGTCGTGCAGCTCACGGACGTACTCCGGACCGGCGTCGGCGATCTTGCGGGCCGTGTCGCGCTCGGCGACCAGCCGCTCGATCACCTCGGACAGGTCGTCCGGGGTCGCCTCCGCGATCGGCAGGCCGGTCGGCAGCAGGTCGCGGACCGGGTCCGCGATGTGCCCGACGGTGACCCGCCCGGCCGCCATCGACTCGCAGGCGAAGACGCCGTACGAGCCGAGCAGCAGCTGGTCGACCACGATGTCGGCGTTGCGCACCATCTCCGCGAGTTCGGAGTGCGGGACGCCCTGCACCCGCTGGTACTTGATCAGGCCTCGCGCATCCAGGTCCGTGAGCACCGGGTCGACGTACACCGACCCCTTCAGCGCGCTGGCCGACGGCGCGTGCAGCACCACCGGCACCTCCCGCTCCAGCACCGGAGCGGTCGAGGCGAACTCCTCGAGGTCGACCGTCAGCGGCAGCCAGATGCCGTTGTCGACGAACTCCAGCAGGTCCGGCGTGGTGACGAAGATCGTCCCCTCGTAGCCCTCCAGGTGCGTCCGCATCAGGTCGTTCGCGGCCTGCAGGCGCGTGGTCAGCTCGTCGTCGGCGTTCCGGAACGGCGACCACTGGTACTGCGCCCGGTGCTGCGCCGGATCGCGGATCTCCGAGCCGTGGAAGACCAGACCGTGCTTGATGCCCGCCTGGTCCAGCATCGGTACGTCGTTCGTCCACATCTGCCCGCGCTGCTGCCCGAACATCGGCCGGCCGGCCTCGAACAGCACGTGGGTGACCTCGCGCAACGCGTACGCCGTCAGCTCCAGCTGCCAGCGCAGGTCGGACCGGTACTGGCGGTAGGTGCCGGTCCGGTGCACGCGGAAGTCGAACGCGCCGCTGCCCGTGGTCAGCGACTCGGCCTTGAGGTTCGGCACCTCACGCTCGAGCGCGGTCGCCCACAGCCACGCCTGTCCGGCGCTGTTGACCGGGCCGAGCAGCAGCCGGCGCTCCTTCTTGATCGCCCGGCCGCCCGGCTGGACGACCTCGAGCTGCTGCCCGACGAGCTCGCCGTACAGGCCGCGCAGCTTGTCCGCCTGGCCGGACCAGGAGACCTCCTGCTGGTACACCGGGTCGGCGACGCGCTCGCGGTAGGTGTCGAGGTCGCCGAGGACCGTGCGCACCTTCGACGCCAGGTCGTGCGCGTCGGCCGCGACGAAGACCTCGCCGATCCGGATCCGGTCGACGAACTCCTTCATGCTCGGCATGTTGCTGACCACCACCGGCAGCCCGGCGAAGGCGTACTCGAACAGCTTGTTCGGCAGCGCCATCTCGTGGCTCGGGTAGCGCAGGATCGGGATCAGGCCGACGTCCGCGGTCCGCAGGAAGGCGACCACCTCGTCCGGCTTCACCGGGTCGAGGCAGTGCAGCCGGTCCTGCACCTCGAGGCTCGCAGCCTGAGCCTGCAGCGCCCGTACGGCGTCGGTCGCGACACCCGGCACGCACACGACGGCCAGGTGCGCGTCCGGCAGGTCCACCAGCGCCTGGACGGCGGTCTCGATCCCGCGGGCCCGGGTGACACCGCCGCTGTAGACCAGCAGCGGGACCTCCGGGCGCAGGCCGATCCGGCTGCGGATGTCGGACACCTCGACCGACACGTCCGCCGGGTTCGGCGTGTTCATGATCACCGCGGGCTCGTGATCGAGGTCGTGGTCCTTCTGCAGCGTCCGCGCGATCGCCGGGCTGACCGTGATCACCCGGTCGGCGTCGCGGATGTACTCGGCCTCGTGGTTGGCCCAGGCCGCGATCGACCGGCGGGTGCGGGCGCCGTACCGGGACAGGCCGGCGACGTACTCGTGCGCGTCGTAGACGACCTTCAGGTGCTTGCCGCGCAGCTTGGCCCGGCCGGCGGCGCGGGTGGCGACCCCGATCACGTGCATGTCGTGCGCGTGCACGACGTCCGGCTCGAGTCGATCGATCAAGTCACCGAAGGCGATCTCGAGGTCCAGCGCCTCGGGGTGCAGCTTGCGCCACGGCGCCGGCCACCCGAGCCGGTGGATCACGCCGTCGTACGCGCGCCAGCCGAACTTGAACGGCACGTCGGCCTTGTTCCCCACGCCCTTGCGGACCCAGGTCGCCTTCTTCGCGGCCTGCCACCTGGACCGCCGCAGCAGCCGGGTGGCCACGCCGGCCTTGAACTTCAGCGGATTGCCCTGGCCCGCCTTGGCCCGCGCGATGGCGTGCCCGGAGTCGGACTTGAGCTCCTTCAGCTCGGCCTGGATCCGCTGGCTGCGGGCGACGTACGTCGACCGGTTCTTGTACCCCACCAAGGGCGGCCGCCAGTCCCGGCGGGCCTTGCGGCTCCGCTTGCGCTCCTCCCGGAGGCTGAACGGAACCGCCACCCGGACGATCAGCGCGCCGTCGAGCATCTCCCTCGACGGCAGGCCGCTGGCCGAGACCCCGAGCACAGTCACCTCTGCTCCGGTCTCGGCCAGTGCTGCGGCCTCCTTGCGGACCCGACTGTCGTTGGTGACGTCGTTTGCGACCATCATCACGACCCGCAGGCCGGCATGTGTCACTGGCTGACCGACCTTCCGATCACGATCCGGCGGACGCCGGCCCAGCGCGCTGGGTCGGTGCGGTCACGGCCGTCCACGAGCACCTGCACGCCCGGCAGCTCGGCCGGGGTCAGCTGCGCGTACTCCGGGTGGTCCGCCTGCAGCACAGCCGCGTCCACCGGCGCGCCCAGCGCGTACGGCGTGAAGCCGAGCTGCCGGAGCTCCTCGTCGGTGTACAGCGGGTCGTGCACGGACACCTCCGCACCACGGGCCTTCAGCGCCTCCACGGCCGGGAAGACCCCGGAGAACGCGGTCTCCTTGACACCACCACGGTACGCCGCGCCGAGCACGACCACCTTGGCTCCGGCCAGGTCGCCGTACGCGCCCTCGAGCAGGCCGACGGTGTAGTCGGGCATGCCGAGGTTCGCCTCGCGGGCGGCCCGGACCACGGTGGCGTCCGGGTCGGTCCACAGGTAGAGCCGCGGGTAGACCGGGATGCAGTGGCCGCCGACCGCGATACCGGGCCGGTGGATGTGGCTGTACGGCTGCGAGTTCGACGCCTCGATCACCTGGTGCACGTCGATGCCGTGCTCACCAGCGAACCGGGCGAACTGGTTGGCCAGCCCGATGTTCACGTCGCGGTAGGTGGTCTCGGCCAGCTTCGCCAGCTCGGCCGCCTCGGCCGACCCCAGGTCCCAGACACCGTTGCCGCGCTCCAGGTCGGGGCGGTCGTCGAAGTCCAGCACCGCCTCGTAGAACGCGGTGGCGCGCTTGGCGCCCTCCTCGGACAGGCCGCCGACCAGCTTCGGGTACTTGCGCAGGTCGGCGAAGACGCGGCCGGTCAGCACCCGCTCCGGCGAGAACACCAGGTGGAAGTCCTGGCCCTCGGTCAGGCCGGAGACCTCTTCCAGCAGCGGCTTCCACCGGTTCCGGGTGGTGCCGACCGGCAGGGTGGTCTCGTAGCTGACCAGGGTGCCCGGGCTCAGGTGCTCTGCCAGCGACCGGGTGGCGCTCTCCATCCAGCCGAACTCCGGCTCGCCGGTCTTCTCGTCGACGAACAGCGGCACCACCAGTACGACGGCGTCGCTGCCGGGGATCGCGTCGGCGTAGTCCGTCGTCGCCCGCAGGCGGCCGTCGGCCACGGTCTCGGCGAGCAACTCGGCCAGGTGCGCCTCACCCGGGAACGGCTCCTGCCCGGCGTTCACCTGCTCGACCGTCTTCGGGTTGATGTCGACGCCGACGACCTGATGGCCCTTGGCCGCGAACTGGACCGCCAACGGCAGCCCGATCTTGCCTAAGGCAACAACACTGACACGCACAGGAACTCCACTAGGTAGTGATTCTTCATCGGGGGCCTCGGAGCTTCCGTTCCAGCGGGTGCTCGACGAACTTGTAGAGCAGCCACGAGGCGAAGATCGAGAGGACAAGGACACCGGCGTACCAGGTCAGGTTGGACCAGCCGATCGGCCCGGCCACACCGTGGTACTCCTTGATCGCGTACAGGATGGTGGCGTGCACCAGGTAGAACGCGTACGACCACTGGCCGAGCGCGACCAGCGGCTTGCTGCGCAGCCAGGACCGGCCACCGCGGGTGTCCCGGGAGGCGACGGCGAGGATCAGGAAGCCGTACAGGAGGGTCAGGACTTCCTTCTGGCACAGGCTCATGGTGGTCGCGAACGGGACCTGGGTCGGGTGCAGACCGGAGTAGTACAGCGTGTACAGACCGGCGGAGGTGACGAGGAAGGCGAACCAGACCGGGATCCGCGGCTTCCAGCCGGTCCGCAGCGCGATCGCCAGGCCGATCCCGAACAGGAACGCGACCGAGTGCAGGATCGGCTGCGGCAGCACCGGCACGAGGTCCTTGTAGTGGAACAGCGCCAGTCGGTAGGCCCCGCCGACGACGATCACCGCGACGCACAGGATCAGGCCGCCGGCCACCTTGAGCTTCTTCGTGGCCCGCCAGACGAACGGGAAGTACGCGTAGAAGAACGCCTCGACCGACAGCGTCCAGCCGGCCGGGTTGCCGCCGTACAGCACGACCGGGTTGTTCGACCAGCCCTGCAGCAGCAGGCCCGACAGCACCAGCACGGTGATCGAGACCGGCTTGATCCACAGCATCCCGGCCGGCGGGTCGAACCGGTAGAAGACGAAGATCGCCGCGATCAGGGTGAGGAAGTACAGCGGGAAGATCCGGGCGAACCGGCGCCGGTAGAAGGTGCGGATCTTCGTCCCCGGCTGGGCCGACCAGGTCAGCACGAAACCGGACAGCACGAAGAAGAACGTGACCCCGGACGTCCCGTACTTCAGGAACCTGTGGATCGGCAGCGGGGCCAGCTGGGTCATGTGGTGCGCGAACACGAAGAACGCCGCCCACCAGCGCAGGCCGGTCAGCGACTCCACCCGCGGCAGCCGCTTGCGGGGCTCGGTCGGCGGCGGCCCGGACTCACCCGGGAAGCCACTGACCGGAGCACCCGGAGGCGGCGCGGCCGTGTCGGTGGTGGTAATGGCCGAAGCCGCCGGCCCCGGAGAGCCCGGGGTGGGCGGCTGGCTCTGTTCTTCGGCGGCTTTGGTCACGTAGTTACTCCGTGAGTGCGGCGACGACACGCTCGGCGGCGTGTCCGTCTCCGTAGGGCATGGGGCGGTCGGCTGCCGGCGCCGGCCGGGCGGCCAGCTCGGGCAGCTTGCTCACGTCGGACGTAAGGACGTTCCAGCCGTCCTCCAGGGTCTCGACCCACTCGGTCTCGGTGCGCAGCGTGGTGCAGACCCGGCCGAGCAGGAAAGCCTCCTTCTGCAGGCCGCCGGAGTCGGTCACCACACCGGACGAGCCGAGCACGGCCGCGACCATGTCCGGGTACGCCAGCGGCTCCCGGACGTGCAGCGAACCGTCCGGACGCTCCAGCTTGATGCCGTGCTCCGCGCACTTCGCGACCAGCCGCGGGTGCGCCAGCAGCAGCACCGGGTAGCCGGCGTCGGCGAGACCGTCGACGATCGCGGCCAGCCGGGCCGGGTCGTCGGTGTTCTCGGCCCGGTGGATCGTCGACACGACGTACTCGCCGCGCTTCAGGCCTTCCGGCAGCTGGAACGAGTCGTCCGTCACCGCGTCGCGGACCCGGAAGCACACGTCGGTCATGACGTCGCCGACCAGGCGGGCGCGGTCCTTCAGGCCCTCGTTGGCCAGGTGGTCCATCGCCACCTGGGTCGGAGCCAGCAGGATGTCGGCCGCGTGGTCGGTCAGGACCCGGTTGTGCTCCTCCGGCATCCGCCGGTTGAACGACCGCAGCCCGGCCTCCAGGTGCGCCACCGGCAGGTGCATCTTCACCGCCGACAGCGTCCCGGCCAGCGTCGAGTTGGTGTCGCCGTACACGAGCACCCAGTCGGGCTTGTGCTCGTCCAGTACGGCGTCCATCGCGGACAGCATCGAGCCGGTCTGGACCCCGTGGCTGCCGGACCCGACACCCAGGTGGACGTCCGGGTCCGGGATCCGCAGGTCGGCGAAGAACACGTCGGACATGTTCTTGTCGTAGTGCTGGCCGGTGTGCACGATCACGTGCTGGTGCTCGGTGGCGGCGAATGCCTCCGCCACCGGCGCCAGCTTGACGAACTGCGGTCGTGCCCCGACGACGCTCAGGACCTTCATGACTCGGCGGGCTCCCCGGCGACCTTGATGGTGCGGTCCTCACCAGCGGACTGGATCACGGCCTCGGCCACCCGGACGGTGGTCAGGCCCTGCTGCAGCGTGACGATGTCGGCCTCCTTGCCCAGCACGGCGTCGCGGAACGCCTCGTGCTCGGTGCGCAGCGGCTCCGGCTTGCTGATCGCGTACCGGATCATGTCGCCCTCGCTGACACCGCGGAAGTGCGCGACGTCGTCCCAGGCGGTCTGCACGGTGCCGTTGGCGTGGAAGGACAGGTCGGCCAGCAGCGTGTCGGCGATGAACGCGCCCTTCTCGCCGGTGACGACGGTGAGCCGCTCCTTCATCGGGGACAGCCAGTTGACCAGGTGGCTGGTCACGGTGCCGTCGGCGAGCTTGCCGGTCACCGCGATCAGGTCCTCGTACTGCCGGCCGGACTTGTGCGCGCTCTGCGCGGACACCGTGACGAACGGCGACTGGGTCACCCAGGCGGTCAGGTCGATGTCGTGGGTGGCCAGGTCGAGCACCACGCCGACGTCGGCGATCCGGGCCGGGAACGGGCCCTGGCGGCGGGTCGTGATCTGGTAGATGTCGCCCAGCTCACCGGCCTCCAGCCGCACCCGCAGCGCCTGCAGCGCCGGGTTGTACCGCTCGATGTGACCGACCGCGCCGATCACACCGGCCGCCTCGAACGCCTTGGCGATCTCGGTCGCCTCGGCCGAGGAGCCGGCCAGCGGCTTCTCGATCATCGCGTGCACGCCGGCCTCGGCCAGCGCCTTGGCGATCTCGGCGTGGTACTGGGTCGGCACCGCGACCATGCAGTAGTCGATGCCCTCGGCGATCAGCTGCTCGATGTTCTCGTGCACCGGACGGCCGGCGGCGACGTTGAACTTGTCACCGCCCGGGTCCGCGACGGCGACCAGGTCGACGCCCTCGAGGGACGCCAGGACGCGGGCGTGGTGACGCCCCATCATGCCCAGGCCGATCAGGCCCGCTCGCAGGTTCGCCATCTCACGCACCAGCCTTCGCCACGGTGTTCACCGCGGCCACGATCCGGTTCAGGTCTTCCTCGGACAGCGAGGGGTGGACCGGCAGCGAGAGCACCTCGGCCGCGGCCTTCTCGGTCTCCGGCAGGTCCAGCTCACGCCGGAACGAGGGCAGCCGGTGGTTCGGGATCGGGTAGTAGACGCCGCAGCCGACACCGTGCTCGTTGCGCAGCGCGTCGGCGAAGCCGTCGCGGTCCTCGGTCACCCGGATCGTGTACTGGTGGTACACGTGGGTCGCCTCGGCGGCCACCGCCGGGACGGCGACACCCTGCAGGTTCGCGTCCAGGAAGGCCGCGTTCTCCTGCCGCTGCTTGGTCCAGCCGGCCAGCTTGGTCAGCTGCACCCGGCCGATCGCGGCGTGCAGGTCGGTCATCCGGTTGTTCAGGCCGACCAGCTCGTTCTCGTACTGCTTGAGCATGCCCTGGTTGCGCAGCAGCCGCATCCGGCGCTCGATGTCGGCGTTCGCCACCGAGTTCATGCCGCCCTCACCGGACGTCATGTTCTTGGTCGGGTACAGGCTGAACATCGCGAACTCGCCGAAGGTACCGACCTGCGCGCCGTTCCAGGTCGCGCCGTGCGCCTGCGCGGCGTCCTCGTAGATCTGGATGCCGTGCTTGTCAGCGATCGCCTGCAGCGCGGTCATGTTCGCCGGGTGGCCGAACAGGTGCACCGGCATGACGGCCTTGGTCTTCTCGGTGATCGCGGCCTCGACCGCGGCCGGGTCCAGGCAGAAGTACGTCGGCTCGACGTCGGCGAACACCGGGGTGGCGCCGGTCAGCGCGACGCTGTTCGCAGTCGCGGCGAAGGTGAAGGACGGGACGATGACCTCGTCACCGGGGCCGACACCCGCGGCCAGCAGACCGAGGTGGAGACCCGACGTGCCGGAGTTCGTCGCGACGCACGCACGGCCGGAGACCAGCGCTGCGCCGAACTCCTGCTCGAACGCCGCCACCTCGGGGCCCTGGGCCAGCATCCCGGACTGCATGACCCGGTCGACGGCTTCGCGCTCCTCCTTCCCGATGATCGGCTTCGCGGCCGGAATCGGCTGCACCATCAGTTCTCCTCCATGTCTTCACCGGCCGGCCGCAGCCGCCCGTCGGTTTCGATGTACATCTCGCCCGTGTTCGGGCACTTCCACTCGCCGTCACCGACGGCGAGCAGCGGAACGCCGGCCTTGCCGACCCACTTGATGCGGCGGGCCGGTACGCCGGCGACCAGCGCGAAGTCTGGCACGTCCTTGGTCACCACCGCACCCGCGGCGACGGTGGCCCAGCGGCCGATGGTGACCGGCGCCACGCAGACGCTGCGCGCCCCGATCGAGCAGCCTTCCTTCATCGTCACGCCGACCGGCTCCCAGTCGTGGCCGCTCTTCGGCGACCCGTCCGGGTTGACCGCGCGCGGGAAGTAGTCGTTGGTGAGCACCACGGCCGGGCCGATGAACACGCCGTCCTCGAGCACGGCCGGCTCGTAGACCAGGGCGTAGTTCTGGATCTTGCAGTTGTCGCCCATCCGGACCCCGGTCCCGACGTAGGCGCCGCGGCCGACGATGCAGTTCTTCCCCAGCACCGCGTTCTCGCGGATCTGGGCCAGGTGCCAGACCGACGAACCGTCGCCGATCTGGGCGCGGTCGTCGACGTCGGCGGACGGCGCGATGCGGGACGTCACAGGATCTCCTTCGTACTGAGCCAGCTGGTGAGTGCTTCGGCCGAGCGGCGTCCGTCGTGCAGCTCCGCCACGAAGGCGGGTCCGGCGGCCGCCCGCTCGGCGGCGGCGTCACGATCGGCGATCAGGCCGGTGAGAACATCACCCAGAGTGTCGGGATCCGCCTCCACGATCGGCACCTCTCGCCCAGTCAGAGTACGCACCCGTTGGCGCACACTTTCACCGACGTACGAGACGACGATCCGCCCGGCGGCGAGCGCTTCGGCAGCCGCCACGCCGTACAGGCCAATTCTGAGCTGGTCTACAACGATGTCAGCGTCGCCGATGACCCCCGGCATCCCGCTGTGCGGCACACCGGTGATCCGCCGGTACTCCAGCACCCCGCTGTCGTGCAGCTCGGTCAGCACGGCGTCGATCCGGTCGGTGCCCTTGAGCTGCGCGTTCGACGGAACGTGGACGACGACCGGACGCTCGCCGCTGAACAACGGCCGCGCCGCCTGCGCCCACGGCGCCGGGTCGATCGCGACCGGCAACCACTGCGCGTCGGGTACGTCGTCCAGCAGGTCGACCGTGGACACGAAGACCGGCAGGCCCAGGCTCTCGACGAGCTCGGCGTGCCGGCGGGCCTGCGTCTCCAGGCGCTCGGTCAGGTCGTCACCGGGGGCGAACGGCGACCAGCGCTCGCGCTTCGCGTGCCGGCTGGGCAGCCGGATGTCGGAGCCGTGGAACAGCAGACCGACGTTCACGCCGGCTGCCAGCAGCGCGGCGATGTCGGCGGAGGCGTCCGGGAAGCCGCGGGCGCCGAAGATCGGGCGCAGCGACTCCACCAGGACGTGGGTGTGCGAGCCGACGTACTGCTCCTGGGCGCGCTGCCAGCGGGGCTGGCCGAACCACGCGAGCGCGACGCCGTAGTCGGTGGCGAACTGGAACTGGCCCTTGCGGTGCAGGGCGAACGAGACGGCGCCGACCTCGGGCAGGGTCTTGGCAGCCTGTGCCCAGGCGTAGCCCTGCCCGGCGGAGTTGGTCGGTCCGACCAGCATCCGCACTGGGGTCGTCGCCACCGGCGGGAACGCCGGCAGCTGCGCGTACGAGTACCGCAAGCCGCGCAGGCGCCGCCGGACCGCTCCCGCGGTCCGGGCGAGTGGCGCCGGCAGGTGCTCTCGGATCGAACGCGACGCCGTCATCGAATCACCCATTACCTGCCGGTGCCTTCAGCATGTCCAGCTCGCGGCGGGCGGCCGGGATGCCGAGCACCACTGGGGTGCTCGCCTTCCGCTGGCCGAGGTTCCAGCCGGCCCAGATCGCACCGGCGTCCAGGGCGACCACGACGTCGGCCTTCTCGATCGTCGTCATCACGTCCCGGCGACTCAGCACCCGGGCCCAGTAGGTCTTCCCCAGATCGCTGCTGGCCCGCTGCCCTCGCAGGAACTTCACCGGCGCCGACGTCTTGATTGCCTTAGGCAACATCCGCCCGGCGACCTTCTTCCCCTTCCGCGCCCGCCACTGCACAGCCTTGACGACCCGCTTCATTCCAGTGGGCCTGGGCTTCGGAGTGGGCGCAGGTGCGGGACCGGCGTCGGTGACTGCGGCGGCTGCAGGAGCAACCTGAGCTTCGTCCGCGGTGACAGCTTCCGGTTCGGCGACCGCCTCGGGGGCGATGACCGCGTCGGGGGCTTCTTCCGTCGGATCGGCGACCGGCTCGGGCTCGGGCGCGGGAGCGGCGGGCATGCGGCCGGGGCCGATGAGGGTGAAGGAGTTGACCTTGTCGGCCACCCAGCCACCCGGTGCGACCCAGCCGACCACGTCGAGGACGACGTTCGGGTCGCCGAGGTCCTCCTTGACGGTGTCGAAGTACGCCGGAGGCAGCCGGCGGGTGCTCAGCAGTACGACGTTCTTCACGCCCGGACTCCCTTCACGGCGGCGGCCAGCGACTCGATCCGCGGGTCCAGCTGCAGGTCCCGCCGGTAGGACGCGCCGAACTCGCGCGCCTTGGCCCGGATTCCCTCGTCGGCCGTCCGGGCCGCGTGCGCGGCCTCGGTCAGCGCGGCCGCGATCGCCTCCGGCGTCACCTCGGCCACCGGGAACCACAACGGGTGCCCGCGCAGCACGTCGGACGCCGCGTTCTCCGGGTCGTGCACGGACACGACCGGCAGCCCGGTCGCGAGGTACTCGAACACCTTGCCGCTGGTCACGTACCGGCCCTTGCCGAGCATCAGCAGCTGGACGTCGAACTCGTCGTACGCCTTGGCGATCTCGGCCTTGCCGACCGGGCCCTCGTAGCTGACCCCGTCGTCCTTGGCGTTGTTGATGGTCGCCAGCATGTCGGCCCGCGGCTGGGCGTAGTACCCGAGGTAGCCGTGGATCTTCGCCTTCGCGCCGGCCAGCTCCTCCGACGACGAGCGGGCGATCTGCCAGCCCTCGACGAACTCGGCCAGCGGCACCTTCGGCGACACCGTGCCGACGTACCCGAACACCAGCGGGCGGTCGGTGACCGGCCCGCGGTCGTTGGTGTCCGGCACCAGGTCCGGGTCGAAGCCGTTGGCGACGGTGTGCATCCTGGCGGCGTGCGCCGGGTAGAGCTGCTCGTGCCAGTCCTTGATCGGGTCGTTCACGAACCAGACCTCGCGGGCGGACTCGACCAGCTTCTTCTCCCACTTGGCCGCGCGGCTGTTCGGCTCGTGCAGCCGGTCACCGGTGAAGACGTC
This sequence comes from Kribbella sp. NPDC050820, assembly GCF_040653975.1. Taxonomy (NCBI): domain Bacteria; kingdom Bacillati; phylum Actinomycetota; class Actinomycetes; order Propionibacteriales; family Kribbellaceae; genus Kribbella; species Kribbella sp. NPDC050820. Next base: position 94,809 of record NZ_JBFAHB010000007.1, read on the forward strand.
CAGCAGCCAGGCGTCGCGGTAGTCCATCACGTACGGCACGCCGTGCTTCTGGTGCAGCCGGTACGCGGCGGTGAACGCGACGTGCGGGTTCGCGGTGGCGACGGTCAGGTCGACCTTGTGGGCGGCGTGGATCCGCTCCGCGGCCTTCTCGATGATCGAGCGCCACGGCCCGTACCCGGTCTCCGGGAACGGGATCTGGTCCTGTTTGGTGCGCCACTTGCTCCACAGCTTCGGGTTCGCGGCCCGGCGCTTGGACCACTTGCGCAGGTCGGCTTCCAGGATCGGCCACTCGAACGGGACCCGGACGACCTCGACGGACGGGTCGACCCGCTCCTCGAGGGTCAGGTCGGCGCCGGTGAACCGGTGGAAGGTCTCCCGTTCGGCCGTCAGCACGGTCACCTTCCAGCCGAGCGCGGCGAACCGGTTGGCCGTGGCCAGGGCCCGGTAGACACCGCCGCCCCGGCAGGGCGGGAAGCCCCAGGCGACGTACAGCAGGTGTGGGCGGTCGGTCATGTACTTCCTCTTACCAAGTCGAGAATCGCGTCGGCCAGTTCGTCGTACGGCGTGGTCGTGGGCAGATGGTCCGCCGCCCACTGAAGCGCGTGGTCGCGCAGTTTCTCCAGCTCACCCGGATCCGCGGACCAGCGACGCAGCGTCTCGGCCGCCTCCGTCACCGAGTCCACCAGGACTCCGCCACCGGACTCCTCGATCACCTTGGACTGCCGGGGCAGCCGGGTGGACAGCACGGGAAGACCGCTGGCGAGGTACTCGTAGATCTTGGACGGCATCGCCTCCACGAAGGCCGGAGTCGGCTGCAGCATGGCCAGGCCGGCCCAGGCGCCCTGCGTGAGCCGCCAGGAGTCGGCCGGCGGCTGGCGTCCGTGCAACCGGACCCGGCCGGCCAGGTCGGACTGGCCGATCCGGGCTTCGAGCTGGTCCCGGTCCGAGGGTGCGACCGGGCCGATCAGGTCGAGTGACCAGTCCGCCGCCGCGGCGACGGTCTCGACCATGTCGAACAGGCCACGGCTGGCCCGCAGGTCCCCGACGTACACGGCCCGTGGCGCGCCGGACGGCGGCGTCGGGGCCAGGAACGGCACGTAGGGGAAGTTCTGGACGACGATCCGCCGCTTGGCCTCGTGCGGCGCGAGGTGCGAGTCGGCGACCACGGTCAGGTCGGCCCGGGCGGCCAGCTTGGAGCTGGCCCGGACGATCAGCCGGGCCGGCAACCCGGCCGGGCCCTTCGCCCAGGCGCGGTCGGCGAGCAGCCGACCGTAGTCCTCGTGCACGTCGGCGACCATCTTGCGGCGGCGCACGGCGGTGACGAGCCGGGTGACCGGGATCATGTCCGGGTCGACCGTCATCACCACCTTCGCGCTGGTCCGCCACGGCAGCACCGCCGTCCGGGCCAGCCGCTGGACCAGGTTGCCGCGCGGACCGGCGTGCACGACCGCGCCGGCCGGTCCGGCCTCGGCTTCACCCAGGCCCCAGAGCTCGACGCTGAGCTGCCGGCGCTGCAGCGCCGCGGTGATCTTGTGCAGGCGCGCGTCCGCCACGTCGTGACCGGTCGTGATGATCCCCACGTCCGGCGCCGTGCTGCGTGCCATCGGTCAGAGGTCCTCGAGCGAGACGGATTCCGCTTCGCCGACCTGCAGGAACTTGGTGTACGCCGCGATCACCTCGTCCGGTTGCCCCCGCATCATCAGCTTGCCCTTGTGCAGCCAGATGCAGTCGTTGCAGAGCTCGCGGACGCTGCTCATCGCGTGGCTGACCAGGAACATGGTCCGGCTGTTGGTGACCAGGTCCTGCATCTTGGCCGCGGCCTTGGTCTTGAACTTGGCGTCACCGGCGGACAGCGCCTCGTCGATCAGCAGGATGTCCGGGTCCATGTGCACCGCGACGGAGAACGCCAGCCGGCTGAACATGCCGGACGAGTACGTCCGCATCGGCATCTCCATGAAGTCACCGAGCTCGGCGAACTCGGCGATCTCCTCGTACCGGGCCTGGATCTCCTTGCGGCTCAGGCCGGCCGCCAGGCCGCCCAGCACGACGTTCTCCCGGCCGGACAGCGCCGCGTTGAAGCCGACACCGAGCGACAGCAGGGTGGAGACCCGGCCGTGCACCTCGATCCGGCCGGTGGTCGGCGGCAGGATGCCGGCCACCGCACGCATCAGCGTCGACTTGCCGGCGCCGTTCGCGCCGATGATGCCGATGGTGGTGCCGTGGTCGACGTCGAAGGACACGTTCTGAACGGCCTTGACCTCGCGGACCGCCCGCTCGCCGCGGCCGAACCGGACCAGCGCGCTCTTGAAGGTCGGCACTCGCTCGAACGTGGTCCGGTAGGTGATGGACACGTCCTGGACCTTCACGGCCGGCATGCCCGACGGGGTCTTCTGCATCGGCTTCTTCTCGGTCTCAGAGACGGACAACGAACTCACGCTCCCTCGACATGAAGAACAACGAGCCGATCACGAACGCCGCGATCGCCCAGAAACCGGCGCCGGCCCACATCTCCCAGTTCGGGATGTCGCTGCGGACCAGCAGGTCGGTCCACCCGCCGATCAGCGAGTAGAGCGGGTTGTACTGGATGAAGCCCTTGAACTTCTCCGGCGCCTGCTCGGCGAACCAGAGGACCGGGGACAGGTACAGCCAGATCCGGACGAAGTACGGCAGGAAACTCGTGGTGTCGCGGAAGTACACCTGCAGGGCGGCGAAGATCATGCCCATCCCGGCCGCGAAGATCGTCAGGAAGGCCAGGAAGACCGGAGCCAGCAGCATCTGCCAGCCCAGCGGCTGGCGCATCAGCAGGTGGATCACCAGATACACGCCCAGCGTCGGCAGGAACCGGAAGAACGCCGTCCGGACCGCCGACAGCGGCAGCAGCATCCGCGGGAACGACTGGTTCATCAGCAGCTTGCCGCCGCCGACCACGCTGGCCGCACCGGCGGTCATCGCACCGGAGAAGTAGTAGAAGGCGAACAGCCCGCCGCACATGTGGGCGAACCGCTCCGAGGCGTCGACCTTCGAGCTACCGCCGGCGATGATGTCGACCAGCAGGTAGTACACCGCCGCCAGCAGCAGCGGGTTCAGGACCAGCCACACCTGACCGAAGAAGGTGTTGGTGTTGGCCGCCCGGATGTTCGTCCGGGACATCTCCGCCGCGAACTCCCGGCGCTGCCACAGCGCCTTGAAGTAGGGACGCAGCTTCGGCAGGCCGACCTTGTGCGGTTCGTACACGTGCACCGACGGGTTGAACTCCTCGTCGACGCTTGTCGCGTTCATTCAGGCGACGCCTCTCTCTGCCCGGTATCCGACTGGGGCTCGGCGGCTGCCGCCCGGTACGACGGCGGGCCACGCAGACCGGGAAGCAGAGTAGCGGATCGGCGTCAATACCGACGACACAGTGGTCCTCCATAGTGAGCAACGACGTACAGACGGCTACCAAACGTCGAGCCCTGCACCGAAGCACCGACTGACGGCTCCGTCGCGGTCGCCCATCGCCGATCGTTATCTGGAATATACATTTGACGCCCTCGGACGGCCAAAACGCCTTCCACAGCACGAAAAATCGCGGTCAAATCGCGGCTGCGGCCGGGACGGTGTTCAGAGGTACGACGTCCGCCGTACGCCGGAAGTTCGCAGGCCCCGGAGTGACGTGTCCCACCGCGATTGTGAAGCCGGTGAGCTGTGCGGGCTGCTGTTACCGGTGGGGCCCCAGGGGGTGCTTCCTGGCCGGGGCGAGCCGGGCGGGGCACGTCAGGTCCCCGCTCCCCATGGACAGCCTCACCATCCACGGAGTTCCGCTCAGCACCTCCCTGGGGTCCACCCTGGATCCGGGGGCCTGCCCGCCATGGGCGGAAGCGGGCCGGGCACACGCCGGATCGACGGGCACGATGACCAGGGCGGCGGTCATCGCACCGAGACCGACCGAGGAAGGCAGGTGCGGGTTCGCACCGGGGGCGGCAGCGCCGAAGCGAGCGGCGGCGGGATGCAGAACCGGTCGCATCGGACTCTCCTCCTCATCGGCCTCACGATGGAGATGCACAGTTTGTACACCCTCCAGCACAGCCGGTGATGGCACGGAAGTGCGAGGGCACCGATGCGCCGGGATCGAGACCCAACCGAAACGGGCTCCGCTGACGTGACAGCGAACTCGGGCCAGAATTGGAACAGCAGCCCGGCGGCGCTCAGGTGGTCCGTCGCCGGGCTGCTGGACCTCAATTCTCGCTCACGACTGCGAAGAAGTGGTGGCCAGATGGTGACACGGCACAAGAATGCTGACAGGACAACAAACATCGCTGGGTGCGTAGACGTCGCCACGGACAGTGCGTACCTCGCTGACTGTACGGTAACCGCTATCGCCCTACCCTGGAACGGCGGTAGCGGACAGTGACAGCACTCGGAAGGGAGGCGAGGGTTGTGAGCACAACCGACACGGAGCGTGCCGACCACCTGCGCGTCCTCGGGCTCAGCGACGACGAGATCAAGGTCTACCAGCACCTGCTGCGGACCGGCCCGTCGTCGATCACCGAACTGGACGACGCGGTGCCCGGCCGCCAGGCCACCATCGACGCGACCCTCGGCGGGCTGGTCCAGGCCGGACTCGCCCGGCGGTCCGGCTCGGACCACTCCCGCTACCTCCCGGTGCCTCCGGACGCCGGTCTCGAGGCGATGACGCTGCGCCGCGAGTCCGAGCTCAAGCAGGCCCGGATCGAGGTCCTGAATGCGTACGACGAGTTCCGCCGGACCGTGCACAACGAGTCCACCACGCACCTGATCGAGGTCGTCACCGGGAACGCGATCGTCGAGCGGATCCGGCAGATCAAGGGCGGCGCCCAGCGCGAGATCCTGGCCATCGACTCCCCGCCGTACTACATCGGCGGCCCGAACCAGGAGGAGATCGACCACCTCAAGCGCGGCGTCTCCTACCGGGTCGTGTACTCCCCGGAGTCGGTCGAGGTGCCCGGCTACCTGACCGAGAACATCCTGCCGTGCGTGGAGGCCGGTGAGCAGGCCCGGGTGCTGCCCGACGTGCCGGCCAAGCTGACCATCATCGACGGCTCGATCGCGTTCGTGTCGATGTCGGTGCGCGACACCGACGTGAACCGGTCGCTGCTGATCATCCGGCCGAGCAGCCTGCTGACCGCGCTGATCGGCATGTTCGAGCTGTGCTGGCGCAACGCGCTGCCGCTGCACGCCTCGGTCGGCGCGGAGGACGACCGGCTGGAGCCGATCGAGCGCCGCCTGCTGGCGTTGCTCGCGACCGGCGCCGCGGACGACACGATCGCGCGCACGCTCGGCATCAGCCGCCGTACCTTCTTCCGCTACCTCGAGCGGCTGATGAACCGCACCGGCGCCAGCACCCGCTTCCAGCTCGCCCTGCACGCGGCCCGGGAGAACTGGCTGTAAACCCGTTGCTCAACACAACAAAGGGTCCCCGGCAAACGCCGGGAACCCTTTGTTCCGACGATTTCAGGACGCTGCGGCGGTGAACTCCTTCGCGACGACCTCGGCGATCTGCGCGGTGTTCAGGGCCGCGCCCTTGCGCAGGTTGTCGCCGCAGACGAACAGCTCGAGGGCGTTCGGGTCGTCCAGGGACTTGCGGATCCGGCCGACCCAGGTCGGGTCGGTGCCGACCACGTCGGCCGGCGTCGGGAACTCACCCTCGGCCGGGTTGTCGAACAGCAGCACGCCCGGCGCGTCCCGCAGTACCTCACGGGCCTCGTCGGCGTTCACCTCGTGCGCGAACCGGGCGTGCACCGACAGCGAGTGGGTGGTGATCACCGGCACCCGGACGCAGGTCGCGGACACCTTCAGGTCGGGCAGGCCGAGGATCTTGCGCGACTCGTTGCGGACCTTCAGCTCCTCCGACGACCAGCCCTCGTCCTTCAGCGAGCCGGCCCACGGCACGACGTTCAGCGCCAGCGGAGCCGGGAACGGGCCGAGCGCGTTGCCGATCACTCGCCGTACGTCGCCCGGCGTGGTGCCCAGGTCGCGATTGCCGGCCACCTTCATCAGCTGGTCGTAGAGCGCGTCGATACCGTCCTGCCCGGCGCCGGAGGCGGCCTGGTACGACGCCACGACCAGCTGCTCGAGCTCGTAGCGGTGGTGCAGCGCGCCCATCGCCACGATCATCGACAGCGTCGTGCAGTTCGGGTTCGAGATGATGCCCTTCGGCCGGTTCCGGGCCGCCTCGGCGTTCACCTCGGGCACCACCAGCGGCACGTCGTCGTCCATCCGGAACGCGCCGGAGTTGTCCACCACGACGGCGCCCTTGGCGGCCGCGATCGGGGCCCAGTGCGCGGACACCTCGTCCGGTACGTCGAACATCGCCACGTCGATGCCGTCGAAGGCCGCCTCGCTGATCGCGACGACCTCGACCTCCTCGCCGCGGACCTTGAGTTTCTTGCCTGCGGAGCGCTCGGACGCGATCAGCCGGATCTCTCCCCACACGTTCTCGCGGGTGGAGAGCAGGGCCAGCATCACCGTGCCGACGGCGCCGGTGGCGCCGACCACCGCCAGCGCGGGCAGGCCCGTCCGGTCCTCGGTCTGGTTGTCCAAAGCGCTCACAGGGGTCACCGTCCAGTTCCTCCGTACACGACAGCTTGGGTGTGCTCGTCGTCCAGGTCGAATGCAGTGTGCGCCGCGGTCACGGCGGCGTCCACCAGGTTCTCGTCCACGACCACCGAGATCCGGATCTCCGAGGTGGAGATCATCTCGATGTTCACGCCGGCGTCGGCGAGGGCGGAGAAGAATTTCGCGGACACGCCCGGGTGCGAGCGCATTCCGACACCGACCACCGAGACCTTACCGATCTGGTCGTCGTACAGCAGCTGCTCGTAGCCGACCTCGTCCTTCATCCGGGCCAGCGCGGACATCGCCCGGGCGCCGTCGGCGCGCGGCAGCGTGAACGAGATGTCGGTGCGGTTGGTGGCCACCGCCGACACGTTCTGCACGATCATGTCGATGTTGGTCTCGGCGCCGGCGACCGTCTCGAAGATCCGGGCGGCCTCACCGGGCTTGTCGGGCACCCCGACGACCGTGATCTTGGCCTCGCCGCGGTCGTGGGCCACGCCGGAGATGATCGCCTGTTCCATCTGATTCAGTTCCTTCGCATCGACGACCCAGGTGCCTTCCTTCTGCGAGAAGGAGGAGCGCACATGGACAGGGACGTTGTAGCGCCGCGCGTACTCCACGCAGCGCAGGTGCAGCACCTTCGCGCCGCAGGCGGCCATCTCGAGCATCTCCTCGTAGGAGATCTTCGGGATCTGCTTCGCGGCCGGCACGATCCGCGGGTCCGCGGTGAAGATGCCGTCCACGTCGGTGTAGATCTCGCAGTAGTCCGCCTCCAGCGCGGCGGCCAGCGCGACCGCGGTGGTGTCGGAGGCGCCGCGGCCCATCGTGGTGATGTCCTTGGTGTCCTGGGCGACGCCCTGGAACCCGGCCACGATCGCGATGTGGCCCTCGCCGAGGGCCTCCTCGATCCGGCCCGGCGTGATGTCGATGATGCGCGCGTTGCCGTGCGCCGAGGTGGTGATCACGCCGGCCTGCGACCCGGTGAACGAGCGGCCCTCGTAGCCCAGGTTCGCGATCGCCATCGCCAGCAGGGCGGCCGAGATCCGCTCACCCGAGGTGAGCAGCATGTCGAGCTCGCGCGGCGGCGGCAGCGGGGAGACCTGCTGGGCCAGGTCCATCAGTTCGTCGGTGGTGTCGCCCATGGCCGAAATGACCACCACGACGTCGTTCCCGGCCTTCTTCGTCGCGACGATCCGTTGGGCCACGCGCTTGATGCTCTCGGCATCGGCGACCGAAGAACCGCCGTACTTGTGCACGACGCGTCCCACAGGTGTCTCCTCAAACCACTGGTTGCGGTACGCCGTGCGGCGTTGCACCAGGCGTAGTCTCGGGCCCTCATTCTAGCCGTGACTCGTTCGTTGCCTACCCGTTGACCAGCACCCGGGCCGCCCGTCCGGCCGATCGCCGGGGCGCCGGAAGGTTCCACGGCGACGCTCCGGAGCCGCCGGAAAGCGTCCGGCCGGCACCGGGCCTTGTTCATATAAGTCATCACTGAAATACTCGGCCCGTGCACGCGTTCGACATCCTCGGCGACCCGGTCCGGCGCCGGATCCTGGAACTGCTGGCCGACGGCGAACTGCCGGCCGGCAGTATCGCCGCCACCATCGGCGACGAGTTCGGGATCAGCCAGCCGGCCGTCTCCCAGCACCTCAAGGTGCTGCGGGACAACGGCTTCGCCACCGTCACGATCGACGGCACCCGGCGGCTGTACGCCGTCGACCCCGGCCCGCTGCGCGAGATCGACGGCTGGCTGGACCGCTACCGCAAGTTCTGGATCAACCGCTTGGACGCACTGGAGACCGAGATCCACCGCGGCCGCCGCTGAAACCTTCGGGTCGGCCGGTGCATCTGGGTAGGTAAGGAGACCCAGAGGAGTGGTGGATGCGCAACATCGTGGCCCGGTTGTGGATGTCGGAGGACGGCATCGTGGACCGGCCGGAGTACTGGCTTCCGGAACCGGCTCTCGATCGGCTGGCGACCGGCGCCGAGACGGTGTTGCTCGGGCGGAACACGTTCGAGCAGTACGCCGCGTCGGTGGCGCGCTTCCATGGTGCCGCCGTACCGCTGGATCGGGTGCGCAAGCTGGTGATCGCATCCCGGCCGGTGATCGCGCGGCCGCACACCGAGGTGCTGCAGGGCGACCCGCACCGGGTGCTGCGGGCGCTGAAGCAGGTGCCTGGCGCCGACCTGCACGTGGTGGGCAGCGTCCGGCTGGTTCGGTCGCTGCTGCGCTGGCGGTTGATCGACGAGGTGTCCCTGCTCATCCAACCGGTCCAGGCCGGCTTCGGCTCGCCACTGTTCCCGGACCGTCGTGCGCTGCGACTGATCTCGATGTGCGCGGGCGACTCCGGCGTACTGGAGGCGAACTACCGCGTCGACTACGCGGCGACGGCGACTTCCTCCAGGTCTGCCTCGGCCGGCCGGTGGGGCGGGACGTGGAGCACCGACAGCGTCGCCAGCAGCGCGAGCACGGCCATCAGGACCCACGCGTAGCGGACGCCGAAGGCCTCGACCACGGCGCCGGCGACGGCTGAACCGACCGCGGAGCCGATCATGCCGCCGCTGATCATCCAGCCGAAGATCTCGGTCCGTGCCGAGGCCGGAGTCATCACCCCCAGCCGTTCGTAGATCGCTCCGACGGTCGGAGCGATCAGGCAGCCGGCCGCGAACAGCATCAGCGCCAACGCGACCACTGATGACGTAGCGAAGACACAGCCGGTGACGAGCACGGTCATAGCGAGCATCCGGCGCCAGACGTACGAGTTGCGCCGTCCGGGCAGTGCGCCACCGACCAGACCGCCGATCAGGCTGCCGAGCGCGGCGACCGTCTCGAGTACGCCGGCGATCAGCCGGTTGCCGTGCTCATCGGCGAACGCGACGATGCCCAGCGACATCGATGCGAAGCCCGTCACCAGACAGGCGAAGGCAAGGAGCAGCCCGAACCGGTGGCGGTGGAACACCAGCTGGCGAGCGGTCGGGCGGGGCTCGTCGCTCTCCTCGTGGTGCGCGCCCGGCCGCTGCTTGAGGCCGAACCACCAGATGGCTGCAGCAGCGGTCACCGCGCACGCCAGCAGACCGGCACGCGGGCTCGCGAAGCTGACGATCACCGCGCCGACCATCGGGCCGACGACGAACAGGACCTCCTGCGCGGTCGCGTCCAGCGCGTAGATCGCCCGCAGCCGCGCACCCTGGACCAGCCGCGGCCAGCTGGCCCGCAGCGCGGAGGTGACCGGCGCGACGAACATCCCGGCCAGAGCGGCTGCGATCGGCAGCGCCCGGTACCAGCTGTCCGGCAGCAGGGCCACCACGGCCATCAGGACGCCCCAGGCCATCCCGGTGCCGATCAGCACCCAGCGAGCGCCCTTGCGGTCCGCTCTGCGCGACCAGACGACGCTGGCGATCGCCGTACCGATGGAGTAGGCGCCGGCCACCACGCCGGCCCAGCCGAAGTTGCCGGCGGCATCCTTGGCCAGGTAGGCCAGCGGGACCATCGTCGCCATCACCGGCATCCGCGCGATCAGGGCCGACGCCAGCAATGCCATCACACCGTGGGTCTTCCAGAGATCGCGGTACGCCGTCAGGTCCATAGGGCGCATTCTGTCCTGACAAACCGGTTCGCCGCCTCGGGAATTCTCCCTATCCGGACAACCCGCGGGTATGCGAACATATGTTCGTGTCGAACGGTACGGCGAGCATCCTGCATGCCGACCTGGACGCGTTCTACGCGTCGGTCGAGCAGCGGGACGACCCGCGCCTGCGCGGCCGCCCGGTGATCGTGGGCGCCGGCGTCGTGCTGGCCTGCAGCTACGAGGCGAAGGCGTACGGCGTCCGGACCGCGATGAACGGTGGACAGGCGCTCCGCCGCTGCCCCGGCGCGATCGTGGTCGACCCGCGGATGTCGGCGTACTCCGAGGCCAGCAAGGCCGTCTTCCGGGTCTTCGAGAACACCACACCGCTGGTGGAAGGGCTGTCGATCGACGAGGCGTTCCTCGACGTCGGCGGGCTGCGGAAGATCTCCGGGACGCCGCTCGAGATCGCGCAGCGGCTGCGGGCGGACGTGATGTCGCAGGTCGGGCTGCCGATCACCGTCGGGGTGGCGCGGACGAAGTTCCTGGCCAAGGTGGCCAGCGGGGTCGCGAAGCCGAACGGGCTGCTGGAGGTGCAGCCGGAGCGGGAGTTGGAGTTCCTGCATCCGCTGGATGTCGAGCGGCTCTGGGGTGTGGGTGAGGTGACCGCGGAGAAGCTGCGGACTCGTGGGCTGACCAAGGTCGGCGACGTCGCGATGTTGCCCGAGGCCGCGCTGGTGGCGATGCTCGGGCGCGCGTCGGGGCGGCATCTGCATGCGCTGGCACACAACCGCGACCCACGGCCGATCGAGGTCGGCCGCCGGCGGCGGTCGATCGGCTCGCAACGGGCGCTCGGCCGGTCGCCCAAGTCGCCGGCGACGCTGGACGCCGTGCTGGCCGGGTTGATCGATCGGGTGACGCGGCGGATGCGGACGGCGGGGCGGGCCGGGCGGACGGTCACGCTGCGGCTGCGGTTCGACGACTTCAGCCGGGCGACCCGGTCGCATACGTTGCCCCAGGCAACGGATCAGACGCGGGCGATCCTGGTCACCGCGCGGGCGTTGCTGTCGGCCGCCCGGCCGCTGATCACTGCGCAGGGGATCACGATGATCGGCATCTCGGTGGGGAATCTGGAGAACGAGGCGGCCCTGCAGTTGGCCCTGCCGTTCGACAAGGCGTCGAACGACGAGCTCGACTCGGCCCTCGACTCGGTCAAGGACAAGTTCGGCACGAACGCGATCACCCGCGGGATCCTGCTCGGCCGCGACCAGGGTCTGACGGTGCCGATGCTGCCCGACTAATAGGAATTGTCGTGGAGGCGGCCGGCGTACCAGTTGAGGGCGGCTTGGAGCTCGTTGACCTGGTGGGCGCGGTGTTTGGGGGTGCGTTCGTGGGCGACGGGGTAGAGCTTCAGGCCGCCGTGGTGCCGGCGTCGTGGGGTCGGGAGGGTGGACTGGTGCGCGGCGTCCAGCCAGGCGATCAGCCAGGGGCGTTTCAGGTCGCCGACCAGGCGGAGGCGGGTCACGGCTGACCAAGGTACGGCGGCTTGCTGGTAGCCGCGTTCGAGGGAGAGTCCTTCTGGGGTCAGGCGGAGGACGACGCGGCGCCGGAGGACCAGGCGCCAGTGCCGGATCGCGAAGTACAGGCTGATCGCGGACACGGTGACGCCGATGACGGCCGAGACCGGGTCTTGCGCCGAGGACTCCTTCGGCCAGAACCCGGCAGCGAGCAACGTGGTGAGCACGGCGATGATCACCGGCCGCGTCCTACTGGTAGCAAAGGCAGCCCCACTCCGCCCCGCGGCGTGCTGGCCGGCCGCATGCTGCACGGGCGCCTGCTGCCCTCCCGCATGGTGCTCGGATGCGGGCTGCGCCCCCGCATGCTGCGCCGGCTCCGGTGAGGCGGTGGGGGCTGGGAGGAGTTTGGTGGGGGTGGGTGGGACTAGTAGTGCGGTGTTGGCTGGGGAGCCTGCGGTGTGGAGGACTTCTTGGGGGGTTGGACGGTGGGCGGGGTCTCTTGCCAGGCAACGCCGTACTAGATCCTGGAGTGGATCGGGCAGCGGTGGGATGTGCGGCTGCTCGTTGACGATCCGGTGCAGCAGCGACGCCGGGTTGCCGGTCGCGAACGGACCACGACCGGACGCCGCGAACACCAGTACGGCGCCCAGCGCAAACATGTCGCTCGCCGGCCCGATCGCCGTACCCGTGATCTGCTCCGGCGACAGGTAGCCCGGCGTACCGATCACCACGCCGGTGGCCGTCAGGCTCGCGTCCTCCAGCGCCCGCGCGATGCCGAAGTCGATCACCCGCGGCCCGTTGCCGGTAAGCACGATGTTCGACGGCTTGAGGTCGCGATGGATCAGCCCACACGCGTGGATGGCGACCAGCGCCTCGGCCAGCCCACCCGCGAGTGACCGGACCCCGCCCGGCATCAACGGACCGGACGTGTCGATCGCCTTCTGCAGCGTCGGTCCCGGCAGATACTCGGTCGCGAGCCACGGGCGCTCCGCGTCCGGGTCTGCGTCGAGGACCGCCGCCGTGAACGCGCCACTGACCCGGCGAGCAGCCTCGATCTCCCGGGCGAACCGGGCCCGGAACCCGTCGTCACCGGCGAGCTCGTCGCGGACCACCTTGACCGCGACCAGCCGGCCGCCGGGCGACCGCGCCAGGTACACCGCACCCATCGCGCCACGGCCGAGCCGGGACTCGATCGCGAACGACCCGATCGTCGCCGGATCCCCAGGGTGTGTTGTCATCGGGGAGTCAGGCTAACCCGGGTTCAGGAGCGCGGGTAGCCGATCTCGGCGATCCCTTCGGCGAGGTCCTGCAGCCGGCGCCGGCGGTTGAGCGACGTGACGACGTACTCGGTGAGCGGCATCAGCGCGTACACGTGCCGGATCGGCTCGAGGTCGAGCGCCACCTCGTAGTAGTCCTCGGCGAACGTCAGGTATGCCTCGGGCCGGCCATCCGCGAGCACCTCGAACAGCTCGTCGGCGCCGTCCTTCTCGACCCCTTCGACCGGACCACAGCGCCACTCGGTGTCGGCCGCCGTACGCCAGAACGCGACCGTCGCCCGTGGCGCCCCCATCGGCTCCCAGAAAGCCTTGTCGTCCCGCGCCCCGTGGAACACCTCCGGCACCCCGTCGACGAGCCCCGGCCAGGCCCGCATCCCGTTCACGTACGGCGACATCGGCGACTCGTGGTCGAACCCGTACCCGAACGCCCCGTCCGCCGAGAACACGATCGAGTACTCGTCCCCCGACCCGTCCCGCATCAACGCAGCCTCTTCACGGTCCGACCACCGCGCATCGAACGAGAAGTAGTTCAGGTCGTCGACGTCGTTCAGGACAAGATCCAGCACCGCCAGCGCCCGGCTGACCCGCTTCACGGTCGGCAGATCAGGCATCCGCGCCAGCAGCTCGTAAACAGACACGACCCCATCCAACCGCCCTCAGACGACCTCGTCGACCCAACGCCGCCCATACCCGATGATCGCCGCGCGGAGCTCACGCAACTTCTGACCGCGCCGCACCACCGACTGCCCGTGCCCGACCGGGAAGAGCAGGTAGGCCCCATCCCGCCGCCGCGCTGCCGGCACGCCACTCGGCTCCTGGCCGGGATCGAACCAAGCCACCACCCACGGCCGCCGGAGGTCTCCGTCGATGCGGATCTGGCCGACCGCGTGCCACGGCACACTCAGCTCGTGACCGCTTCGCTTGACGGTCAACCCCGCCGGTGTCAGCCGCATCTCAGCTGGCCGCCGGAGGACGAGCCGCCAGCTGCGCACGGCCGTGACCAGGCAGACCAAGCCCACCAGGTTCAGGAACAGCGCGACCTCGAACGTCTCCCGGTCGTACGAGAACCCGCGGGGCAGCAGCGCGTAGGCAAGCAAGGCGGTGATCACCCCGACGACGACCGGGCGTCTCCGGGTGGTGGTGAAGGATGCACCGGCATCCATTTGTTCGTGCACACAGGCCTCCTGACTGCGATGGGGTCCTCAACGTAGTTGTTGAGGACCCCATCGCGGGCCGGTCAGGCGCTTGCCTGTGGATAACTCGTCAGCGGCGTTGGACAGCCTCTTCGGCGACCTCGACGAGCTCACGGTCGGTGGCCTCGGTCTCGGCGTCGTGGGCCGGCTCGAGGCGGTCGTGCGCGATCAGCGACTGGATGGCCCGCAGTACGGCGCTCGCCGCCGCTCCCCACGTGGACACGTAGGAGAACTGCCACCACCACAGCGCCTCGATGATCCGGCCGTCCTCGTAGTGCGCGAGGCCGTGCACGAGGTCGGTGGCGATCGCGGTGAGGTCGTCGGACAGCCGGTTCACGGTGATCTCGGGCGGCGCGGCGTACGGGTCGAAGACCTCGGCGTACTCGTCCAGGCCCTCGAACAGCACCGCCAGCCGGTCCCGCATCGCGTCCAGGTCCGGGTCCGGGCCGGCGTCGCTCTCGAAGCGCTCCTCCGGCACGAAGTCCTCGAACGCGCCGAGCCGGCCGCCGGCCAGCAGCAGCTGGCTCACCTCGAGCAGCAGGTACGGCAGCGAGGCGAGCCCCTCGTCGACACCGTCCTCGTCCGGCTGCGCCGCGATGTCGCGGACCGAGATCAGGAAGCTTCGCACCTGGTCGGCGATCTGCTCGGCGAACTCGGTCAGGTCCTCGTTGTCGGTGCCCAACGCGCGTTCCGCAATATCTGTTGGTTCAGTCATCGATCGATCGTCGCCCTTCAAACGCCCGTCCGAGGGTGACCTCGTCGGCGTACTCGAGATCACCGCCTACTGGAAGTCCACTAGCCAAACGGGTGACGCGCAACCCCATGGGCCGGAGCAACCGGCTCAGGTAGGTGGCGGTCGCCTCACCCTCGAGGTTCGGGTCGGTGGCCAAGATGATCTCGGTCACCTCGCCACTGGCCAGCCGCTGCATCAGCTCCTTGATCCGGAGCTCGTCCGGCCCGATCCCCTCGATCGGCGAGATCGCCCCGCCGAGCACGTGGTAGCGGCCGCGGAACTCGCGGGTCCGCTCGATCGCGACCACGTCCTTGGCCTCCTCGACCACGCAGATCAGGGCCAGGTCGCGGCGCGGGTCACGGCAGATCCGGCACTGCACGTCCTCCGCGACATTGCCGCAGATCTCGCAGAACTTGACCTTCTCCTTCACCTGCACGAGCACGTGCGCCAGCCGTCGTACGTCGGTCTCGTCGGCGGCCAGCAGGTGGAACGCGATGCGCTGTGCGGACTTCGGACCGACGCCGGGCAACCGGCCGAGCTCGTCGATGAGGTCCTGTACGGCCCCCTCGTACACGTCAGCCCGAGTCCCGACCGGAAAGCCCGGCCCCGCCACCCGGGTTCGCGAACCCGATCCCACCAGAGCCCTCGGCACCGGAGCCTTCCCCGGCGCCGGCGGTGAAGCCGCTCGTGCTACTCCCGCTCGCGCTCGGCCCGCCGGTGCTGGAGGTGCCCGGACCGGGGGTGTCATCGTCCGGGGCGTCGTCGGCGCTCGTGGTGTTTCCGCTCGTGATGCCCGGGGCAGAGCCCGGCAGTGTGAAGCCGGCCGGCGCCGAGGATCCACCGCCGAAGCCGGGCCCCTCGGACCCGAATCCGGGAATCCCGCCGGCCAGCGGGCCCATCGCCTGCGCGGCGGCCTGCTTCGCGTTCTCCGAGGCGTCCCGCACGGCGGCGACGACCAGGTCGGCCAGTGTCTCGGTGTCGTCGGGGTCGACGGCCTCCGGCTTGATGTTCAGGCTGAGCAGCTCGCCGGTCCCGGACACCAGCGCGGTCACCAGCCCGCCACCGGCCGAGCCCTCGATCTCCTGGCTCTCCAGGTTGGCCTGGGCTTCCATCAGCTGGTTCTGCATCGCCTGCGCCTGCGCGAGCAGGTCGGACATGTCGAAGCCGCCAGCACCGCCACCGTCGAACACCGCGATCTCCTCGTCGAGCCGCTACCTGTTACCGAGCCTCAACCCTATCCGGTCCCCCGGACAACCCCACCCACCCGCCAGAAACCGACCAGTCTCCCCAGCTTGTCCACACTCCTGTGAACAAAGTTATCCACAACCCTGTGGATCCTGTGGAAGCCCCTCCCCGCCGTCCGGCGCCGCGTGTGGGTGGAGTTGTGGACTAGGGCTGTTCCCAGCCGGACGGGGCGATGTAGTCCGTGTACCAGGTGGTCAGTTCCACGAGCGGCCGCAGCGACTTGCGGATCTGCTTGACGTCGGTCGTGTCGAGAGGCTTCTCGGCGTAGACGGCGCGGCGGCGGAGCAGGTCGGCGCGGGGGTGATCCGGTGCGAACTGGGCCGGCACACGGCGGCCGATCGGACCGATGACGTCGTACCCATTGCGGTCGAGCCGCTTGACGACCGCGTCGAGCTCGCTGCCGGTGGGCTCCGCGTCGACCATCTGCCGGAACAGCGTCACCTGATCACCGGCCGGGCTCGCCGAGCCCCCGCCGAGCGTGAACCCGTCCAGGTCGAACGTGAACGTGATTCGGATCCGCCGCGCGATCCACCACGTCGCGCGCGACTGCTGCCATCCCGCCGCGTGGTCGGACAGCCCGCTCAGCCAGAACGTGCCGAACTCGCCCGTCCCGTTGAGCTCGTCGCAGAGCTGCTGCAACGGCCCGCGGACATGACGCTCCAGGTCGTCCCGATGCGTCTCCAACTGCGCCGGCCCCGGATCCCCTTCGAGATCGACCAGTACGTCGAACGCCGCGTCCGTCCACCCTTGAAACGCCATACCCCGCAATCTCCCACTGCCCACCGACAGTCCATCGCTACTTCCGGTGGACTGTCGGCGCTCAGGGCTGCTGCCAGCTGGGTTGGTCGGCGCGCTCGCGGATGGTGACGTTGATGCGGTTGAAGAGGTTGAGCGTGCCGATCATCAGGAGAATCGCGGACAGCTGCCGCTCGTCGTAGTGCTCCGCGGCGGCGGCCCACACAGCATCCGGGACCCCCTCGTCCGAGCGGTCCGCCAAGCGCGTCACCACCTCGGTCAGCTCCAGCGCCGCTCGCTCGGCCGGGGTGAAGTACGGCGCGTGCCGCCAGGCCGCAACCACGGCCAGGCGCTCGTCCGTCTCACCCGCCTTCTTCGCCTCATGGACGTGCCCGAGCGCGCACGCGCTGCAGCCGTTGATCTGGCTGGCGCGCAGTCCGATCAGCTCCAGCGTCGTCCGCCTCCGGAATTGGTGGCCTTGAGCAAGTACTGGATGCCTCTCATCCCGTCCGGCAGCACGAATGCGGGGTTCTTCATCCGCAGGTCCATCGTCGTTTCCTCCAGCAGAACAAGGCGCCGCTGTCACATCGGCGCGGTTTCACGGGTCAGTGCAATGACCCCACCCGACGAAGGAACGTGACCGATGACCCAAGGCGAGTTTCCGGAACCGCTGCCCGACGACCAGTTGCTGATGCTTCGATTCGAGGACCACCGTGAGCATCTGCGTGCGGTCGCGCACCGGATCCTCGGCTCGGCGAGTGAGGCGGACGACGCCGTCCAGGAGACCTGGCTGCGGCTTCATCGCACGGACGCGTCCACGGTGGAGAACCTCGGCGGCTGGCTCACGACGGTGGTCGGGCGCATCTGCCTCAACATGCTGCGCGATCGGGGCAGGCTGCGTGAGGAACCGCTGCCGTCTCAGCCTGTTGGGCTTGCGGCTGAGGTGGATCCGGAAGCCGAGGCGGTGCTCGCGGATTCGGTTGGCGTTGCGTTGGTCGCCGTACTGGAGACTCTTGCGCCTGCTGAGCGGCTGGCGTTCGTTCTGCACGATCTGTTCGAGGTGCCGTTCGACGACATCGCGCCTATTGTCGGCCGCACTCCGGCGGCGACCCGTCAGCTGGCCAGCCGGGCTCGACGTCGCATCCGAGGTGCGCCGCCGGCGCCTGCGGCGGCCGATCGGGCCGTCGTCGATGCGTTCCTGGCTGCGGCTCGGGGCGGCGATCTCGAGACGTTGGTCCGGCTGCTGGATCCGGACGTGGTGGTCCACACGTACGGCGCGCTGCGGCCGGCCAGCGTCCTCCAGGGCCCGCAGGCGGTAGCCGATGGCGCCGCAACCTTCGCCCAACTGGCCGAAATCACTCGACCGGCGCTCCTCAACGGCGCCCTCGGCGCGGTAGCCCTCACCCGGGGCGCACCAACATCGGCCGTACTCTTCACGATCGCCGCCGGCCACGTCGCAGCCCTCGACATCCTCACCGACCACACCCTCCTGACCGGCGTGTCAATCACCTACCTCGACGAGACCTAGCCGAGCCGTACCCGCGACCGGTCGTGGACCCCGCCGTCAGACGCGCCTCTGCGGCCTCCCAGCTCTCGACCACGACCTCACCGATGGTTGCTGCGCTCCAGGGTCATGGTCTGCGCACCGACGGCGTCGCCCAGCAGATCGGTACGACGACCACACACCCCAACAGGACCTAGTCGTTCGGCTCCTCGGCCACGATCAGCGCACCGCGGGCCTCGCTGAGCAGGTCGGCGTGGCGATCACGTACCTCGACGGGGCCTAGTTGTTGGGTTCCTCGGTGATGATTTGGGCGCCGAGGGTGTCGCGGAGGAGGTCGGTGTGGGAGCGGGAGTCGTCTTCCAGCACCACGTCGTCCTCGCCGATCGCGTCCGCCTCCTCCTCAGGCGTCAACGGGACCTCCGGAGCAACCGACGCGGCAGCCGCCCGCCGAGCCTGCTCAGCAGCCACCGCCGCCTCCGCCGCCCGCCGCTTACTCCCCGCCGTCTCCCGCGCAGCCGCGCTGTCCGGCGTGGCTGACGTTGCTGGTACGGCCGGTCGACCTGCGTCTGAGGTTGGCCGCCGGACCGGGCCGTCCTCCCACGGGTCAGGCTCCGGCGGTACGTCGTACTCGTCCGGCGGCTCCTGTACTGCGATGGCCGCACCCGCCCCGTCAGACCACTGACCCGCCCGTGCCGACCCAGATCCGCCCGCCCCCGGACCACCGCCGGCCCGGTCAGGCCCCGAAGCCGAAACACCGCCGGCACCTCGTGCCGACGTACCGCCCGACTGGTCTGCGGACAGCCCCTGCGCGGCGCCGCCACCTGGTCCGCTCGCCGCCGGACCGTGCCCACCCGAGCCGGCCGCTTGGGTGCCCGCAGGTCCACCCGCCGCCGGCCCACCGGCCGAAGTCACGTTCGCTCCAGCACCAGCCGCGGGGCCTCCCGCTGCCGCAACACCAGCCCCGGCGCCGCTCGCCTCTGGCCCGCCCCAACCGGCACCGCTCGTCCCTGGCCCGGTCGAACTGGCATCACCCGGCCCTACTCCACCCCGTCCTGTTGGACCGCCGCCGAGGGCGTTAGCCGCGCCACCTGCTCCGGGACCCGCTAGGCCCGTCCCGCTGGCACCTTGCCCGCCGGATCCGCCGTCACCCCAGCCGCCCGCCGTGCCGGCAGCGCCGCCGCCTGTGCCGCCCGCATGGCCGCCGGGTGCTCCGACGCCCGGACCGCCGCCGTGAGGTCCACCGCCCGCGGTACCGCCGTCGGCCGCACCGCCTCCGGGACCGGCGCCGTGGGGACCAACGCCCGGACCGCCAGCTTCCGAACCACCGCCGGGGCCGTGCAGGCCGGCGCTTGGGCCGCCAGCCTGCGCACCACCGCCGGGGCCGCCCTGTGGACCGCCGCTCGGGGCACCGCCTTGCGCTCCGCCGCCGGGGACGCCGTGCGGGCTGCCGCCGGGAGCGCCCTGTGGGGCGCCGCCTTGGGGGCCGGTGGGGCGGGGGGCGGCTTGGCCGCCGGTGGGGCCTGGGTCGGTGGAGGGGTCTACTACGGCTTCTACGCGGCGGTTGAGGCCGATGGTGTCGATCATGGCCTGGCGGAGGATCTCGTCGCTGCCGGAGCGGGCGAAGCTGTCGCGGGCGCCGGAGTTCACCAGGCCTAGGGTCAGGGTCTGGTCGTCGATGGCGACGACCTGTGCGTTCTGGCTGAGCATGATCCAGGCGAAGCGGCGCTTGCTCTTCACCGCCTCGAGGACCTCAGGCCACAAGCGCCGGATGTCCGCCAATCCCACAGCCCCCGCAGACGGAGCCGCCGCCGCACCGCCCGCCGGCACCCCGCCGCCAGCCCCAGCCGAACCGGTGCCACCTACCGGAGCAGCCGCACTGCCCGCAGCTGGGGCGGACGAAGCGCCCGGAGCGGGTGACGTGCTCGGAGGGGGCGACGCGGGGGCGGGTTGCGATGAAGGTGCGGGTGCAGAGGGTGCGTCTGACCAGGAGCCTGTTCGTGCCGAGGCGGCATCTGCTGGTCGCGCGGCATCTGCGACGCCGCGGTCGCCGCTCGGACCCGCCGTACCACTCCCGCTGGCCGCAGCGTTGCCTTGAGCCCCAGCGGTTGCCGCCACGCCTTCGGCGCTCGGCGCCTCAGCAGCGCCGCCGGCCGCGGCTCGGGCTGCGGCTCGGCTCGTGGCGGCATCTGGGCCTGGGGCCGGGGCGTATTCGGCTGGTTGGGTGCCGGCGGGGGCTCCGATGGTGAGGCGGCGTTCCATGCGGTCGAGTCGGGCCTGGATGCCGTTGGTGGAGTCGTCGGCGCCCGGCAGCAGCACCTTGGCGCAGATGAGCTCCAGCTGCAGCCGAGGCGCCGTCGCCCCGCGCATCTCCAGCAGACCGGCCGCGACGATGTCCGCCGCACGCGTCAGCTCTGCCGCCCCGATCCCGGCGGCCTGCGTCTGCAGTCGCTCGCCCTGGTCCTCAGCAGCCTCGATCAGACCCGACAGGATGGCATTCGGTACGGCGGACAGCACCACAAGATCACGCAGCCGCCGCAAGAGGTCCTCGGCGAACCGCTTCGGGTCCTGGCCGGTCTCGATGACCTTCTCGATCGTCTCGAACACGGCTTTGCTGTCGTGCGCCGCGAATCCGTCCACGCACGCGTCGAGCAGTGAGTCCGGCGTGAACCCGAGCAGCGCGACGGCCAGCTCGTACGTGACGCCGTCCGGTCCCGCGCCACCGATCAGCTGGTCGAGCACACTCAGCGAGTCCCGGACCGACCCGGCGCCGGCCCGCACGACCAGCGGCAGCGCGGCCGGCTCGATCGCGACGCCCTCGGACTCGCACAGCGAGGCCATGTAGTCGCCGAGCACCTTCGGCGGGACCAGTCGGAACGGGTAGTGGTGGGTCCGGGACCGGATCGTCCCGATCACCTTGTCCGGCTCGGTCGTGGCGAAGATGAACTTCAGGTGCGGCGGCGGCTCCTCGACCAGCTTCAGCAGGGCGTTGAAGCCCTGCGTGGTCACCATATGCGCCTCGTCGATGATGTAGATCTTGTAGCGGCTCTCCACCGGCGCGAAGAACGCCCGCTCACGCAGGTCCCGCGCGTCGTCGACACCACCGTGCGAGGCCGCATCGATCTCGATCACGTCGATGCTGCCGGGGCCGCCGCGGGCCAGGTCGGTGCACGACTTGCACACCCCGCAGGGCTCGGCGATCGGGCCCTTCTCGCAGTTGATCGCGCGGGCCAGGATCCGGGCGCTGGTGGTCTTGCCACACCCGCGCGGGCCGGAGAACAGGTAGGCGTGGTTGACCCGGTTGTTGCTCAACGCGTTCCGCAGCGGGGCGGTGACATGGTCCTGCCCGATCACCTCGGCGAACGTCTCCGGGCGATACCGGCGGTACAACGCAAGGGGTGCTTCCACGCCCGCAACCCTAGCGCCGCTCGCCGACAAATCCTCCCCGCGCCCGGTCAGGTACAACTTTGCCCCCGGCCCAGGAGTCGTACCCGTACGACGAAACATCCAGGGGACCATGACAGGACAAGGTTTCGACATACGGCGTCGCACGCGCCGTCGCGCGATCATCAGCGCCGCCGCTGCCGCCACGCTGCTTGCGGGCACAGCCGTCTCGAGCTCGGCAAGTACGACGGACGCCCGCCGACCCTCTGCCGCCACAGCGGCCGCATGCCAAATTGATGCCGGCTCAGTAACCGCTGGAGGCAACCACAGGTCACCGACCGGCCGTACGTCCTGGACCGGATCGGCGGGGGCTGGGACCCGTTCGTGGCGCTCAGCAGTTCACAGCGGGTCGCATCGGACCCCGCCGGCGCCACCGAGCGACTGTACGCGCTGCGCGAAGATGGCACGCTGTACCGCTGGACGATCGAGAACCGTCCCACTCAAGGCGCGGTCTACCAGGCGGCGTCGTACCCGGGCTTCGGCGCTGTGAAGGCGATGGCACTGCTCAGCCGGACTAGCACCTACGACACGCTGCTGATGACGACCCGTGGCGGGGCGCTCTACACCGTGCGGATCCCGTTGACGTCGCCGATGCGCCCGGTGGTGAAGGTGGTCCGCAGCTCCACGTGGCAAGGCTTCGAGTCGCTGATCGGCAGCCGCTGCGGTCAGTCTGGGACGCTGCTGCTCGGCATCGACAAGGGCACCGGCGCGGGTTACCTGTACTCCGTCGGCCACGCCGCCGGGACCGCAACCGTCATCCGCGACTCGGCAAGGTGCCCGGCACGTTCGGCGATCCGGTCGACTTCCGGTGGGCCGATTACCACGGGCTGCCGTTGTACGGCGAGTAAGTACGCTGGCGCGGGTGACGATCGGAGACGACAGGCAGCAGCAGGTCATCGAGCGCGCCCGCGCCGTACTCCCCGCCGACGAACGTATTCTCGCCGTCTACCTGATCGGCAGCTACGGCACCGGCCAGGCAGACAGGTTCAGCGACGTCGACGTCCACCTGGTCGTTGCCGACGACACCATGGACTGGTTCGCGGAGCACTGGGCCGACGTACTGCGGTCCATCACCGGACCGACCGTTCTCGTCGACCAGATCCCGGGGCTGGTGGGCGCCGGTCTCGCGATCACGCCCGACTGGTTGCACGTCGACCTCGTCATCCATCCGCTGGCTGCTTTCGATCGCTTCCAGTACGACGGAGTCCGGGTGCTGTTCGACCGGGACGGCACGCTGTTCCCCGATGGCGACCAGCCGGCGACAGGCGGTCGCCCTGGTACGCCGTACTGGCCTGAGCAGACCGTGAGCCTGTTCTTCTACTTCCTCGGCAACCTCGTGACTGTGCTCGGGCGTGACGAGCGCATCGTGGCCAACCAGGGCGTCGGTGTGCTCCGCGACCAACTCATCGCGCTGATGCTGGCTGAGCGCGGAGTACGCCGTACCAGTGGAGCGAAACGCCTCAACGCGCTGCTGTCCGACGAGCAGCGCGCTGTTCTCGAAGCGATCCCGGCCGCTGGCACCGATCGGGCCGACATCCTCGACGCCAATCGGTACATCGTGCGCGACTTCATCCGCCGCGGGTGCGCGCTGGCCGAGCAGACCGGCGAGCGCTGGCCGGCGGAGCTCGTCCAGGCAACGCTCGACCATCTGCAGCGGCACTTCGGCGCGGACTTCGCCTGAGATCTATGCGAATCGCATGCAATTGGCCGTATGGAGTCTGCCCTGGAAGTAGCAGTCAACCGATGGCACGCGCACTGGGTCGGGCGATCGGGGATCCGGCTCGTGCCGAGGTCGTGGCATCCGGTCAGTGAGCGGCTCATGGTGGTCGAACAGGACGCTGCGTGGCCCGGGAGCACGTCCCCTACCCTGGTGGCGACGCTGTTCAGAGTCACCGGCGAGCAGGTCTCGGCAGCGCTTCGGCTTCCGGATCTCAAGTCGGCGCTCGAACTGGCCTACACCCGACGCCGCCACGTCACCGTCACCCAAGCCGGCCTCGACATGCTTGACCACGAGCACCAGTGGCAGGAGGAGGTGTTCGACCACCTGACCACCGGTTGGACCATCCGCCAACGCACCACCTTTCACCAGGCGATGCAATCCCTCCTCAACCGCTCGCACACCCTCCCGCTCTGACCCGAGCGGGCGCAGGCGCTACTCCTCCAGGTGGTAGTCGGCGAACCGCGTGCGCAGGTCCTTCTTGGAGAACTTGCCGACAGAGGTCTTGGGGACCTCCTCGATGAACTCGACGGCATCGGGGAGCCACCACTTGGCCACCCGCGGGCGCAGGTACTCCAGGATCTCTTCGGCCGTGGCGGTTTCGCCTTCGGCGAGAACGACGCAGGCCAGCGGGCGCTCGTCCCACTTCGGGTGCGGCACACCGATCACAGCGGCCTCCTTGACCGCCGGGTGGGCCATCAGCAGGTTCTCCAGCTCGACCGAGCTGATCCACTCACCACCGGACTTCACCAGATCCTTGGTGCGGTCCACCAGTCGCACCGAGCCGAACTGGTCGATCGCCGCCACGTCGCCGGTCTTCATCCAGCCGTCTTCCGTGCTCAGCTGGACCCCCGCGTCGGGCCGGTAGTAGTCCGCCGCGATCCACGGCCCACGCACCTGCAGCTCACCCGTCGCCTCGTCGTCCCACGGCAACGGCGTGATCGACCCGGGCTCGACGATTCGCACCTCGACACCGGGCAGCGGCTGCCCTTGCCGAGCCCGCAACCGCGCCTTCTGGTCCTCGGGCAACTCCTCGTACCGAGCCGGCACGTGCGCCGCCGTCGCCACCGGGCTGGTCTCGGTCATCCCCCACGCCTGCAGAATCGGTCGCCCGAGCTTCTCCCGGAACGCCTCCGACAAGGCCATCGGTACGGCGGACCCGCCACAAGGCACCCGCCGCAGCTTCGGCAACTCGACCCCGTCCAGCAGCGGCAACAACCCCTGCCAGATCGTCGGCACGCCGGCCGCCAGCGTCACCTCCTGCTCCTGCAAGAGTTTGAGAATCCCCTGCGGACTCATGTCCGGCCCCGGGAACACCAGCGAGGCACCGGCCATGGGCGCCGCGTGCGCAAGCCCCCACGCGTTCGCGTGGAACATCGGCACGACTGGCATCACCGTGTCCGTCTCCGTCAGGCCGATCCCGGCGTTGGTCAGTACGCCGATGGAGTGCAGCCAGGTGGATCGGTGTGAGTACACCACGCCCTTCGGATGTCCCGTCGTACCGCTCGTGTAGCACATCGCGGCCGCCTGGTTCTCGTCGTCGACGTGGAACTCGACCGGGTCCGCAGCGGCCAGCAACTCCTCGTAGTCGTGGAACCGGGGATCGTCGGGCACCTCCGCCCCGGGCGCGCCGGCCGGCAGGTCGTCCATCACGACGACATGTCTGACCAGCGGCAGCCGATCGAGCAGCGGCAGGAAGAGCCCGAGCAGCGAACGGTCGACGAAGACGACCTCGTCCTCCGCGTGGTTCGCGATGTAGACGACCTGGTCGGGGAAGAGCCTGATGTTCAGCGTGTGCAGGACCCGGCCGGTGCAGGGCGCACCGAAGTACAGCTCGAGGTGCCGCCCCGAGTTCCACGCGAAGGTCGCCACCCGGCCGTCCGCGCTGATCCCGAGGGCTTTCAGCACGCCGCCCAGTCGCCTGGTCCGCGCGGCCCACTCGGCGTACGTCAGTCTCGACGGCGCCGGACCGCCGGTGTAGACGATCTTGTCCGGGTAGAACTGCTCAGCCCGGCGAAAGATGGCGTCCAGGGACAGCTGGTAGTTCTGCATCAGACCCTTCATGCCGACACTCTGCCAGCCGCGACGACGCCTTGACCATGACCTCATCCGGACTTTCTCACGCACTCTTCACGCATTCCGGACAGACAGATGACACGACACACATGTCGTGTAATGTATTACCCATGACGACCATCTCCCGAGTGTCCGTGGTGAGCACCGGCACCGTTCAGATCCGGCCCGAGCACGTCGGGCCGACCAAGAAGAACACCTACGTCTGGCTGGCAACCTCGCGACAATGGACGGCCCCGCGCCCGATCAACGCGTACGTCGTCGAGCACTCCGAGGGCCTGGTGCTGTTCGACACCGGCCAGGACCGTGCGTCGGTCACCGACGCCGGCTACTTCCCCGGCGGCCTGAACGGCCTGGTCTACGACCGGCTGGCGAAGTTCGAGATCGGGCCGGAGCAGACGCTGACGCGGCAACTCGCGGCGAACGGGTACGACATCCGCGACGTCCACACCGCGGTCCTGTCACATCTCCACCAGGACCACATCGGCGGGCTGCCCGAACTGACGCAGGCCCGCATCGTGATCAGCGAGCCAGAGTGGAGGTCGATGCGCCGGCCGCTGGCGGCCGCCCGCGGCTTCCTCCGCCGGCACATCGAACTGCCCGGCCTGCGATGGGAACTCGTCCGGCCGGAGCCCCTCGGTGACCCGAGTGTGTCGCCGTTCAGCAGCGGGCACGACCTATTCGGCGACGGCAGCCTGGTCCTGCTGCCGACGCCCGGCCACACCCCTGGCTCACTGTCCTTGCTGGTACGGCGTCCGGACGCACCTCCGCTGCTGATGGTCGGAGATCTCACCTACGACGCCGAACTGCTGGCGGCGGGCGACATCCCTGGGGTCGGCTCCCGCCCGGCCCTGCGCCAAACCGTTGCCCAGGTCAATGAATTGCGCGCGGCCCACCCCGGCCTCGTCGTTCTGGCCGCACACGATCCGGCCGCGACGTCGGCGCTGGCGACGGCGGGGGCACGATGAGGGCCGCGGAGGAGTTGCGGTACCTGATCCTCGCCATCCAGCGCGAAGGGAACCGGTTGCTGGCCGCCGAACTGCGGGAGATCGGGGTGACCCCGTCGCAAGCCGAGGTGCTGCGCGTCCTCCGCGACCACGGCCCGCTGACCCTCAACGCTCTCGGCGGTCTGCTGGTCTGCGAGACCGGCAACAGCCCGAGCCGGCTGGTCGACCGGCTGGTGACCCAAGGACTGATCCAACGCGACACCGATCCGGTGGACCGCCGCTACCTCACTCTCAGCCTCACCGCCGAAGGTCGAAAGGTCAGCCGGCGGATCGTCGCCGCGGAGAATGTTCTGCACGAAGCGATCGACGAGCGCATCGCCGGTCAGCCTGTCGACCAAACCATCGAAACCCTCCGCGCGCTGGCCGCCGCATTCCCCGCCGGCGAGGCCCTCGCTCGCCGCCGCGCGGCCGTCAAGGACAGCTGACATGGAGCAAGCGACCATGGTCATCCCGGCCACCCCGAACCGGATCCGCGCCGTACTCCTCGACCCCCGCGCGCTGCCCTTGTGGAACGAGGCGTTCCTCAGCGTCGACGGGCCGGCCCAGCCCGCAGTGGGACAGCGTTACGCCCTCCGTGTCCGGCCGGGCCTCAGCGGTCGGCTGGAGTACGCGGTGATCGAGGCCGACCGGATCGAGTTGCGGTGGGAGGTCCCGGGCTTCCGCGAGTCCGGGACCTGGACCATCGGCGAGTCCGGACTGGTCGGACACGCCTTCACGCAGGCCGGACCGCTCGCGACCCTCCTACGGACCGCCTACCGCGGTATCGCAGCCGTCCGATTGGACCGCCTGGCCGACCGTGTTCGTCAGCTACCGCAGGTCGGCTGAGGCCGGATCAGACCGCGAGGGGTACGGCGCGTTTGTGGGCGGTGCGGCGGTGGGTGGCGATGATCGTGGCCGCGGCCTTCTCGCTGACTTCGCGGCCCTCGAGGAAGTCGTCGATCTCGTCGTACGTGACGCCGAGGGCGACCTCGTCCGGGAGGCCGGGCTTGCTGGTCTCCAGGTCGGCGGTCGGGACCTTGCCGGTGAGCTCGTCCGACGCACCCAGGCGGGTGGCGATCGCGCGGACCCGGCGCTTGGTCAGTCCCGACAACGGCGTCAGGTCGCAGGCGCCGTCGCCGTACTTGGTGTAGAAGCCCATCACCGCCTCCGCGGCGTGGTCGGTGCCGACGACGAGCCCACCGCGGGCGCCGGCGACCAAGTACTGCGCGATCATCCGCTGCCGGGCCTTGATGTTGCCGGTGTGGAAGTCCTCGCGCTCGCCGAGACCCGCGTGCCGGA
This sequence comes from Kribbella sp. NPDC050820, assembly GCF_040653975.1. NCBI lineage: Bacteria > Bacillati > Actinomycetota > Actinomycetes > Propionibacteriales > Kribbellaceae > Kribbella > Kribbella sp. NPDC050820. The sequence goes on from NZ_JBFAHB010000007.1 coordinate 122,668, forward strand.
CCGACTCGACCAGCGCGTCGGTGGCCGGCTTCACGTCCACCGAGAGCGTCTCGTCCGGCTTGATGAACTCCAGCGAGCGCTGTGCATCCGCCTCGTCCACCTGGACGCCGTACGGGAGCCGCATCGCGACGAACGTCGCCTGACCGCCCTCGGCCCGGACCCGCTCGACCGCGAGCTGGCAGAGGCGTCCCGCCGTAGCGGAGTCGACGCCGCCGCTGATGCCCAGCACGTACGACGTCGCGCCGGTCCGCCGGAGCTGGTCGGCGAGGAACTCGATCCGGCGCTCGATCTCGGTGTCCGCGTCGAACGATGCGGGGACGCCGAGCTCGGCGATGATCAGTTCCTGCAGGTAGCGGCGTTCCGCGCTCATCGGGCTCCTCGAATGTCTGGGGTTCCGGACCAGCCTAGACATGAGGATTCCCCGCGCACCCGGAAGAGCTCACTTACCCTTGCTGCCTTCCGGCCCTGGGGGAGTTGGGCGAGATACCGCCACGCGGGGAACCAGCCAGAAGTGTACGTGATGCCCGCGTGCGGTCCGAAATCGAGCGGCCTACGCTGGTTACGTGACGAATCATCAATTCGGTCCGTTCAGGATCACCACAGGCCTGACCAGCAGCCCCGAGTCGGTGGCCGCCGCCGCTGCGGCCGAGGAGCTCGGCTATCCCGCGATCTGGTTGTCCGGCGGCCCGCTGCCCGGGCTCCAGACCATCGTCGACCTGGTCGGTGCGACCTCGTCGATCAAGTTCGTCAGCGGCATCCTCTCGGTCGACGAGTACGGCGCCGAGGACGTCAGTACGACGTACGCCGCGCTGGAGGCGTCCGCGCCGGGCCGGTTCACAGTGGGCCTCGGTGGTGCGCGCGGGCCCAAGCCGATCGCGACACTCAACGCCTACCTCGACACGCTGGACGCCGTACCGGAAGAGCGCCGGCTGCTCGCCGCGCTCGGGCCGCGGATGCTCGGGCTGGCCCGGGACCGGTCGGCCGGTGCGTACCCGTTCCTGATCGCGCCGTCGTACTCCGCCGAGGCGCGGAAGGTGCTCGGCCCGGACAAGCTGCTCGCGGTCAGCCATCTGGTCGTCGTGGAGACCGACGCGGAGCGGGCGCGGGCGATCGCGCGCAACACGATCGGCTTCTTCCCACGACTGCCTGGGTACGCCGCCTCGCTCGAGCGGCAGGGGTTCAGTGCGAAGGACCAGGCCGAGCTGCCGGATCAGATGGTCGACGCACTGGCCGCGTGGGGCACGCGGGCGGACATCAAGGCCAAGCTGAGCGAGCACCTGGACGCCGGCGCCGACCATGTGGCTGTCAACGTCATCACTGGCGTCACTGGACCGCAGCCGGTCGAGCAGTGGCGCGCACTGGCGAGCACACTGCTGGGGTAGCCCGCATCACGCCTCGAGGTCGTCGATGGTGCCGGACATGATGGCGCGGACCTTCGCGGTGACTCGCTCGACGGGCCAGTCCCACCAGGCGACCCTCAGCAGGCGCTCCACGTCGCCTGCCGGGAATCTGGTACGGATCAGCTTCGCCGGGTTGCCGCCGACGATCCCGTACGGCGGTACGTCGTCCACCACGACCGCACCGGACGCGATGATCGCGCCGTCCCCGATCGTCACGCCGGGCATCACCAGGCTGCGGTACCCGAACCAGACGTCGTTCCCGACCACGGTGTCGCCGCGGCCCGGCAGCCCGGTGATCAGGTCGAAGTGCTCCGCCCAGCCGCCGCCCATGATCGGGAACGGGAATGTCGACGGTCCGTCCATCCGGTGGTTGGCGCCGTTCATGATGAACGTCGTGCCCTCACCGAGCGCGCAGTACTTGCCGATGCGGAGCCGCTCGGGGCCGTAGTGATACAGCACGTTCCTGGTCTCGAACGCGGACGGGTCGTCGGGGTCGTCGTAGTACGAGTAGTCGCCGACCTCGATCAGCGGCGACTTGACCACGCCCTTCAGCAACACCACCCGTTCGACGTCGGGCATCGGGTGTACGACGTTCGGGTCCGGCGCTGCGTCCATGCCGCCGACCCTAGATGAGCAGGCCGATCACCAGCAGCAGAATTAGCGCCGCCGCGACCACGACGGCTCCACGCTTCGTGCCGAACCGTCGCATCGCAATCGCCAAGGGACCGATCGGTTTCATCCTCGTTGCTCCAATCGCCTTCTGGTGTGCCAGGTGAATGTCAGGAATCCGAGCGCCACGATCGCGATCGGCAGGCCGAGCAGGCCGCGGCCGGCGAGCGCCAGCCCCACCGCGAGCAGGACAGCGAAGCCGGCCGCGATCCAGCCGGCGATGACGCGATCCCGCGCGAAGAGGTGGCCGCGGCGGCGGAGCGTGCGGGCCGCTCCGAGCATGGTGAGCAGTCCGGTGAGGACGATGGCGGCGAAACCGACCTGTGCCCGGACCGGGAGGCCGTCCTCGGTCAACCAGAGGATCGTGACGAGCGTGACCACCGCCGCCGCGCCGGTCAGTTGCACCAGGGACCGGATCCGTCGCCGCAACGACAGGGCGTCCTGCAGTCCCGCGATCGTCTGCTCTGCCGAGATCACGACTCCGCTCCTTCCCGCAGCATCCGCCGCGCTCGGTGGAGGCGGGACTTCACCGTTCCGACAGGTACGCCGAGCACGTCGGCGCACTCCTCGAGACTCAGGTCCTCCAGGTGAAACAGCACCAGCACCTCCCGCTCGACCACAGGCACCCGATCGACCAACCGCCGTACGTCGACCCGGTCGACCACCTGCTCCGCCGGGTCCGGCTCGTCGTACGGCGTCTGCCGCGGCTGGTCGACGTACGGCGTCTGGTCGGCGTACTGGCCCCGGAGCTGGTTGACGACGCTGCGCCGGGCGATGGTGAACAGCCAGGCGGCGAACCGCTCCGGCTCCCTCAACCGCGGCAGCCCCCGCACGACCGCCAGCCATACCTCCTGCGACACGTCATCGGCCACGTCGTCCCGGCCGAGCATGCGCCGTACGTAGCCCCACACCGGCTCGTGCCACCCCCGCACCAGCTCGGCCACCGCCTCCCGGTCCCCCACCTGCGCCCGCACCACCACCGCCACCCACTCCCGCTCCACGCTCACCTCCTACAAGCACAGTCGCGCGACGGCCCCACCAGGTTCACGCCCCGATTTCAGGTTCCCGAGCCGTCTCGCGTATCCTCTCCGCTTGGAGGATTCGCCTAGAGGCCTAGGGCGCACGCTTGGAAAGCGTGTTGGGGGCAACCCCTCACGAGTTCGAATCTCGTATCCTCCGCCACTCCCCGGAGTCGCATAGGGTCAGGTCAGAGGGCGGTCCCAGACTCACGGAGGACGAACACGAGCCGGGGCGGCTCCCACATCTGGGAGCCGCCCCGGAGTCGTTTGGTCTCGGTCTTGGTCTCAGTTGTTCCTAGGTTCTGTCTGACGGTCGAGCCCCTCAGCCACTTCTCCGTCTTCCGCTTGCCCTCCTGAGGGCGAGACTGTTCACCATGGCCGCTGACCAACTGTTCACCCGCCTGGCACCCGTCCTGAACGTCTCCGATCTCTCCGCCGAGCGCGCCTTCTACGAGAAGCTCGGTTTGCCGGTGATCTATGAGGGCGAGGAGTATCCCGACTTCATAGCCTTCGGGACGGACACGATCCACTTCGGCATCCAGCAGGCAACCGCCGAGAACGACCCACCGAGCGTCCTCACCTGGCAAATCGCCGTTTCCGACGTCGACGCGGCGGCTGAGCGGTGCCAGGCGGCAGGCCTGGAGTTCGAACTCGAACACAACAATCCAGCCCCCGGCTGGACCTACCGCCGTCTCCTCCTCCATACCCCCAGCGGCTACCGCCTCGCCCTCGAAGGCGAATCCGAGTAGGTGTCCGGGACCAGAGCGCAGGCCACGCCGTCATCTGGCGACTCATCGCCGAACCTGTAGGTCATTTCCCAGCGGTTCGGTGATGGGTCAGCGGCACAGGCAGAAGGGGTTGCCGTGTGGGTCGAGCATGACCCGGACGTGCTCCTGCGGCTGGTCCTCGGCGAGACTCGCGCCTGCCTGGAGGGCCCACGCGACCGCCTCATCGAGGTCGTCCACGCCTATGTCGAGGTGCATCGTCGCGTTCTGACCACCGGGCTTGCTCGGCCAGGTCGGCCGCTCGTGCTCCTGATCAGACTCGATGTTGATGCCGAGCAGCGTCCTGTCTGTCTCGCCCTCGGGCGGGTGAAGCTGGACCCAACCGCCCTTCGGCCCTTCGTCGACGATCCGCCAGCCAAGCAGCTGCTCATAAAACCTGGCCAGCTCCCGGGCGTGTGGAGCCGGTGCTGCCGTGATCGTGACGGCCCCAATCCGCATTCGCGGTCGTGTCATGCGGAGACCGTACCCCCGTTGTCTGTGCAGTGCCCGCTAGGCGTCAGGTGAGCTGTTCAGCGAGGCCGAGGATGATGCCGGCGGGGCCGCGAAGGTAGCAGAGGCGGTAGGTCTCGCTGAACTTGACGATCTCGCCGAGAAGTTCGGCGCCGTGAGTGCGGAGCCGGGCGACGGCATCCTCGATGTTGTCGACGGCGAACATGACGCGGTGCATGCCGAGGGTGTTGTGCGGCGGGTTGGGCGGGTTCGGGACGATCGCGGCAGGGATCAGGTACTGCGACAGCTCCAGGCGGCTGTGGCCGTCCGGAGTTCGCAGCATTGCGATCTCGCAGCGGACTTCGTCGATGCCGACTGTGCGGTCCGCCGCGGGGCCCTCGACCTGCGCACGGCCCTCCAGCTCCATGCCGAGCTCCACGAAGAACGCAACCGCAGCATCCATGTCGTCGACGACGATGCCGACGTTGTCCATCCGGTGCAGCGCCATGGTGATTCCCCTTCGTCACGCGACCCGTCGTGGCCGCTGGTGCACAGGGGACGGAGCCAAACCCACATTCTCGACACGCGGCGCGAGACTATTCGGGGTGAGGGGGTCGCGATGGGTGATGTGCTGAGTGTGCTGGCGGGGCAGGAGTTCGAGTGGGGGAAGCACGAGGCGTTGCGGCTGGATGCGCGGTATCGGAGGCGGCATCTTCCGTTGTTGAGGGATGGGGTGCGAGGGCCGCTTGGCCCGGATGTCGGGCCGGGAGAGTTCTGGCCGCCGGTGCGTTCGGTGGTCGTGCCGTTGCCTGATCCGCGGCCGGAGGCATTCTTGGCGGCGCTGGCTGATTCTCGCCTGTCCAACCTCGTCTGGTGGCGCGGGCTCGAGCTGAGGGCGGATCGGGTGCATGCGACCTTGGTGCATGGAAGCGACGAGCCGCGGGTGCTCGACGGACCGATCGATCTCGTTGTGCGCGGGCCGTGGATCGGGCAGTTCAACACCGGGCGGATCTACCTTCCGGTCGAGCCGGCGGATGAGCGGGCCGTACGAGCGCTTGACGTGGAGCGTCCGCTGCTGGCGGGCTATCTGCAGCTGACGTCGGACGTGACCGGCGCCGAGTACGCCGAGCTTCGCGACCTGGTAGCGGTGTTCCAGCCGGCACGGACAAAGGTGCGGGTCGATCGATTCCTGGTGCTGGAGACGATGGACGACCTCGCGCTGAGGTCCCGGGTCGTGAACCTGCAGCTGGAGCAGGGCCGCGAGGAGTAAGGATCCCTCAATGCAGGGTTCGGACTGTGGTTCGGCCGTGGATCATGAGGAGGTGGCCGTCGGGACGGAGTTGGAGGACGGTGCCGGGACGGCGGGAGTCGATGAGGTAGGTCTCGTGGCCGTCCTGGTTTCGGGTGGTGAATCGGCCGTTGGCGTCGATCGCGGCCGACGAGTTCGGCCAGCCGGTGATGTTCGTGCTCCACAGGACGGTCTTGCTGTTCTGGAGCAGGACGAGGTTGCCGTCCGGGCGCATCTCCACGGTGTACACCCGGTTCGTGGCGTACAGGGTCACGTCGGCGCTGAGCTCACTGCCCCGCATCAGGGTGCCGATCGCCCGGGTGGCCGGTCCGGCCGCCGCGGTCCGGCTACGAGGGCCATCGGCAACAACGATCACGGCTCCCGCAACCGCCACCACGGCGAGCGCAGGCGCCAGCCACCTCCAAGTCGACGTCCCATGCCCTCTAGACGCGCGGGCTACCCCCGGTTGCTGCGTCAGTGGCCAGGACCCGCATCGAACCGCTCGTCACGCGGACCTGCCGCCCGCGGAGGAAGCCCAGGTTCTCGACACGCGGGATCAACCGGGACACAGGATCGAGGAGCTCACGCAGACGGCCGGCGACGAACGGAACAGCGTAGTACTGGTAGGCGGGGTCGACCGCGAGGGTAGAGAAGCCGGTGCGACGCAGCAGTTCGGTGATCGTGACCGGGTCGTAGTAGCTGACGTGCTCGGGGATCTTGAACGAGACCCACCGCGGCCCGGAGACCCGGGCCAGCAGGCTCTTGATGTTCGGCGTGACGAGCACGATCACGCCGCCCGGATTCAACAGCCGTGCCGCTGACGACAGGAAGGCGCCCGGATCCGTGACGTGCTCGATCAGGTGCGAGCCGAAGATGACGTCATACTTCTGCTCCTGGATCTCCGCGACCTCGTCGAGCATCCCGCAGAACACCCGGCCGGGAAATCGCTCGGCCGCCCACTTGATCGCGGTCGGCGAGAGGTCGACGCCGTAGACGTCGTACCCGGCGTCGGCAGCGCACTGGAGGAAGTAGCCGTACCCGCAGCCCACTTCGAGCACCCGGCCCGACGGCACGAACTCCGCGATCCGCCGGACGTCCGCACGGAACGTCGCCAGGTACTCGCGCTCCTGGCTCTCGTACTCCGAGTACCCCGAGCCGCCGTCCCCGTCGAAGTACGACGATCCCTCGTAGAGCGCACGCAGTGTCTCGGGCGTGGGAGTCGGCACGAGCTGCACGAGCCCGCAGGCCGCGCACTCCTTGATCTCGTAGCCCTCCTTGGCTCCACGAGGTCGGAACGGCCCTGTCGCAGAGCAGAGGATGCATGTCATGGACACACCCTGCTAGCGATCGCCCGGAGATACCAGCCCTGTCTCGTAAGCAAGTACGACTGCCTGCGCGCGATCACGCAGCGACAGCTTCGCGAAGATGCGGGCGACATGGGTCTTCACCGTCGCTTCGCTGAGCGTCAGCTCGGTCGCGAGCTCCGCGTTGGACAGGCCGTGCCCCATCAGTGTGAGCACCTCGAGCTCGCGCGGCGTGAGGACTGCAAGATCCCTGTGTACGGCGGGCTGCTGCACCGGCCCCTGGTCGCCGGTCGCGAACCGCTCCACCAGCCGCCGTGTGATCGACGGCGCGAGCAACGCGTCCCCGGTGTTGACCAGGCGGACCGCTGCCGCCAGGTGCTCCGGCGTCACGTCCTTCAGAAGGAACCCGCTGGCGCCTGCGGCCAAGGCGGCGTACACGTAGCGATCCAGGTCGAACGTCGTGAGCATCAGCACCCGGCAGTCCGGCGACTCGGCCAGGATGCGCCGGGTGGCTTCCAGACCGTCCATCGTCGGCATCCGGATGTCCATGAGTACGACGTCGGGCCGCAGCCGCCGTACCGACTCGACGGCCTCGTGTCCGTCGGCGGCCTCACCGACCACCTCGATCCCGCGCGCAGTCAGGATCATCCGGAACCCGATCCGCACCAAAGCTTGATCGTCTGCGATCACCACGCGCGGCTCGACCGTCACGGCCGCTCCAACGGAATCTTCGCGCGCACCCGGAACCCGCCGCCGAGTCTCCTCCGTGCGTCGAGGTCCCCGCCGTACACGGCCACTCGCTGCCGCAGGCCCAACAGTCCGCGACCCTCCCCTTCCGACCGCGGTGCACGACCGCCGGACAGCACGCTGGGCCCGGTGTTGAGTACCTCGACCCGCAGCGCGTGGTCGGTGTACCGCACCGTCACCTCCGCCTTCACCCCGTCACCGTGCTTGAGCGCGTTGGTCAGCGCCTCCTGGATGATCCGGTACGCCGTGACGTCGACGCCGGCGGGCAGCGGCCGGGGCTCACCCGAGATGCGCACCTCGACCGGCAGCCCGGCAAATGCGATCCGATCTATCAACGGACTCAGCCGACTCAGGCTCGGCTGCGGCGACAACTCGTCTGCCGAGGCCGACGCTGCCGACGAGCCCGACGAGCCCGAGGCCGTGCCGTCCGCCGACGGCGCGAGCAGGCCGAGCAGATGCCGGAGCTCGGTCATCGTGTCCCGGCCGGCCGCCTCCACCGCGAGGAGTGCCGCCTCGGCCTCGGCCGGTTCGCCCAGCACGTGCCGGGCGGCGCCGGCCTGGATCACCATCACGCTCACGTTGTGGCTGACGATGTCGTGCAGGTCCTGGGCGATCCTGGCCCGCTCTGCGTCGACCGCGCTCTGGGCCGCGCTCTCGCGTTCGCGTTCGAGTAGCCAGCCGCGTTCCTCGAGCGCCCGGGCGTGCGCCCGCCGGGCCCGGACGAGCGCGACCGCGAGCGCGACCGCCGCCAGGCAGGCGATGACGAGCAACCAGGTCGTGATCACAGGACCACTGTCCCAAGGGCCCGGTGAATCCGCATCATCCGCAGGTGGCACGCCGTACATCCCCAGGATGACGGGGCCCGCACGTTACGCCCGCAGGCTGACGTACGGCGCCCGCCGGCAGCCCTAGCGTGAAGGCATGACGGATGCAGAAGGCAACGAACAGGCGGTCGTGCGGCTCACCGAGGTCCGCAAGGAGTACGGCGAGTCCGTCGCACTGGACGGGGTGTCGCTGGAGATTCGCGCCGGTGAGGCGGTCGCGGTGATGGGACCGTCCGGCAGCGGCAAGTCCACGCTGCTCAGCATGGTGGCCGGGCTGGACCGGCCGACCTCCGGATCCGTCGTGGTACACGGCGAGGACCTGGGCGCGCTGGACGAGAAGGGCCTGGCGCTGTACCGGCGCCGGCGGATCGGGATGATCTTCCAGTTCTTCAACCTGCTCGACGACCTGTCGGCGCTGGACAACGTCGCACTGGCCGCGCAGCTCACCGGCACCTCCGCGACGCACGCCCGCAAACGCGCACTCGAGCTCTTCGAGGAGCTCGGCATCGCCGCACGACGCAACACCTACCCGGCCCAGCTCAGCGGCGGCGAGCGCCAGCGGGTCGCGGTCGCCAGGGCGCTGATGAACCGCCCTGCCGTGCTGCTCGCCGACGAACCCACCGGCGCGCTGGACACCAGGGCCGGCGAACAGGTGATGGACCTCCTGCTCGACCTCAACCAGATCGGCCAGACCCTGCTGCTCGTCACCCACGACCAGCAACTCGCCACCCGCTGCGCGAGCCGGCTGATCGAGGTCGTCGACGGACAGGTCGCCCGCGAACGCAGTCTGGAGCCGACGCTGTGAGCGCCGTGTGGCCGGTCTCCCGGGCCGCGGTACGGCGCCGCCGGCTGCAGACGGTCGTGATCGGAGTGGTTGTCGGATTGTCGACAACCATGATCGTGGTCGCCTTGGGGCTGCTCGCCGCCTCCACTGGACCCTTCGAACAGGCATACGCGCGGCAAAGCGGCGCGCACCTGGTGGCGTCGTACGACCGGAGCAAGGTCTCCGACACGCAGCTGACCGAGGCCGCGGGCAAGGCCGAGGCGACAGCGGGACCGTTCGGCCTCGCCGACCTGGAGCTGAACATGGGTGGACCCCCGATGCCGCTCGTGGTCGTCGGTCGCGCGGACCCCGGTGGCGCGGTCGACCGGCTCAACGTGTGGGAGGGGCGCTGGCCGGACAAGCCCGGTGAGATCGTGCTCAACCGGAACCCGATCGAGACCAGCAACCAACGCGGTGCGGCGAAGGTCGGGACCGAGCTCACGACCGGCAGCACCAAGCTGACCGTTGTCGGGTTCGCCTACAGTGTCAGCAAGTCGGGCGACGCCTGGGTCACGCCCGAGCAGATGACTGCGCTGAAGCCGACCATCACGCAGATGCTCTACCGCTTCTCCCCGGCTTCGACCAACGCGGACGTCACCGCCGGTCAGGCCGCGGTGACCGCGGGCCTTCCGTCCGCCGCGCTGCTCGGCACGCAGTCCTATCTCGCGCTCAAGGCCACCGCTGCCGGTGAGCCGAACACGTTCGTCCCGTTCCTGCTGGTGTTCGGGTGGATCGGCCTGATCGTCGCCGTACTGATCGTCGCGAACGTGGTCAGTGGCGCGGTGGTGGCCGGCTTCCGGCACATCGGCGTACTCAAGGCGCTGGGATTCACGCCGACGCAGGTGATGACGGTCTATCTCGCGATGATCTCCATCCCGGCGATCGTCGGCTGCGCGCTGGGCACTTTGCTCGGCAATGTGCTCGCGACCTCCTTGCTGACCAGGGCTTTCGAGAACTACGGCGCCGAGGGGCTTGGCGTCCCGCTCTGGGTCGACGTGGCGGCGTTGCTCGGCGTACCGCTGCTGGTCGCTCTGTCTGCGCTCGTGCCCTCGCTGCGGGCTCGTGGGTTGTCGGCCGCTGAGGCGATCAGCGCGGGAAGTGCGCCGCGGGCCGGGCGAGGTCTGCGGGCCCAGCGCTGGCTGAGCGGGACTCGGTTGCCGCGAGCAATCAGTCTGGGACTCGGCCTGCCGTTCGCCCGTCCTGCGCGTACGGCGTTGACGCTGGCGGCCGTCGTACTCGGCGTCACGAGCGTGACGTTGGCGGTCGGCCTCGGTACGTCGTTGACGAACTACCAGACCGCGGCGAGCCGCGCCGGCGCCGTCGACGTGACGATGTTCGCCGGAATCGAGGAGGGCAACGGTGCTGGGCCTGCTCCGGGGAGCACCGCGCCGCAGCGGCAGCTGGCCAAGCTGAGTGACCCGGCGGACGAGGCGTTGCTGCGATCGACGTCCGGCGCTGCGTACGTGACGGCCAGTCGGGACCTGCCGATGCGGCTCGCCGGGACGAACCAGGAGCTCCGGGTCGCCTTCTACCGTGGCGATTTCACGCAGATCGGCTTCCGGCTGCTGGAGGGAAAGTGGTTCGACGGGCCGGGCCAGGTGGTCGTGTCCGAGCGGTTCCTCAAGCAGCGCGGGCTGTCGGTCGGTGACACGATCACGCTGGAGTCGAAAGGGAAGCGCGCCCAGGTGCAGATCGTCGGCAAGGCGCTGTACAACTCGGGCGACGAGGTGCTGTCCAACTGGCAGACGCTTGCGCTGATCGCACCGGACCTGCGGGCGAACATCTACGAGATCCAACTCGATCCCGGCACCGACATCGACGCCTACGTGAAGGCCGTCCAGGCGGGCGACCCCGGGCTGGAAGAGGTCCCCGGTCAGGATCCGGGCACGTTCGTCGCGGTGGTCCTTGCCACCGTCATCCTGCTCACGCTGATGCTCGGCACCGTGGCCGCGCTCGGCGTCTTCAATACCGTCGTACTCAACACCCGCGAACGCCGCCGCGACCTCGGCATGCTCAAGTCCATCGGCATGACTCCCGGCCAGGTCACCGTCATGGTGGTCACCTCGATGGCCGCATTGGGCGCCCTCGGCGGAGTCCTGGGCATCCCCCTCGGCATCCTCGCCCACCGCCTGGTCGTCCCCGCCATGGCCAACGGCGCCCAGGTCGCCATCCCCGACTTCATGCTCGACGTCTACCCCCTCCCCCTCCTCGCCCTCTTCGTCCTCTCCGGCATCCTCCTGGCCGCCCTAGGCGCCTACCTCCCAGCCCGAACCGCCGCCCACACCACCATCGCCAAGGTCCTCCACAACGAGTAAATCCAGCTGACCGGCGGCCTCGTTGTGGGGGAGACTCGGCGGGTGGATGAGGCTGTGCGGGGTAATCGGGTGGCTTGGGAGACGGCGTCTCAGAAGCACATTCGGGAGTACGACGAACTGCTCGAGGAGGCGCTGAGTGGGCCGCGGCTGTTCGAGCGGGAAGCTGAGCTGCTGCAGCCGTTGCTCGATCGCCGGCCGACGGTTGTGCACTTTCAGAGTGGGCATGGGCTCGACGACGTGGCCTTGGTGAACGCGGGGGCCGATCGGGTCGTCGGAGTGGATTACAGCTCGGTGGCTGCAGGGGCGGCTCAGCGGCGGGCGGTCGAGCTGGGGGTGAGTTGCCGGTACGTCGTCGCCGAAGTCCCCGGCGTACCGGTGCAGGACGGTTGCGCGGATCTCGTCTACACCGGCAAGGGTGCGCTGATCTGGATGCGCGACATCGACGCGTGGGCACAGGACGTGGCGCGAGTACTGCGACCAGGCGGCCACCTGTTCGTCTACGAGGCGCACCCGGCCGTGCCGTTGTGGACGTGGGACGAGGACGAGCCGCGGATCCGCCCGGACCGCAGCTACTTCGCCGAGTCGCACATCAACGACACGTTCCCCGCCAACGGCGCACGCGAATGGCAGTGGAACCTCGGCCACATCGTCACGGCCGTCACTGCTGCCGGCCTCCGCCTCGAAACCCTCGAGGAGTACGCCGAACCCTTCTGGCGACCCGCGGACGGACATGCCGCCGCTGCCTGGGCCGGCCGCCTCCCGAACGCCTACGCGCTGCTGGCCAGCCGCCCCTGAATCACCAGGTACTCCGCGGGCAGCACGGAGTCATAAGAGGCGAACAGCTCCACGAGATCGTCTCGAAGCTCCGGCCACCGATCACCCAACGCCGCCCGTGCCATCACGACCGGCCCGAACTTCGTCGCGTAGAACTCAGCCGCCGCTGCAGGCGAGGAATGCCGGATCACAGCCACCTCGCGGGCGAACCGTAGCGAGATTCCGGTGCCCTCGAACAGCTCGCGCACGTGGTCCTCATCGCCCCAGCCGAGCGGCGGATCGACGTACGACGGATCCGGCGGGAAGTATCCGCCGACGACCCGGAAGAAGTCACCGATCGCGCCGGACGCGGTCCACGTGCACACCCCCATCCGCCCGTCCGGCCGTAGTACCCGGGCGATCTCGTCGGCGACCACCTCGTGCCTTGGCGCCAACATGCAGCCGAAGGTGGACAGCACCACATCGAAGCTCCGAGCCGGGTAAGGCAGCTCCTCCGCATCGCCCTCGACCCACGAGATGTCCAGACCAGATGCCCGTTCCCGAGCCGTCGCGAGCATCGCCGGAGTCAGGTCGAGCCCGGTCACCCGCGCCCCGGCACGAGCCGCCGGGATCGTCGCATTCCCTGTCCCACAAGCGACATCGAGCACATCCTCGCCGGACTGCACGTCCACGGCCTGCACCAGCCGCTCACCGACGACGTACAGACCCTCCTGACGCATCATCGCGTCGTAGTCCCCGGTCGCCCAGGTCGTCCGCACCGATTCCTTGTACTCCGCCAACTGCTGCATGGCACCCAGGATCGGCGCACCACGACCCCACCGCGTCGCCCGGAGCAGCCAACTCCGGACATGGCCTGCTCAGGCCATCAACCCCAGCTGGGTAGCGCGAGAGACGGCCGCCGCCCGGGTCGAGCAGCCCAACCGCGCATAGATGTTGGCCACATGCCGATGCACCGTGTGCTCGCTGATCACCAGCCGAGCCGCGATCTCCCGGTCGCCCAGCCCGGCCGCCACCAGACGCAGTACCGCTACCTGCCGCGTGGTGAGCGTCCCACCGCGGGGCACTCGAGCCAGCTCCGCCCGAGCGCGATCGACGTCGTACGGCGCCAGGTACAACTCGCACGCGTCCTCGAAGCAAACATTCGCCGCCCCGTGCTCGCCGAGAGCAGCCGCATACAGGCCTTCCAGAAAGCGCGCCGCCGCCCGCAGCGGCCGCGTCCCCACCGTCAGCGCGATCCTGCGGAACTCCTCGAGATGCACGCCGGCCGCCTCGACCTCCCCCAGCGCAGTCTCCGCCCGGACGAGCAACTCGAGCGGCCACGCGCGATCGACGGACCCCTCAGCCGGCAGCTGCCGCAGTACCCGCTCCAGCACGGCCCGCGCGGCCGCCGGATCGCCGCGGTCCAGACTCAGCTCAGCCAGCCCGCGCTTCGCCAACGGATGCCACGGCACGTCGTTGAACAGAGACTCGGCCTCCACCAGCCGCCCCTGCCGCCTGCGCAGCTCACCGAGCCGCACGACGGCCTCGGCCCGCCAGTACGGCCGGTTGGCCGTCAGATCCTGCTGCGCTCCGGCCAGCTCCTCCTCCGCCTCGCTCTCCCGTCCGTACCAACCGAGGATCGCGGCGTAGTGCGCCCGGCAGACCCCGTGGACGAACCGCGCCTCCATCCGCCGGCTGAACTCCTCCACCTGCCGGCACCACTGCGCGCCGCGCTCGTAGTCGCGAACCTCCTCACACACCTGCATCAACCGGCAGCACGTCCACGCAGCCGGCGCGAGGTTCTCGTACTCACCGCCGAGCGCAGCCGCCGTCGCCTCGTCGAGGCACCGCATCCCCTGTTCGACGGCGCCCTCGGTCACCAGCGCAACGCCTTCGGTCGCGAGGCTGAACATCTCCAGATCCACAGCCCGATGCCGTCGCCCGATCTCCTCAGCCTGTACGGCGAGCTGCCGCGCCCGACCGGTCTCCTGCCGGCCGAGCGCGGCGTTTGCATCGAACACCGTGAGCCAGCCGCGCTCCGGACAGTCCAAGTCGCCGAGCAACCGCGCGGCCCGGTTGAACCAGCCCTCAGCCACCGCCCCGGCACCGTGGAACTCGTTCTGGTCGTCACCGAGCCACAAGGCCATCCGAGCCGCGCCCCGTACGTCATCGGCCTTCCGGTACAGCCGATACGCCTGCTCACGCGCCTGCAGACAAGCAGCCACGTCCTCCAACCACCAGTTGGCCCAGCTCAGCCCTTCGTACGCCTCAGCAGTAGCCGCAGCCTCGATCGCGCGCCCGAACTGCAGCCGAGCGTCCGGCCAGGCGCCCCGCGACAGGGCGGCCCGGCCGGCCTCGACGGCGTCGTCGTACACGCGTCCCACGCTGCCATGGAACCAATCGGCGCACTACAGGTAAGCCAGCAGCGTGGCCTCCTCATGGTCCAGGTGGGCGTTCAGAGCATCGATCAGCCGATCCACTTGCGAGACGAGGTCAGGCGATGGATCGGACAGCTGCTTCTCCAGCTCCTCCAGGAGTACGGCGATCCGGTCGTGCTCGGACTGCAGTACGGCGATGGTGTCGGCCAGCTCGGGATGCTGGTCGGCCAGAGCCGGGAACAGGCCAAGGGACTCGCCGGTGTGATGGTTGTGCAGCCCCTGGCAGACGGTCAGGCAGTTGATCCGGAGCTGGGCGCCGAGGCCGGCTGTGCCCGAGGTGGCGACCTCCTTGCGGATCAACTCGAGCTCGCGGCGGAACACCATGTGGATGCTCTTCAAGAACTCGCCCACCGTGCCTGTGAACGTGGGCGGGCCGGGTGGCTGGACCAGTGCCACGACCGGGATGGTCCGGGTCGTTCGCTCCTGGTACTCACCCCACCCGGCGTCGGCCTCGACGAGCCGGGCGAACACCTCGTCGCGCTCGGCGTCGCGCAGTACGACGGCCGTCGCCGGGTAGGTGAACAGGCCGGTCTCGACGGTGGCCTCGGGGTTGGCGACCACGTTGTGGTACCAGTCCGGATGCTTGGGTCCGCCGCCGGCCGAGCCGACGACGAGGACGCGGTCCCCGTCCGGGTAGTACCCGAGGATCGCGGTGTGTTGCTTGCCCGAGCGAGCGCCAGTGGTCGTCAGCAGCAGGTACCTGCCGTCGCCGATCTGGCCGGCGTTCGCGCGGAAGCTCTCGATGATTTCGTTCAGGATTCGCTTCTCTCTCGATGGTTTCGGGCATGCGGAAATGACCTTGTCAGCAAGGAGAAACGAGGGCGGGCCGCGAGCGGCCGCACCGGCGCTCAGAAGGCAGCCGGGAACCCGACTCGTGAATGGCCCCGAAGGACCGACCCGGCAGTCACGCCCTGAATCCTAACCGCAGACCGGGCTCTTCACGAGGCGCGGCGGGCATAGGCGTCGACGTACTCCTGCTGCGAGTGGCCTCCGCCACGGCCTGGCCACCTTCCGCACCCAGTCGAGCCCTCGACCTCCTCGGAACAGAAGACGTCCCCTCGTGCAGGAGATCATCCGCGCCCACCTTCGCCAGATCACGCTATGTAACGAACACCCGTCCCAGGACGATGGAACGGTCGGCAGCCCAGTTCTGAGGGGGGCAGGGGGCCGCGATTCGCCGCGTCGACGCCGTGGTGGAAGTCCGGGCTGACCATCGGTGGCGCCGCGTTCGTCGTCGGCGCCGCGGTCGGTGCGGTCACCGTCAACGGTGGCACCACCTCGTCGTCGGTTGCCAGTTCGACCCCGACCGTCACGGTCAGCGTTCCGACGGAGACTGCTACTGGGCTCGATTGAAGAACACCAGTGGAGACTTCGAGGCGATTCTTGCCAACGGCAACGGAGCCAACCAGGTCGTCACGATCAAGAAGTCGGACAAGGCGTTCGAGAGCGCACGATGTGCGCCGTGGACCAAAGTGCGCTGACCGTCAGCTAGTTCCGCGTCAAGCAATGTTGTGGTCGTAACTGTACGAGGCGAGATCGAGCTGTCCTGCCGCCTGTACGGGTTGGCCGGGCTGGTGGGGAGTTCTGCGCCCCTGAAGCGACCAGCCGGACTCTCCGGTCGTGTGGAGGGGCCCATCGGACAGGTAGTGCACCTGCGGGACGCCGTACACTCCGATGCGCTCACGCTCAACCGCACTGCCCGCGCAGTGACACCACCTGTCCGTCTGTCCACCAACCCATCGCGGCGCCACCCGAGGCCGCTGCCCCCTCACCGGCTGACCCCGCCAGCGCTTGGCAACGCCGCGGCGACAGCCTCGACCTATCTGGATGCGGCACTAGCGCGCAGAGCGTCGTACACGTCTCGGACGTAGTAGGTATCTGCGAGGGCGTCGTGGATGGTGTAGTCGGCTTGGTCGACTCCGACGGCGGCGGACATGGCGGCGACGTCGGCGGTTGGTTCGGCGTTGGTGCGGGCGATGAGTTGGCTGATGATGCAGACGAGGCGGAAGTCCCAGGGGACGTCGGCGGCCTCGGCAGCGACCAGGCCGTTGCGGTGCATGAGGTGGAGGACGTCGGTCGCGTCCATCCAGGGTGCTGCGCCGACCCAGAGCGGCTGGTCGGCAGTGAGGTCGACCATGAGCTCGCCGGCCTCGCGGCCGGAGCAGACGTTCTCGGCGGAGTCGTTCAGGGAAGGATGGCGGCGGAAGCGGCTGACCTCCAGGGCCTGCTCGGTCGAGGTCGACAGGTCGAGCTCGTCGAGGCGGATGAACCGGTTGTACGCCGTCTCGCGCCCGTCGTCCTCGCGGCGGATGACGGCCAACTGCCAGATCTGTCGCCCGCCGGGCAGCCAGGGCTCGCGCACACTCGTGGTTTCCAGGTCGACGAAGACGATCGGCATGCCGACGAGTATTCCGGCGATCAGATCAGTTCGTAGTTCAGATCGGTGAGTACGCCGAAGTGGTCGCTGAGCCAGGTGTTGTCGACGGGGGCGTCACCGACGAGTTCGGTGTGCTGGATGTGGGCGCGGGCGTCTGGGTGGGCGTGAGTGGAGCCGACGAAGATGTAGTCGATGCGGCGGCGGTGGCGGGGCTGGCCGATCAGGTGGTCGATCTCCTCGGCGGCCAGCGGGTTCGCGACGGTCCAGGTGAAGCCGAGGCCTTGGCCGGCGACGGCCCAGGCGTCGTGGTAGTGCGTGCTGCGCCCGCGGAGGGCCTGCAGGCCGGCCAGGAAGCGGATGCCGGCCGACTTCGGTGTCGCGTTCAGGTCGCCGGCGATGATCGAGGGCAACCGGAACCGATGCAGCTCGTCGACCTCGACCGCCGCGATCAACTGCTGCTCCCGGGCCGCTGCCTGATCGAGCCGCCACGGCGTCGACGGGTGGATGAACAGCAACTCACCCAACTCGGGTACGTCGACCGCCGCCGCCAGCGTCCACCAATGGTCGTCCGATCCCGCTTCCGGGCGGTGCTCCGCCACGTCGACGACGCGATGCGGCCACCGGGACGCGAATACCGAACCGTGCCGCCAACGGGACACCAGCACCTCGGACTGGTGCGTCGTGTGGGTCAGCCCGGTGCCCTCGATCAACTGACCGAGTTGGGGATCGCAGACCTCCTGCAACGCCACCAGGTCCGGCTCGAGCCGCCGGAGCTCGGCGTTGATCAGCTCGGTACGGCGGGGGTCGCCGGCGTCGTGCTGGACGTTCAGGGTGAGCACGCGGATCCGCATGCTCTCTTTAGTTCCCCAGCGAGGGTCCGCCTACCCACCGTCGCCCGACGGCCGCGAAACGTCGTACGAAAGCGGCATTTCGCAGGAACGCGCAGAAATCCTCCGGAAAGTCGCCCAGAAATCCGGACGAATGATGTAACGACGGCCACACTGTGCCGATAAAAGGGTGAGCGACCCGGCGGGGGGAACCGAGTGGGAAGCTCCGGTGTTTCTTCGGGACCACCGCGTGTTGTGGGGGGCCTCGCAGGTGCTCACCCGGGGCGGGGTGAGCACCTGTACGAGGTTTCTGCCCTCCACCGCCCCGAGCGGGGGCGGTTGCTACCTCTCTCTCCCCGCCCCGAGCGAAGCGAGGGGCGGTTGCTTTTCAGCCCTTGATGCCGACGTTGGCCATTCCTTCGATGAACCGCTTCTGCGCGAACACGAACAGCACGATCATCGGCAGCGCGGCCAGCGCCGTACCCGCCATCAGGTAGGGCCACTGGATGTCGTCCGGATTCTGCGCGAAGATCGCCAGCCCGAGCTGCAGCGGCCGCATCGAGTCCGATGTGGTGATCATCAACGGCCACAGGAACCCGTTCCAGGCCGCCTCGATCTGGAACACGCAGATGGTGATCAGGGCCGGCTTGATCAGCGGCGTCATGATCCGCCAGAAGATGCCGAACTCACCGAGCCCGTCGACCCGGGCCGCCTGCGCCAGCTCGTCCGGCAGCGAGACGAAGAACTGCCGGGCCAGGAAGGTGAACAGCGGCGCGGCGCCGAGCGGGATGATCAGGCCCCACCAGGAGTTCAGCCAGCCGATCCCGCCCTGGCCGAGGATGTTGTTGCCGCCGAACAGTGGGATCGACTTCACGATCAGGAACAGCGGCACCAGGATGATCTGGAACGGCACCAGCAGCAGCACGATGAAGTAGTTCAGCAGCGCCTTCGAGCCGCGCAGGGGCAGTTTCGCCAGCGCGTACCCGGCCGTCGTGCAGACCGCCAGCGTGAACAGCGTCTCACCGACCGCGATGAACAGGCTGTTGCGGAAGTATCGCAGGAACGGCGCGGTCTCCATCGCCTCGGTGAAGTTGCGCCAGCGCAGCTCGTTCGGCAGCCAGGAGAAGTCCATGATCTCCTGGTTGCTCTTCAGCGCGGTCAGCACCATCCAGACGAACGGCGTGATCATCAGGATCGAGCCGACCGTCAGTACGACGTACAACAGGATCCGGCCGACCCGGATCGACGACGGCTTCGGCGCGGCCGCGGGGCCGGCCACAGTCACGCTAGTCATTGGAATCCGCCTTCTGGAGCAGGCGCCCGACGCCGATGAACGCGGCGATCACGATCATCATGATCACCGTCTCGGCGGACGCGTAGCCGAGTTTCAGGTCCGTGAACGCGTTCTGGTAGATGTCCAGCACCAGCACCCGGGTCTCGGTGCCGGGGCCGCCCTGGGTCATCACGTAGACCAGGTCGAACACCTGGAAGGTGCCGACGATCGACGTGATCAGGACGAAGAACTGCACCGGGCCGAGCGCCGGCCAGGTCACGTTGGCGAACTTCTGCCAGCGGCCGGCGCCGTCGATCTCGGCCGACTCCAGCAGGTCCCGGGAGACGCCCTGCAACGCGGCCAGGTAGATGATGATCTTCGTGCCCAGGCCCTGCCAGACACCGATCACCATCAGCGACGGCAGCGCGGTCGCCGGGTCGGACAGCCACTGGGTGGGCGCGAAGCCGAACAGGCTGAGGAAGCCGTTCGCCAGGCCGGAGCCCGGGTTGTAGATCCACAACCAGACTGTGGCGATCGCGACCGTCGCGGTCACCGTCGGGATGTAGAACGCGGTCCGGAAGAAGCCGAGCGCCTTGATCTTCTGGTTCAGCCCGACCGCGACCGCGAGCGCGATCGCCATCGAGACCGGGATCACCACCAGCGCGTACAGCACGGTGTTCCACAGCGACGCCTGGAAGTCGACGTCGCGGAACAGGTCGGCGTAGTTGCCGAACCCGACCCAGGCCCAGGAGTCACCGAAGCTGTAGTCGGTGAGGCTGAGCACCAGGACGGCGATCACCGGGATCACGATGAAGACCCCGGAGTGCAGCAGCGCCGGGGACAGCAGGATCCAGCCGGCCCGGGCCTGGCCGCGGATCAGCGTCCGGCTGTCCTTGGCGGGTGCCACCTTCCGCGGAGTGCTGACCGCGGGACGTTCCAGAGTTGTACTCATCTGCTCTGCCCTGCCAGGTTGGCCAGCACCTTGGCGGGATCCTTCTGACCGAGGACCGCCTGGGTGAGCTGGATGTCGAAGTTGCCACGCATCTCGAGCCAGTTGGACGGCACCTCGTTCTCGTTGACCGCGTAGACGAGGCCGTCGGCGACGAACTGGCTCAACGGGTTCGACTTCGCCTGCGGCGAGTTGCTGGCGTCCTTGTAGGCCGGGATCTTGCGGTTCAGCTTGGCCAGCGCGTCCAGCGTGGTCGGCTTGGTCAGCGACTGGATGAAGGTCCAGGCCGCGTCCTTGTGCCGGCTGCGGGACCCGATCGACGCCAGGTCGCCACCGACGTACTCGATCTCCTTGCCGCTGTTGAAGCGGAAGAACTTGAGGTCGTCGCAGTTCTTCTTGCCGATGCCCTTCTCGGAGCAGTCGACCGCGCCGGTGACGATGCCCATCGCGGCCTTGCCGCTGAACACGAGCGCCGTCTGCGACGCGCTGCGCTCGCCGTACGGCTGGACGTTGTTGATCATCGACTTGATCCACAGCAGCGTGTCCAGGCCCTGCTGGTTGTCGAAGTTCGGCTCGCCGCCGACGTAGAGCGGTGTGCCGGTCGAGGCCAGGAAGGTGGTGAACGACTGCCGGAAACCGGTCGGCGAGGCGAGGTCGAACCCGCTGCGGGTGATCGCCCCGTTCGCGTCCCGCTTGGTCAGCTTCTCGGCCGCCACCTTGATGTCGGCCAGCGAGGTCGGCGGCTTGTCCGGGTCGAGGCCGGCCTCCCGGAACGCGCTCTTGCGCAGCGCGACCGCGCGGGCGTCGGCGAGCAGCGGGTAGGCGTACAGCTTGTTGTCGTACGTCGCCGCCGGGATCAGCGCGGCGACACTCTTCTCCCGGATGACGTCCGGCGTCACGCCGTACTTGCCCAGGTCGGCGAAGATCCGCTTCGAGGCGAACGGCTGGACCCAGCCGACACCGGTGACGATCACGTCGTACGGGATACCGGCCGCGATCGAGGTGGACAGCTTCTCGTTCAGGTTCGTGTACGTCGCGAAGTCCGGCTCGACCTTCATGTTCGGATAGGTCTTGCGGAAGTCGTCGACGACCTTCTGGAACTCCTCCCGGCCCTGCGTACTGGGCGGGAAGGACGGGATCAGTACCCGTAACGTCCCGGTGGCCTCGGCCGGCGGGACGCCGTCCGTGCTCTTGTCGATCACCCCGTTGCCACAACTGCTGACCAGCACGCTGAGCGCGGCCGCCAGCACGGTCAGTCCCACACCACGTCTCACAGGGGAGCTCCTTCGCTGCCGAACCCTGGGTTTTGCCCAAGTGCAGCGAAAGTATGGGAAAGGGCTTTCCTCGTCAATACCTGGACGCTCGAATGATCACTATCGATCAGTTCCGGAACAAAGCGATGCCCGGTTCCACGCTGCGCGCCGCCCCGCAGGAGGTCCGGATGTTGAGGTCGGGCAGCAGGCTGAGATGCTGCACCGGGCCTGGACCGGCCTGGAGCTTGCGCAACAGCAGCTCGCAGGCCATCTCACCGAGGGCGAACTTCGGCGGGCAGACAGCAGTCAGCGGTACGACGGCCAGCGCAGCCGTCACGTCGTTGTACGCGATGACGGCCAGGTCCTCGGGCACCCGCAGATCACGCTCCATCGCCCGCTCGACCAGCCGCGCACCGTGCTCGTCGGAGTGCACCAGCACCGCCCGGCTGCCGAACGACTCGCACTCGGCGAGGAACGCGTCGAGCTGAGCCACCGCGGCCGGATCCTCCCCATGCGCCGGCAGGTCCACCGGGGACAGGAACAGCTCGACGTCCAGCGTGGACGCGGCTGCCTCGATTCCACGCCGGAGCCAGTGCGCCGTCACCGTCGCCTGCAAGTTGATCGCGACCCGCCGGTGCCCGAGTCCGACGAAGTGCCGCAGGGCGAGCATGGCGCCGTACGCGTGGTCGGTGCGGACGTGGTCGTACTCGCGCGCCACCTGCGGGAACCCGAACGCCCGCTCCATCAGCACCACCGGCACGTCGATCTCGTCCAGCCGGGAGCCGAGCCGGTCCGCGTCGCCGTCGCCGAGCGCGGTGCTGATCAGCAACCCGGCCACCCCGACCCCGAGCACCCGGTCGATCCGTTCGCGCTCCTTGTCGGCGTCGTACCCGGAGACTCCGAGCACCAGGCGGGAGCCGTACCGGTCGGCCATCGCCTCGGCGCCACGGATCACGTCGGAGTAGTACGACGCCGCGCTCGGTACGACGATGCCGATCGTCAACTGGCTGCCGTGCCCGGCCCGGCCCTCCGGGCTGGCGCCGATCGCGCCACCGTGCACGCGGCGGAGCAGGCCGGCGGAGTCCAGCTCCGCGAGGTCCCGGCGTACTGTGATCGCGGAGACGCCGAGCTCGGCGGCCAGCTCGGCCACCCGGAGCCGGCCGTGCCGCCGCAGGCTCCGCAGGATCAGCTCGTGGCGCTCCGGTGCAAGCATGCAGTCCCCTTGCTGTGTCCCAGTGATCCCGCGCAGTGATCTGGCGCGTGATTGAACGTGATCATACGATCAACGCAGCCCGCGCGGAACGAGGAGGCAAATCAGTGGAAGGTGCCGGCCGGACCAACGCCGTCCTGGCGAAGCTGACGATGATCGGCGACCTGCTCCTGCTGCAGCTGGTCTTCCTGGTCCTGAGCGTCGGCATCGTCACGCTGTTCCCGGCGGCGTTCGCGATGCAGCGGGTGGTCCCGGACGCGATCAGCCAGGACCGCCCGGCGCTGATGAGGCGGTTCTTCCAGCAGTTCCGCTGGGCGTTCAGGCGGTTCTGGCTGCTCGGGCTGGGGCTGTACTTCGGCGGGATCGCGCTCGCCTTCGGCCTGGCGTTCTGGGCCTACAGCGACGGCGCGATGCGGATCTTCGCGCTGGCCGTGCTGATCCCGCTGACCGGGATGATCGCCGGCCTGTACCTGAGCGCGCTCGCCGTCCTGCCCGAAGCCGGTGACGAGACGACCACGAAGAGCCTGTTCCGGTCCGCGAACCTGTTCCTGCTCCGCCGGTCGCTGCCGGTCGCCGGCGGGGTGGTCGCGCTGTTCACCTGGTTCGCGCTGGTGTCGCAGGTCGTGACCCTGTTCGTGGTCGGATCCGGCCTGGTCCCGGCGCTGATCGCGTACTGGATGTCGAGGCCGTCCAGAAAAACTTCGGAGGACGTGTCAATCTGAGCGGTCCTGGTCCGACGTAAGGGTGTAAGGCCCCCTTCGGACCAAGGAGAGAAACCGGAATGTACGCGACGACCGAAACCCTGGCGACGACGCCGGCCGCGCAGGGCGGCCGCTCGCGCTGGCTGGCCCTCTACACGCTGTGCGCGGGCATGTTGATGATCGTGCTCGACGTCACCGTGGTGAACGTGGCCCTGCCGGCCATCCAGGACGACCTCGGCTTCACCAGCTCCTCCCTCGCGTGGGTGGTGAACGCCTACCTGATCGCCTTCGGCGGCCTGCTGCTGCTGGCCGGCCGGCTCGGCGACCTCCTCGGCCGCCGGAACGTCTTCGTCGGCGGACTGATCGTCTTCACCGCCGCCTCGGTGCTGTGCGGGCTCGCGCAGAGCCAGGAGGTGCTGGTGATCGCCCGCTTCGTCCAGGGTGTCGGCGGCGCGCTGACCTCCGCGGTGATCCTGGGCATGATCGTGACCCTGTTCCCCGAGCCGCGCGAGCAGGCCAAGGCGATCGGCGTCTACGCCTTCGTCGCGTCGGCCGGCGGTTCGATCGGCCTGCTTGCGGGCGGTGTCCTGACCCAGGCGATCAACTGGCACTGGATCTTCTTCGTCAACCTGCCGATCGGCGCGCTGACCGCCGTCCTGGCCGTCCGCCTGATCGACAAGGACAGGGGGCTGGGGCTCGGCCGCGGCACCGACGTGCCGGGCGCCGTACTGATCACCGCGGCGCTGATGGTCGGCGTCTTCACCATCGTCAAGCCGGCCGCCGAAGAGGGCTGGACCGCACCGCGGACGCTGGTGCTCGGCCTGGTCACCGTCGTCCTGCTGGCTGCCTTCATCGTCCGTGAGGCCACCGCCGCCAACCCGCTGGTGCCGCTGCGGATCTTCCGCTCCCGCAACCTGACCGGCGCGAACCTGGTCCAGGCGCTGACCGGCTCCGGGATGTTCGGCATCTTCTTCCTCGGCTCGCTCTACCTGCAGCGAGTGCTCGGGTACGACGCTCTGGAGATCGGACTGGCGTTCCTGCCGACGACCGTGGTGATGGGCCTGCTGTCGGTGCGGTACTCGGACAAGCTGGTGATGCGGTTCGGTCCGCGCCGCCCGCTGATCGCCGGACTGGTGCTGATCGTGGCCGGGCTGGTCCTGTTCACCCAGGCGCCGGTCGGTGGCAACTACTTCGTCCACGTGCTGCCCGTCCTGGTTCTGCTGGGCCTCGGCGCCGGCGTCTGCTTCCCGGCGCTGATGGGGCTGTCGATGGCAGACGTGAAGCCCCAGGACGCGGGGCTGGCCTCCGGGCTGATCGGCACCACCGCCCAGGTCGGCGCTGCCCTGGGCCTGGCGGTCCTGGCCACGCTGTCCGCCACCCGCACCGCCGGACTGGAGGTCGCGGGCAAGGCTTCGCTGGACGCGCTGACCTCCGGCTACCACCTGTCCTTCGCGATCGCAGCGGTCATCGTGGCCGCGGCAGTGGTGATCGCCTGCACCCTGATGCGCCCGGCAAAGCAGCCGGTTGAGGTCGCTCCCGAGGAAGTTGCTCTGGAAGCAGCCTGACGAAGTACGGCGACCTCCCCACACCGCGGGTATGGGGAGGTCGTCACCAACTCCCCCCGCACCGAATTGTCTTTGCCTTTATTTGCGGTGTCTGGCGTGCGTCTCCGCGTACCACTGCCACCAGGCCAGGCCGCGGCGGCGGGCGCCGATGGTCAGCAACAGCATGGCAAGCAGGAGAAGGGCCAACCCACCACCGGCCAGGCCGAGGCCCAGCCGGTAGGTGTTCTTGTCGGCGACCCACTTCTCCGCGTCGACGAGGGCCAGCGCCTTCGCCGGTTCGGACTGGCGGTAGACGATGTGCAGCGGCGAGGCGTAGCGAGTGCCGGCGGCGGGCGTCTGCACACCTTCCGCCATCCCCTGGCGATCGTCCTCGATGTGGTCGAGCGTAGTCCGGATCCGGTCCACGCCACCGGCCGTGAAGTCGACGCGCACCTCGCTGATCGCCGGCCGGCCCGCGCCACCGGTGACCTCGACCTGGACCGAGTCGGCCACCGTCTCGATCCCGTTGTCGAGCAGCTCACGGCTGAGCCGCTGCCGGGACGAGACGTCGACCAGCACCAGGACGCCGAGCACGATCAGGACGACCGCGGGCAGCGCGATCCACGTCGGCCACCGACCCCGGGACTCGTTCTCCCGGCTCATCGGCGTACCGCCGCATCGAACTGCGCCATGTGTTCCTCCCAGGCCGTGGCGTGATCATTGCACGGAAGATGTCCACAGGCTGGGGTATCGGGTTTCGGAGTGGGGGGTGGGATGGGGAAGGATATGGGCCACGCGGGTGCGGGTCGCCCGGGCAGGTTGTCGGTAGAGGGGAATCGGACAGTGGTGGTGCAGTCGGTCGAGCAGCGGATCGCCAGCGAGCTGGAGGTCGGCGAGAACCAGGTGCGGGCAGCGGTGGCGCTGCTCGACGAGGGGTCGACGGTTCCGTTCATCGCGCGGTACCGCAAAGAGGTCACCGGGATGCTCGACGACGCGCAGCTGCGCACGCTCGAGGAACGCCTGCGGTACCTCCGCGAGCTCGAGGAGCGCCGGCAGACGGTGCTCGAGTCGATCGAGAGCCAGGGCAAGCTGGACGACGCGCTGAAGGAGCAGATCCTTGCCGCCGACACCAAGTCGCGGCTCGAGGACATCTACCTTCCGTTCAAGCCCAAACGCCGTACCAAGGCGATGATCGCCCGCGAGGCCGGGCTCGAGCCGCTCGCCGACGGGCTGCTCGCCGACCCGGACGTCGAGCCGTTCGCGGCCGCCGCGGTGTTCGTCAACACCGAGGCCGGCGTGGCCGACCCGCAGGCGGCGCTGGACGGGGCGCGCGCGATCCTGGTCGAGCGCTTCGCGGAGAACGCCGACCTGATCGGCGAGCTGCGCGAGCGGCTGTGGACGCAGGGCCGGCTCGCCTCGGCGGTCCGGGAGGGCAAGGAGACCGACGGCGCGAAGTTCTCGGACTACTTCGACTTCGACGAGCCGTTCACCAAGATGCCGTCGCACCGGATCCTGGCCATGTTCCGCGGCGAGAAGGAGGACGTGCTCACGCTGACCGTCGAGCCGCTCCCGGCCGGCGTCGAGCCCGACGGCCCGACCGAGTACGAGACGACCATCGCCCGCGCCCACGGCATCGAGAACCAGGGCCGCGCCGCGGACAAGTGGCTGGTCGAGACGGTCCGCTGGGCCTGGCGGACGAAGATCCTGGTGCACCTGGGCATCGACCTGCGGATGCGGCTGCGGCAGGTCGCCGAGGACGAGGCGATCCGGGTGTTCGCGGCCAACCTGCGCGACCTGCTGCTCGCCGCCCCGGCCGGAACCCGGGCGACGATGGGCCTGGACCCGGGTTTCCGGACCGGCGTGAAGGTCGCCGTGGTGGACGCCACCGGCAAGGTGGTCAACACCGGCGTCATCTACCCGCACGTCCCGCAGAACCAGTGGGACAAGTCGATCGCCACCCTGGCTGCGCTAGCCGCCGCGCACAACGTCGAGCTGATTGCCATCGGCAACGGGACGGCGTCGCGCGAGACCGACAAGCTGGCCGCCGAGCTGATCGCCAAGCACCCCGAGCTCAAGCTGACCAAGGCAGTCGTCTCCGAGGCCGGCGCCTCGGTCTACTCGGCGTCCGCGTTCGCCTCCCAGGAGCTGCCCGGGATGGACGTGTCGCTGCGCGGCGCGGTCTCGATCGCCCGCCGGCTGCAGGACCCGCTGGCCGAGCTGGTGAAGATCGACCCGAAGTCGATCGGTGTCGGCCAGTACCAGCACGACCTCGCCGAGAACGCCTTGTCCCGCTCGCTCGACGCCGTCGTCGAGGACTGTGTGAACGCGGTCGGCGTCGACCTGAACACGGCGTCCGCGCCGCTGCTGACCCGGGTCTCCGGGATCACCCAGGGGCTGGCCGACAACATCGTCCAGCACCGCGACGTCAACGGCCCGTTCAAGTCCCGCACGGCGCTGAAGGAGGTGGCGCGGCTCGGGCCGAAGGCGTTCGAGCAGGCGGCCGGCTTCCTCCGGATCCCCGACGGCGACGACCCGCTGGACGCCTCCAGCGTGCACCCGGAGGCCTACCCGGTGGTCCGCCGGATCCTGGACGCGACCGGCTCGGACGTGAAGGCGCTGATCGGGTCCGCGGAGCTGAAGCGGCTCAAGGCGGCGGACTTCGTCGACGACATGTTCGGCCTGCCGACGGTGACCGACATCCTGGCCGAACTGGAGAAGCCGGGCCGGGACCCGCGGCCCGCGTTCAAGACCGCGGTGTTCGCCGAGGGTGTGGACAAGATCGCCGACCTGAAGCCGGGGATGCGGCTGGAGGGCCAGGTCACCAACGTCGCCGCGTTCGGGGCGTTCATCGACATCGGTGTGCACCAGGACGGGCTGGCGCACGTGTCGGCGCTGTCGAA
Organism: Kribbella sp. NPDC050820; assembly: GCF_040653975.1. Classification (NCBI taxonomy): domain Bacteria; kingdom Bacillati; phylum Actinomycetota; class Actinomycetes; order Propionibacteriales; family Kribbellaceae; genus Kribbella; species Kribbella sp. NPDC050820. The sequence continues at coordinate 150,496 of NZ_JBFAHB010000007.1, forward strand.
GAACTTCGTCAAGGATCCGCGCGAGGTCGTCAAGCCCGGTGACATCGTCAAGGTGAAGGTGCTCGAGGTCGACATCCCGCGGAAACGGATCTCGCTGACCCTGCGGCTCGACGACGAGCCCGGCGCCGGCGGGGGTCGCCCGGGTGACCGTGGCGCGCGCGGCGGCAACCAAGGTGGCCAGGGCAACCAGGGCAACCAGGGCGGTCGAGGCCAGGGCGGTCGCGGGCCCGGCGGTCAAGGCGGTCGCGGTCAGGGTGGCCGGGGTTCCGGTGGTCAGGGCCGCGGCGGGCGTGGGCAGGGCGGTCAAGGTGGCCGCGGCGGCTCGCAGCAGGAGACGCCGATGGACGAGACCTCGCTCGCCGACGCGTTCCGGAAGGCGGGCTTCACCGTCCGTTGATGTCGACGGGTGGCGGTCGGTTCCGACGTACCAGCTGAAACTCGCTGTCAAGGAGGAGTGCTGATGCGGGATCTGGTCGTCACCCAGAACATCACCGTGGACGGTTGCGTCGAGGCGGGTGACTGGTTCGACCCGGGCGGCGGCGGGCAGGACCTGCTCGACGTGCTGAACGAGCAGGCGGCGCGGGCGGACGGGTTCCTGACCGGGCGGCTGACGTTCGAGTCGATGCGCGAGTTCTGGCCGCAGCAGACCGACGACACGACCGGGGTCACGGCGTACCTGAACCAGGCGCACAAGTACGTCGTCTCGACCACGCTGCAGGATCCCGGCTGGGAGCCGACCACGATCCTGCGCGACCTGGACGACGTACGGCGGATCAAGACCGAGTCGGGCCGGGACATCGTCTGCACCGGCAGCATCAGCCTCGCGCACGCACTCATCGCCGCCGACCTCGTCGACGAGTACCGACTGTTCGTCTACCCGACCGTGCTCGCCACCGGCCGGCGCCTCTTCCCCGACGGGACGCCACAGTCCCTACAGCTGACTGACATGCAGTCCTTCGACTCGGGCATCGTCCTGCTGATCTACCGGCCCGCCAGCTCGTAGCCGGCCGCCTCGACCGCCGCCCGGACGGCAGCCGGCTCCAGCTCGCGTTCGCTCACCACTGTGACCAGTTCGGTGGGCAGGTCGACGCTCACCGACTCGACCCCGGGCAGCGCCTCGAGCTCCTCGGTCACGAAGCGAACGCAGTGCCCGCAACTCATCCCGAGCACACGGAACTCCTGGGTGCTCATCGCTCGCTCACGTCCCGCGTCGCCTGCGTCGTACGGCGGATCCGCCCGTCCGGCGCCACCTCGCCGAAGAGATACACCTCGGTAGAGATCGTCCGTCCCCGCCGCAGCTCCGCGTGCACCGTGAAACGCGCGGCCAACTGGTCATCCGATCGCAGCGCCTCATGCACGTCGTACTTCCAGGCCACGAGGTTCTTCTGCACCGGTCGCAGGTGATCGATCAGCCGCTGCCGATCCAACGTCACGCCGTCGGCGACCTGCTCGACCTCCGGCGTGTAGTACCGATCCACGATCGCCCCGGCGTCGCCGCCCGCGACGATCTCCCGGGTGAACGAGTCGAAGAAGTCGGCGACGTACTCCCGCGCACTTAAGTCTGACATGCTGTCAAAGCTAACCCCGTCCGCTAACCTTGACAAGGTGTCAAAGGAAGAGCCGGTACGGCGACGACGGCGCAGAGCGGACGCGGACCGGAGCCGGGGCGCAGTGCTGGCCGCCGCGATCACGCTGCTGGACGAGCGGATCGACGCCAGCATGGAGAGCGTCGCAGCGACAGCAGGGGTCACGCGCCAGACGGTGTACGCGCACTTCCCGTCTCGCGACGTACTTCTGAACGCAGTCGTCGACGAGCTCACCCGCGAGACCATGGCGGCGATCGACGCGCTCGACCTCGACCACGGACCGGCGTTGGACGGAGTGCTGGCGTTGCTCGACGTGGGCTGGCGTGGATTCGAGCAGCACCCGCTGCTCCTGCACCTACCGCTGTCGCTGGAACAGGACGAACGCCACGAACCAGTGTCCGACCGACTCGAACAACTGATCCGCCGCGGTCAACGCACCAACGAAATCACCCGCGACCTCCCGGTCACCTGGCTGATCCCAGCCCTAATCGCCCTCGGCCACACAGCAGGCGATGCAGCAGGCGCCAACCGCCTGCCGCCGAGGAAGGCCGCAGCGGCCCTCCGCACCAGCGTCACCCGCTTGCTGGCTCCGTAAGACCGCGCGGCGATCAGCGGAGGTCGGTGAGGTGGCCTCCGGGGTCGCCTAGGTGGACGGCGGTGGCCTTGGGGGCGTAGCCGAGGCGGCGGTAGATGCGGTCGGCGCCGTCGTCGCCGGGGGTCAGCCAGGCGAGGGTGGCGCCGGCGAGGGTGAAGGCGTGGTGGGTGGCGTAGGCCGTGGCGATTGCGCCGAGACCGCGGCGGCGGTGGGTGTGGATGGTGCCGACGCCGGCGACCTCGGTGACGGCGTCCGCGACTGCGGTCCACGAGGCGCTCGCGGCGGCCACGCCGTCGACGCGGACGAGAACGGTACCGCCGTCGGCCGGATCGCCATGCCGACCGAACTCGGCGCCGGGCATGTCGTACGCGTCGGCGGACACCGTGTTCGCCTCGGCATGAGCCTCGTCGGTCGTGGTCACCTCGACGGTGACGCCGTCCGCGAGCTCCGGAAGCTGCAGGTCGGCCGGCTCGACCACGAGCAGCGGCGGACGGGAGACGACTGTCATCCCCTGCGCCTCGAGGGCCTCGGCCAGGCCCGGATTGGCCTCGTCGACGAGCTCGGCGCTGAGCCAGCGCCCTTCGGCCGCGAACGCCTGGCGGACGGTCGCAATCGCCCACGGAACCTCGTCCGGGTCGAACGGTTTGCCGGGTTCGGCCGCGAGCATCGAGGACAGGTACCAGGCGTCACTCTCGTGCAACAGCCCCACCAAAGGCCCGGCCACCACCTGACGCTTCGACCTCGACAATCCGGCCAGCTGAGCCGCGGCGATCCGCGCACCGATCTCCATACTCCGGACCATACGGTGCGCGCACCGCACGACTCGACTGGTTATCCCCGATCGGCGAGCAGCAGCAGGTCCAGCAGACGGTCGAGATCGGCGCCTGAGGGCGAGCGACCGAGTACGACGGCCAGCGAGTCGAGCGTCCCGATCAGACCGGCCCGGACCGCGGCACGCGGGCGGGACTGAGCTGCCGCGACGGCGGCGATCACCCGAGCAGCTCGGGGGGACGCGCCCACGAGGTCCAGGCCGATCGAGGACGGCGGCGCCGGTTCGTCAGGACCGATGCGCACCTCCAGGTGGGCGCCGAGGGCAGTGGCGAGCCGGTCGAGAGCAGAGACGGTCGGGTTGCCGCGCCCGTTCTCGAGGTTGGCGATGTAGGGCACGGACAGACCGGCGTCGACGGCGACCGACGCGATCGTGCGGCCGGCGGCCTTGCGGCGCTCACGCAGTACTTCACCCAGTTCCACGCCGACACTCTATTTCCACAGAACACTCTTGCCAAGATCTATCTCGTCAGGATAGCTTCCCGAATCGTGAGGAACCGCGACTTCCGCCGGCTGTGGATCGGCAACGGCATCTCCGGGATCGGCTCCTGGCTGCTGATCGTCGCGATCCCGTTCCACGTCTACGACCTGACCGGATCGCCGGTGGCGACCGGGCTGGCGCTCGGCTTGGAGGCGCTCCCGGCCCTGCTCATCGGGCCGTGGGCCGGCGTCCTGCTCGACCGGTGCGACCTGGTCCGGGCGATGTGGATCGCCGACCTGGTCAGCGCGGCCGCCGTCGGGCTGATCCTGCTCGCCGACACCGACCGGATCTGGCCGATCTACCTCGCCATCCTGATCGAGAGTACGGCGACCACCGTCTTCCGGCCGGCCTCCCGGGCCCTGCTCCCCGCAGTCGTTGGCACCGGCAACGAACTGGCGGCGGCGAACTCCCTGAACGCCTTCACCGGCAGCGCGATCCGGCTCGCCGCACCACCGCTCGGCGCCCTCCTGCTCGCCGGTCCGGGGATCGAGTTCGTCCTCGCCGTCGACATCGTCAGCTACTTGTTGTCCGCGGCAATCATCGCGACCGTCCGCACCCGCCGGCACGCGACCACCGAGCGTTTCGACAGCCCGCTCGCCGGCTTCCGGTATGTCGCCGGACACCGCGCACTGCGTGGGGTCCTACTCGGCCAAACGGTCTTCCTGACCGCGAACGCCGGCCTGACCGCCCTGCTCGTTCCCTTCACCGTCGACCGCCTGCACGCCCCCGGCTACGTGCTCGGCTACCTGATCTCCGGCCTCGGCGCGGGTTACCTGATCGGCGCCGCACTCAGCACGAAAGCCCCTACCTGGTTGAAGATTCGCGACCTGCTCGTCGTCACCCAGCTCGCCAACGCAGTCGGCTACTTCGCCCTCTTCAACTCGCCCAGCGTCCCGTGGGCGATCGCAGCCGCGGCCCTCATCGGACTCCCCGGCAGCATCTTGCTGATCACGGCCGAGACCGCCATCCAGCGCACCGCGCCGGCCGGCATGTTGGGCCGCGTCGGAGCGCTCTTCTTCGCCGCCGACTCCCTCGCCCTCCTCGTCGGCGCGCTCGCCGCCCCCGCGTTGACGTTGGCCCTCGGGCTACCCCTGACGCTCAACGTGCTCGCTGGGTTCGCCGTCCTCGCGGGGGCTCTGACGTTGGTCGCCGTACCTGGTCATCCGGCGAACTTCACACGGACGCCGCTGCCGCGTCGTACCTAGCCCGGGCGGCGGCGATCTCGGACTGGTGCGTCTCGGTCCAGGTGACCAGGGACTGGATGGTGGCGTGCAGGGTGACGCCGAGCGGGGTGAGCTCGTAGTCGACCCGCGGCGGCACGACCGGGTGCACGGTCCGGCTGACCAGTCCGTCGCGCTCGAGTTGGCGAAGCGTCACCGTGAGCATCCGCTGGCTGATCCCGTCGATCGTCTTCTTCAGCTCGGTGAACCGCATCGACTCGTTGTCCAGCAGCGCGATCACCAGCAGGGACCACTTGTCGCCGATCCGGTCCAGGATCTGCCGGACGTCGCAGTCCTCCCGGGTGTCCCACTGGAACGCCTCTTCGTTGCAGCAGGAGTAACTCGGTTCCTTTGAAGTGCCTTCTTCCACAACTCCAGATGGTTCCTGATGATGGGGTCAGTTACAAGAGGTAACCGTCATCTCGAAGGAGTCTTTCGTGTCGTCAACCGTCACCCAGGAGCGGCTCACCGGCCGCGCCTGGGCCGTTCTCTTCGTGCTCTGCGGCGCGATCTTCCTGGAAGGCATCGACGTCTCGATGATGGGCGTCGCACTGCCGTCCATCCGGGCCGAGCTCGGCCTGGCCACCGGTGAGCTGCAGTGGATCGTCAGCGCCTACGCGCTCAGCTACGGCGGCTTCGTGCTGCTCGGCGGCCGGGCCGCGGACCTGCTCGGCCGGCGCCGGATGTTCGTCGGCTGGCTGGTCGTGTTCCTGCTGTTCAGCGGCCTCGGCGGGTTCGCCACCGAGGGCTGGGTGCTGATCCTGGCCCGCTTCGCCACCGGCGTCGCCGCCGCCTTCATGACCCCGGCCGGCCTGTCCATCATCACCACGACCTACCCCGAGGGACCGCAGCGCACCAAGGCCCTGCTCGTGTACGCCGGTACCGCTGCCGGCGGATTCTCGTTGGGCATGGTCACCGGCGGACTGCTCACCGCGATCGACTGGCGCTGGGTGTTCTTCGCGCCGGTGATCGTCTCGGCGGCGATCCTGGCCGGCGCGATCGCGCTGCTCCCGCGGGACGCCCCGAACACCCAGCCCCGCCAGAGCTTCGACATCCCGGGGGCCCTCACGCTGACCGGCGCCATGCTGCTGGTGGTGGCGACCGTCGTACGGGCGCCGGACGTGTCGTCGGCGCAGACCCTGGCGACCGGCATCAGCGGCGTGGCCGTGCTGGCCGCCTTCGTGGCGATCGAGAAGCGGTGCGCCTCACCGCTGATCCGGCTCGGGCTGCTGCGGAACACGTCGCTGATCCGGGCCAACCTCGGCGCGATCATGCTGGTCGGATCGTTCGTCGGGTTCCAGTTCGTGGCTGTGTTGTACCTGCAGGAGCTGCTGCACTGGTCCGAGCTGGAGACCGGGCTGGCGATGATGGTGATCGGCATCGACTCGGTGCTCGCGCCGACGCTGACGCCCTGGCTGGTGAATCGCTTCGGCAACGGGCGGGTGGTGTTCGGCGGGTTCATCCTCGCCGCGATCGCCTACACGGCGTTCCTGCCCATGGGGTCGAGCTTTGCGGCCATGCTGCCGGCGTTCCTGCTGCTCGGGCTCGCGTTCGCGCTCGCCTATGGCCCGTTGACGATCGCGGCGACCGAGCGGGTGTCGGAGGACGAGCAGGGGCTGGCGAGCGGCGTGCTGACGACGTCGTTCCAGTTCGGGTCGGCGCTCGGGCTGGCCGTCGTGGCCGCCGTACTGACCGCTGCGGACGAGCTCACGGTCGACGGCTTCCGCAACGGGCTGATCGTTCCACTGGCGGCCGCCGTGCTCGGAATCGCGATTTCGATACCGGCGCGTAAGCAGGTGAGCGCAAACAGTTAGCAGGACGTCATATACTTCGGTCCCGGTCGAAAAAGCAGCGCTGCCGAATCGTTATTGGCAAATTCCTGCAAACATTCTTGACAGGACATTTTCAGTGGTCCAGTCCAGTCCGCTGCACCCGCTCTGACCAGCAGGTTCGTAGGGTTTCCCTACTCTGCGTTAGGTGTCTGTAAAGGTCCCTTCGGAACTGTTCCGGAGGGACCTGCGGGTGTTGTGTTCTTTTCTCAGCGCCGGACAAAGCCGTCCGGGGCGCCGACCGAGACTGCCAAAGGGACCGCTGATGACCGAGACGCTCGAGACCCCCGCCTCGCACCGCCGCGTGCGGGTCTGGTTCGGCGCTCACCCGATCGCGGACCACACCGCCACAGCGGACCAGGCAGCGCAGTACGAGGAAGCCATGCGGCGGCGGTTCGCCTCCCTCCGGGTGACGAGCGAGCCCGTGCTGGTGGACAGCACCGCGGAGCCGGGACGATGACCACCCGGCCGACGGTGCTCGGGTACGTCAGGGCCGATGCGCTCAGTTGCGCGGAGGAGCTGGCCGCGGCGACGGACTCACTCGCCGCCTTCGCCAGCGCCGAGGGCTTCACCCTCGGCACCGTGTACACCGAGCGCGACGCGGCCGAGTCCGCAGCCTTCCACGCACTGCTCGAGGAGGTGAAGCGGACCGAGGTCCGCGCCGTCGTCGTACCGACGATGAACCACCTCGGCTCGGTCGGCACCCCGGCGGCGATGCGGCAGCACCTCGAGTTCCACCAGGCACATGTCTGGGCGGTCGACACGAGATAACTCCACACAGGCAAGCGGAGCTGACGTCTTGACCCCTGCATCGGCGTCGGTTCCGCTCTCCACCTCCACAGCTGCACCGGGGATGCCCGGGCGGTAGTGGACCAAACAAGGCCCCACCGGCTGCTACCGGTGGGGCCTTGCCGTTGGGTGCGGAGGTCAGGCGACGATCTTGTAGCCGTAGCGCGTCATCACCGCGGCGACGGCGGAGTTGAAGACCCCGGTGACCTCGAGCTCGAAGTGCAGCTGCACCTTGCGGATCACCCGCTGGAAGTGCAGGTGCCACGGCACGCCCTTCGGCGGCACCGTCTCCGCCTTCGTGATCGCGCCCACCTTCGGGTGCGCGGCCCAGGCGATCACCCGGGCCCGGTCCGCGCCCCACTCGCCGGTCATCACGTCGTGGGTCCGCGCATGCGCCATCGCGCCGAGCGAGATGGTCGAGTCGGGCATCGGCTGGGCCGGCGGGTGCGCCTTCAGGTACAGCTCCCAGGTCATCCCGTAGTACCCGGCCGGGCCGTCGTCCTTGCCCCGGTCGGCCAGCCCGTTGCGCTTGCGCCGGTACTCCGCGACCTGGTGCGCCGCGCCCCGGGACAGGTCCTTGTCGCCGACCGCGATCGCGTGCACGTGGTACGGCCAGTTGCCCTGCGCCGGCGTCCGCAGCCAGGCCGCGAACCCGACCTGCCGCAGCGCCTTCACGACCGCCTGCCGCTGCGCCGTGCTCTTCGAGGCGACGTCGATGTCGACCGCGCCGCCGCCGTCATGGGTGCCGGCCGACGCGGTCACGCCGCCGGCGTTGTACGACCCCTGCAGGATCGCGAACTTCGACCTGTACAGCTTCTCCGCGGCCTCGACCATCGCCGCGGTCCGCTTGTTCAGCTGCTTGCCACGCCAGACGATCCTTGCTTCAGGCATCCGCCGACTCCTCGGCCGGGAACGCTGCGAGAATCAGCTCCGCGTCCTCCGCGGCGCCGAGCGCCTCCAGCTCGTCCAGGTCGTCGTCGGTCAACTCGTCGTCGAACAGGTTCGACATGCCTCATCCTTCCCCCGGTCACGTCCCGTGGCCTCCCCCGGTCACGGAATCGCCGTACAGCGTAGGGCGGCACGGGGTCGGGGGAAACGTTCTGCCGGGCAGCGAAGGTTCGATGAATGTGAAGATCTCGGGCGGATCTGCGCGCCGGTATGTATGATTCGCCCCCATTGGGGTACCTGTAGGTGGTCCCGCGGTTCGGTCAGTGCCATTCGGGCATGGGTGGTGTTCACCGAGCCGCGAGTTCTCCCTCTGAGGGGCGGGAGAACGACCGGCCCCGGCGGGCGTATCCCCAGGGTGCGCCCGCCGAGTTCGGACCTCTTTCAGAGTGCGGACGCGACGAACAGGTAGCGGTTCAGGCTGAAGAAGTAGCCGGGGCCGAGCGTCCGGAGGTCATCGGCCCACGCGCGTGCCTCGTCCGCGCCGACCCCGGCCCGTCCGGACACGAACTCGGCGATGATGTCGATCAGGCCCGCGCTCAGCGAGTGCGCGTCGTACCCGACGTTCAGCATCGGCACCACCTGCAGGTGGGTGAGCGTGAAACCGCTCTTCTCGAGTACGTCGCCCAGCGTGCGGGGCAGATGTGGATCGACCAGGTGCTCCTCGAACGCGGTCAGCACGCGCTGCATCCGGGCGTCGTCACTCGACCGCCACACCACCGAGTCCCAGTCGGTGTCCAGCAGTACGACGCGACCGGCCGGCCGGAGCACCCGTCGCACCTCTTCCAGCGCGCCGGCGACGTCGTCGACGTACTCGAAGACCTGGGTGGAGACGACCACGTCGAAGCTCTCCGCCGGGTGCGGGATGCTCGTCGCCGACCCCGGTTCGAGCTCGATCCGCGGCCCACCCGGCACGTCGGCGCGCGTCTGCGCGATCGCCAGCATGCTGTCGCTGATATCGATCCCGCAGATCCGCCCTTCCGGCCCGACCTCCGGCGCCATCTCGGCCGCGAGCAACCCCGGCCCGACCCCCACGTCCAGCACCCGATCCCCCGGCCGCAACGCCAACGCCGCCCGCACCACCCGCCGCTGCTCCACCACGTCCGGCGCGGTGTACACCACCTCCATCTGCCGCGAAATCCCCGTGTCGAACTGCAACCCATCTCCGCCCATGCCCCACATCATCGTGCGCCGACCGTCGGGCGGACAGGGCTGATTGAGGGGCAGACCGATCTGCCCGGGCTAGCTTGGGGCAGATGATCGAGCTGCCTGAGGGTTTCTTGGGGATGCCGCGGTGGTGGCGGGAGGGGGCGGAGTGGCTGGGTGGGTTGCCGGGGGCGGTGGAGCGGCAGTGTGCGGCTTGGGGGGTGGCGGTGAGTGGGGAGGTTGCGTACGGGTCCAACGCGATCGTGGTGCCGGTCGGGGTGGATCGGGTACTGCGGATGTCGCCGCCGGGGCGTGAGGTCGAGGAGCTGGCGCAGGCGCTGGCCTGGTGGGACGGGCGGGGCATGGTCCTGCTGTACGACGTCGACGTCGAGGCCGGCGCGATGCTGCTGGAGCGGTTGTCGACGCCGTTGGCGACGAGGCCGGTGGACGAGGCGGTCGCCGTACTCGGGCAACTGATGCGACGGCTGGCGGTGCCGGCGCCCGAGCACGCGCTTCACACCACCGACGTGGTGACCAGGCGGGCGGCGGAGTTGGAGGCCGAGTGGGAACGGCACGACCGGCCGTTCGACGCCGGCATCCTGCGCGAGGCGCTCGCCGTTGCGCCGCAGCTCGCCGAGACCGCATCGGACCTCGCGGTCAACGGCGACCTGCACTCCGACCAGGTGCTCGCCGGGACGCGCGAGGACTGGCTGACGGTCGACCCGGTGCTGATGCGCGGCGACCTCGCGTACGACCTCGCGCGGGTGCTGTGGACCCGCCTCGACGAGATGACCGACATCGTCGCGCACTTCGACATCGCCGTACGCGAGGCCGCCCTGGACCGGGACCGCGCTCGCAACTGGGTCGTCTTCCGCGCCGTCGACTACTGGCTCTGGGGCCTCTCGAACGGCCTCACCGAGGACCCCGTCCGCTGCGCACGCCTGATCTCGGCGTTCTGACGTCAGTGCGCCGGGGCGAAGTCGTGGAACCCGATGACCTGCTGGATACGGCCGTCGGCGGTCAGCAGCACGATGTCGGTCCCGCCGGCGACCGGCTCCTGGCCTTCGGCCTTCAGGTGCCAGGTCCAGCGCAGGTAGCTGTGGTGCTCGTCGATCTCGCCGATGCGGACGAAGGCCAGGCCGGGGAACATCTGCTGGGCGCCGCCGACCAGCTTGTTCAGCTCGTCGTGGCCGGTGGCCTCGAAGCTCGGGTCGACGAACGTCCCGTCGGTGGCCCAGTTCGCCTCGATCAGCGCGGCCCGGCGGTCGGCGTCGGCCTCGTTCCACATCGCGAAGTACTGGTCGGCAAGGGTGCTCATGGTGTGTCCTCCTGAGTCGGAATCTCCTGATGACCAGAACCCTGCCGCCGGACGTCGTACCCGGTCGATGACGCCGGGGGTAATGGCGGCGACCACCCCACCGGCTACGGTCGGAGCATGGCAGTGACGATCGAGGAGACGTTCCAGCGCCCGGTGGGTGAGCTGCTGCGCGGCTGGCGGGAGCGCCGCCGGCTGAGCCAGCTCGAGCTCGCGAACCGGGTCGAGGTGTCCACCCGGCACGTGAGTTTCGTCGAGACCGGGCGGTCGAAGCCGAGCCGCGAGATGGTGCTCCGGCTGGCCGAGCACCTCGACGTACCGCTGCGGGACCGCAACCAGTTGCTGCTCGCCGGTGGCTTCGCGCCGATCTACAGCGAGGCGTCCCTGCACTCGCCGTCGATGCTGGCGATCCGTACGGCGCTTCGCCGCCTGCTGAAGGCACACGAGCCGTACCCGGCGCTCGTGGTCGACCGCTGGTGGAACATCGTCGAGCACAACGCCGGCATCCGGATCTTCACGGCCGACGTCGACGAACAGTTGCTCAGGGCCCCGATCAACGCACTCCGGCTCACCCTGCACCCGGACGGCCTGGCACGCCGGCTCACCAACCTGGCCGAGGTCCGCGCCGCGGCTCTCGCCAGCCTGCAACGCCAGGTCTCCAGTACGGCGGATCCCGAGCTCCAGGACCTGTACGACGAGTTGCGCGGGTACGCCGCCGCTGACAAGCCGGTGCAGCCCGGGCCGGCCGAGGTCGTCGTACCGATGAATGTCCGGCACGAGGGACACGAGTTGTCGCTGCTCACGACGATCGCGACCTTCGGCACGCCGCTCGACGTCACCGTGTCGGAGTTGATGATCGAGTCGTTCTATCCGGCCGACGAGCCGACCGCGGAGTTCCTGCGAGGGCTCTCGTGACGCAGCCACCGCCGCAGGACGTCGGCGACACGATCGAGCTGCACCTCGGGTTCCTGGACTTCTACCGCGGGGTGATCGAGGCCAAGCTGACCGGGATGAGCGACGCCGAGCTGACGTCCAGCCGGCTGCCGTCGGGCTGGTCGCCACTGGAGATGCTGAAACATCTGGTGTTCATGGAACGGCGCTGGCTGCGCTGGGGATTCGACGCCGAGCAGGTCGACGAGCCGTGGGGTGACTCCGGCGGCGATCCGGACGGCCGTTGGTCGGTCGGTCCCGACGAGACCTTCGCCGGGCTGATCGCCCGGCTGCACGAGGGTGGCGAGACCACCAGGCGCCTGGTGACCGGGGCGGATCCCGCCACCCGTGCTGCTACCGGCGGCCGATTCGGCGAGGAACGGCCGACGGTGAACTGGATCCTCTTCCACGTGCTCCAGGAGTACGCGCGGCACGCCGGCCACCTCGACGTGGTCCGCGAGCTCGCGGATGGGGTCACCGGCGAGTAGGGACTCGCATTCGCCTACCCGCCGGTGACCACCCGGGGTGCCCTACCGGTTTGAGGAGGGGAGACCGGTGGGGAAGCTCGGGGTTTCCGTGGGGATGCTGGGCTTCGTGGTGGGGAACGACGGCTTGGTCGTCGGGTACGACGGCTGCTTGCCCGGGTCGACGGTGATCTTCACACCGCCGGAGACCGTGACGGTCGGCACGGCCGGCTTCGGCGCGGACGGCTTGGCGCTCGGCGTCGGCAGCGACGGCTTGCCCGGCAGGGTCGGCTTCGGCGCCGGCGCGGACGGCTTGTCGGACGGCACGCCGTGCACGCAGTCCGGCACGGTCGGCGTCGCCACCGGCTCGCCCGGAACCGCGGGCTTGGCCGACGGAAGCTCACTCGGGACCGCCACCGACGGCAGCGACGGCTTGGCCGTCGGCACGGACGGAAGCGTCGGCTTGGCCGGCAGGCTCGGCTTCCCGGTCGGGACCGACGGCGTGCCCGGCAGTGTCGGCGTCTTGGCAGGGATGCTCGGCTGACCGGACGGGATCGACGGCTTGCCCGTCGGGAGGCTCGGCTTCGGCGGCACGGACGGCGTACCTTGCGGCAGCGTCGGCATCTTGGTCGGGATGCTCGGCGTCCCGGGCAGCGAAGGCTTCGTCCCCGGCAGCGAAGGCTTCACCGACGGCACGGTCGGCTTGGCCGGGACCGAGGGCTGCTGGTTCGGGTCGATCGTCTTGTGCACCGAGATGGTGGCCTTCGGCAACGCCGGCTTGCCCGGCAGGCAGGTCGGGTCGACCGACGGCGTCGGGGTCTCGGCCGGAACGACGGCCGGCACCGACGGCTTGCCGTCGCCGGCCAGCAGGTTCTTGGCGGCGGTGGGCCCGCCGACCGCGGCGGACACCGTCGCAACGGTTCCGGCCAGGGCGGTGACGCCCGCCGCGGCCAATCCACGGCGGAGCCAGGCCAGCCGCTTGCCGCGCCGCATCAGCTCGGACGCGTTCGGCTGCCAGGGCTCCAGGTCGTACTCGAGAGCGCTGCGTACCCGCTGCTCGTCACTCATCAGTGTCCTCCAACTCCTGTTTCGATCAGGTCGGGTGCCAGCCGCAACTTGGCCAGGGCGCGGGACGCCGTGCTCTTCACGGTCCCGGTCGCCAGGCCCAGCAGCTCGGCAGTCTCGGCCTCGGAGAGATCCTGCGAGTAGCGCAGCGCGACCACGGCTCTCTCCCGCACGGTCAGACCGGCGAGCGCCGAGAGCACGGCCTCCCTGGTCTGGACCTCGCCGGCGAAGTCCGCCACCGCTCGCCGGTCCCAGTCGTTGACCACCGGGTCGCTGGGAACCTCGTTGTTCCAGCGCCGGCGGGACTGGGAGAGGAACCGGTTGACCAGGACCCGGCGTACGTAGCGCAACGGGTCACCGTCCAGCCGGTGCCATTTCGGATAGGACCGCATCAACGCCTGCTGCACCAGGTCCTCGGCGGTGTGCCGATCGCCGCACAGCATCTCCGCGAAGCGGAGCAAGGGGGTCGACTGCGCCAACACGAAGCGCTCGAAGTCGGCGTCCGCGGTCCGGGTCATCGAATCTCCTCTGCCTTTGTCACACCGGTCCAAACCCGCTGGGTGATCGATCAGGTTCTGTCCGTACACCAACTCCTACGAAGAAATTTATTGACGGGCTGTGCAGAAGCCAGGTTGATTTGTCACATTGGGTCGAGAAGCGCAGCACACCTTCACCGCCCCGGAGGTAACCGCCCATGCGTATCACCCGATGTGCGCAGCTCACGGCCGGTCTGGCCGCGACGCTCGCGATCTTCACCGCCACCTTGCAAAGCACCGCTGCCCCGACCGATCCGGTCGCCGTCACGGCCCAGCCCGTGGCCGGATCCAGCAACGTGAAGGTCGAAGGCAGCCGGATCATCCTCGGCGACGCCCCGGCCGCCATCGGCTCCAGCGAGATCAAGCAACGCTCGGGTCTCGCCGAGCTCACGCCGGTCCGCTTCGACGCCGCCACCTCGGCCGTCGTCGTCGGCTACACGTCCGGTACGCCGGACGGTTCGTCGGCGGAGGTCGACGTACGGGCCTGGGTCAAGGACAAGTGGACCGAGTGGACCCCGGCAAAGTCCGGTACGCCGACCGCACTGCCCGGTGCCAGTGACCAGGTCCAACTGCGGATCGTCGTCAGCGCCCCACCGGCCGGCGGCAGCCCGTGGGTCGGCGACGTGACGGTTCAGCCGACCGACAAGGTCGACCCGAGCCGGATGAGCATCCAGGCCGCGCCGCTGAAGTCCCGCGTCTTCGCCACCCGCGAAGGCCTGGTCGGAGGTACGACGGCCAACGGCCACGTGATCGTGAACCGCGACCACTTCGTCGCACTGCCGTCCCGCCGCGGACTGTCCGCGAACGGCTCCGGCACCTACTCGGTCAAGGTCTGCACGGCGTCGCGGTGTGCCTTCGAGCCGGTGTGGGACGTCGGCCCGTGGAACACCAAGGACGACTACTGGAACCCGAGCGCCACCCGGGAGATGTGGAAGGACCTGCCGCAGGGCAAGCCCGAAGCGCAGGCGGCGTACCAGGACGGGTACAACGGCGGTAAGGACCAGTTCGGCCGGACCGTCGCGAACCCGGCCGGTATCGACCTCGCGGACGGGACGTTCTGGGACGGGCTCGCGCTGACGAACAACGCCTGGGTCGACGTGACCTACCTGTGGACCGGAGACGGCGGCCGCGGCACGGTGTCGATCTCGTCCGGCTACCTCAACGTGCGGAACGCGGCCAGCTCCTCCGGCGCGATCGTCGGGATGGCGGGCAAGTCCGCGCAGGTGACCGTCGAGTGCCAGACGACCGGTCAGAGCGTCACCGGCTCGCAGGGCACCAGCAACATCTGGCTCCGCGTGCACCCTGGGATGTACGTCGCGAAGGCGTGGGTCTCGGCCGGGACCTTCGGCGCCTGCTGAACGCCCAGGCCATCACAATCGCGCCTCCCGGCCTCGTCCGCCGCGTGCGGATCGCCCGAGGCGGCGATTGTGATGGCCTGGCGGTTCGCAACTCTCAGCAGCCGTGGCTGATCTGGGCGCAGGTGTCCTCGCCCCAGGTGAGGATGAAGTTCCGCAGCGGCTGGCCGTTCGGCGCCCACAGAATGACCTGGATCTGCGGTCCTTCGGCGGACCCTTCCTTCCAGGGCGTCGCGGTCTGGTGCTGCATCACCCAGTAGTTGCCTTTGACGACGGCCTGGGTGGTCTTGCCGTCGGGGAAGGTGTAGGAGATCTTCGCGACGTTCGACGGCAGCTGGCCGGCGGCCCAGTAGTACTCGTACTGCTTGCCCTTGATCGAGATCAGGTTGTTCGCGACCGCGAATGCCTCGGCGTCACCGGGCGCGGGCTTGGCGATCTTTGCGGGCTGCCGGATCGAGCCTTCGCCGCCGCCGTTGCGGGCGAAGGCGGTGTCGCAGCCGGCCCAGTACTTGCTGTCGGCAAGGATCAGCACGGTGCCGGGAGCGCCGTTGAGCTGGGCGACGACCTTGGCGTTGGAGCCAGGCACGGGTTCGCCTCGTTCCGCGGCGACCTGCTTCAGCCAGCTCTTGCAGGCGGCGACCGGGTCGGCCGGCGGCGCTTGCTCGGCCTGTTTTGTCGGCATCGGCTTGTGCACCCCGACGGAGCTCGGGATCTGGCTCGGCGTCGGCGCAGCACGAGTCGGTGTCGGCCTCGGCACCGGGGTTGCGAGGCTGCTCGGGGTCGGGGCCGGAGTCTCCAGTCCGGCCGGGCTCGGCGTGGCGACGGCCGGAGTGTCCGACCCGCCCGCGGCCGCGGTGTCGGCTGACGAGTCCCGGTTGCGAGCCACCGCCGTACCGGCGATTGCGACACCGGCCACCGCGGCGACGGCGAGTCCGCTCACCAGCACTCTGACCATCCGCCGCTTCCGGTCCTGTTCGATCATCATTGCCCTTTCGTCCGGTCGGTTCGGGCTGAAGGACGCCCGCGACGGCCGGAAAGGTTCTGTCTCAGCAGCCGTGCGTGATCTGGGCGCAGGTCTGCGTCCCCCAGTTCAACCGGACGTCGTTCAGTACGGCGCCGGTCGGCGAGAGCAACTGCACTCGGACGCGATCGCCCAGGTCGTGGGCGCCGGGCGGCCGGCTGGAGACGTGCCGCATCATCCAGAAACCGTTGCTGACCTTGGCATCCACGACCGCGCCGTCGACGAAGCTGTACCGCACGGTCGCGACCCCGGCGGGCAGCATCCCTGCTGCCCAGAAGTAGTCCCGGTGACCGGCTGCGGTCTCGATGACGTTGTTCGCGACCGCGAAAGCGTCGTTGTCCTGCACGGCCAGCCGTTGCAGCTCGGCCGGCCGTCGCGCCGACGGCGTCGTCCGGAAGGTGGTGTCGCAGGCCATCCAGTAGTTGCTGTCAGCAACGACGATGAGGCTGCCGTCCAGGATGCCGCGCTGCTTGGCGGCCGGCCCGGGGGCAGGCTCGCCGGCCGAGGCCAGCAGGCAACTCGTCACCGTCGGCGTACTGGCGCTTCCCTGGGTCGGCGGGTCGGACGCGGTGGGCCCGGGTGTGGTCACGCTTGATCCGGACGTGATGGTCGACCCGGGCGTCAGACTCGACGGCGTCGGCACCAAAGGTGTCGGAAGCGGTGTCGGCCGCACAGTCGGCGTCGGCGTCGGCTCGGTCGACACGACCAGGGGTGGGTCCGCGGGCTCGGGCGAGGTGCCGAGGGTCCAGTCGCTGGCCAGGAGTCCGCCGGCCGCAATCGCGAGCACCGCGGCCGACGCGACTCCCGCGGTGGCGAGGCCGCGGACCTTCCGGCGGCGGCGTGCGCCCGCGATCACCCGGGCCGGGTCGAGCGGCGTGATCGTGTCGTCCGGCGCGAGGGCGGCCCGCAGGTCGTCCTCGGGGGTGACTCTCCGCTCGTCGTTCATGCTCGTTCTCCTACGTACCGGCCGCTCAACTCCGGAGCCGTGCGCAACTTCTCCAGCGCGCGGGCGTTCGCACTCTTCACCGTGCCGACCGCGACCCCGAGGACGGCGGCGGTCTCCTTCTCCGTCAGATCCTCGACGTACCGCAGTACGACGACCGTCCGCTCGCGCCGGGTCAGGGTCGCCAGCGCGGCGCCGATCGCCACCCGGCGGGCCACCGCGCCGGCCGGGTCGGCCACCGACGCATCGAGGTACTGGTCGAGCTCCACCGCGTCGCCACTCGGCCGCTCGCGCCAGGGACGACGCCGTACCCAGGACAGGTGCTGGTTAACGACGGCCTGCCGGACGTAGCCGAACGGGTCGGCCATCTCGATCCGCTCCCAGCGCAGGTAGGCCTTCTCCAGCGCCGTCTGGACCAGATCCTCCGCGAGTTCGGCGTCGCCGCAGAGCATCCGCGCGAAGTGCACCAACCGCGCGGACCTGGCCAGCACAAAGGCGGTGAAGTCGTCGTCACGACTCCCCGGACTCGCCATGCCCTCTCCGTCCTGCAGCCCTCACACACAGGACGCCGTACCCGGCCGAAAGGTTCTGCCGGATCAGCTGCGATCGGTGGGAGCCGCGGCCCCGGTGGCCACCGCGTGGTCGGCCGGGGCGGCATCGCGGTCCGCCGGGCGGTCAATGGGAGCGGGCACCGGCGTCGGCAAGGGACGCGGCGGAGGTACGACGTCCGCGGCCAGGCGGACGCGGTTGCGACCGGCGGCCTTGGCGGCGTACATCGCGCGGTCGGCCCGCAGCAGCAGGTCGTCGACGGTGATGCCGTCGGCGGGGTAGACGGCGACGCCGATCGAGACGGTGAGCTGGAAGGTGTCCGGGTCGAGCTCCGGGTCGTCCAGGACGCCCGCGCACATCGCGGCCAGCGGGCTCGCGGCGACCGCGTTGCGGAGCCGGTCCGCGGTCACGGTCGCGTCGTCGAGGCCGGTCTCCGGCAGCGCGATCACGAACTCCTCGCCACCGAACCGGCCGATCACGTCCTTGGCCCGGATCGCGCTGCGCAGGATGGTCGCGACCGCGCGCAGCGCCTCGTCGCCGACCAGGTGCCCGTGCCGGTCGTTGACCTGCTTGAAGTGGTCGATGTCGATCAGCAGGACTGCCATCGGCTCGTTCTGGTTCCGCGCGGCGCGCAGCATCTCCTCGGTCCGCCGGCGCCACCAGTCGACCCGGGTCAGGCTCGTCTTCGGGTCGGTCTGCACCTCGGACTCGAGCTGCGTGAGCAGCAGCGCCCGCTGCGCGGTCAGCGTGATCGGGATCGCCACGAACGCGAACCAGGGGCTGACCAGGCAGGACGCCGCAAGCAGGCAGCCGAGCGTCGCGGCCGTCGCGTCGGTGCACAGGTCGTCCATGCCGCCGAACGCCTCCCGCCAACTGCTGCCCGGGAGGATCAGCGAGATCGCCAGACCACAGAGCACGGTGTCGGTGACGACGTACGCCATCCCGGCCGCGACCATCGACACGACCAGGCCCAGCCCGCCTCCTCCGGTCAGGCCGCCCACCGCGGTGCAGGCGGCGTGCGCGGAGCCGACCGCGAGCACGTGCACCGCAGTGGAGAAGGCCCAGCGGTACGGAATGCACTTGCCGGCCCGGATCCGCCACCAGATCCGGAGCAGTACGGCGACCAGGATCGCCAGCGCGGGGTGAAGCACGATGGCGGCCGCGATCATCCAGGCCGGGGCGAGGTCCTTGTGCAGCGCACCACCGCGCCGGCGCCGGTTCTCCACCCGGCGCGCGCCCTCGACCGCGATCAGCGCCGAGGCGATCAGCGCGAAGACCACGTCGAGGCCGTCCCAGCTCGGCAGGCCGGTGAAGGCCTGCACCGCGTACCCGACGGCGGCGAGGTCGACGAGCACGACAACAGCGAACGCCGGGACCGTCAGGGTCCACAGCGCCCATTGCCGCATCGCTCGCCTACTCTGCGCAACCATCGCGTAACACCGTACGACGAGTCGGCGTCTCGTCCCAATCGGCGGCGGCGCGCTGTGGATGACGATGTGGAAACGATGGACACTGGTTGATGATTCAGTCGTTTGGATCAAGGATCAAACGTCGGAATCCCTTGCAGGACAGGTAAATCCCGAGCACTGAATCCCTAGCGCCGCCGCCGCGCCGCCCCGAACAGGCCGCGGACGATCTCCCGCCCGGCCGAGCGCGCGAACTGCTTGAAGGCGGACGAGCCGATCACCTGCTCGACCATCGACTTCTCCTGCTTCTGCGCCCGCTGCCGAGGCTCCGGCGCCGGCTTCGCCTGCTCCTGCGCCCGCTTCTCGGCCTCGGCCGCCTCCGCCCCGGCCTGCACCTTGGCGGCGAGCTTCTCGTACGCCGACTCCCGGTCGATCACCTCGGTGTACTTGGCGTTGTTCGGCGACGCCTGCACCGCGGCGGTCAGCTGCTCGGCGGTGGCCGGCGCCATCAGCGACAGCGGTGCCCGCAACCGGGTCCAGGCGACCGGCGTCGGCGCGCCCTTCTCGTTCATCACCGTGACGACCGCCTCGCCGATGCCGAGCTGGGTGAGCACCTCCTCCAGGTCGTACGACGAGCTCGGGAACGTCGACACCGTCGCCTTCAGCGCCTTGGCGTCGTTCGGCGTGTGCGCCCGGAGCTGGTGCTGCACCCGGGAGCCGAGCTGCGCGAGCACCTCGTCCGGCACGTCCTTCGGCGTCTGGGTGACGAAGAAGACGCCGACCCCCTTCGACCGGATCAGCCGGACGGTCTGCGCGATCGACTCCAGGAACGCCTTCGACGCGTCGTTGAACAGCAGGTGCGCCTCGTCGAAGAAGAACACCAGCTTCGGCTTGTCCACGTCGCCGACCTCGGGCAGGTCGTCGAACAGGTCGGCCAGCAGCCACATCAGGAAGGTGGAGAACAGCGCCGGCCGGTCCTGCAGGTTCGGCAGCTCGAGCAGCGAGATGACGCCCTTGCCGTCGCGCTCCTGCATCAGGTCCGCGGTGTCGAACTCGGGCTCGCCGAAGAACGCCTCGGCACCCTGGTCGGCGAACCCGATCAGCGCCCGCAGGATCACGCCGGCCGTCGCGGCGGACAGCCCGCCGAGCTCCTTCAGGTCCGCCTTGCCCTCGTCGCTGGTCAGGTGCGTGATGACCGAGCGCAGGTCCTTCAGGTCGAGCAGCGTCAGGCCCTGCTTGTCGGCGTAGTGGAAGATCAGGCCGAGCGAGGACTCCTGGACGTCGTTGAGCCCGAGCACCTTGGACAGCAGCACCGGCCCGAACGACGTGATGGTGGCCCGGATCGGGACACCGGTGCCCTGGCCGCCGAGCGCGTAGAACTCGGTCGGGAACCCGGTCGCGGTCCACTCCTGGCCGATCGTCTTGGTCCGGGCCAGCAGCTTCTCGCTCTCCTGCCCCGGCTGCGAGATGCCGGACAGGTCACCCTTGATGTCGGCGGCGAACACCGAGACCCCGGCGGCGGACAACTGCTCGGCCATCAGCTGCAGCGTCTTGGTCTTGCCGGTGCCGGTAGCGCCTGCGACCAGGCCGTGCCGGTTCACCATCGCCAGCGGGATCCGGACCGCCGCCTCGGGTTTGGGCTCGTCTCCGGCCAGCAGCGCGCCGAGCTCGATCGCGGCCCCCTCGAACGCGTACCCCTGCTTGACGGTCTCCACGACGTCGGCATTCTCGGCCATGTCAGCGTGCCTTTCCCCGATTGACGGAACTACCCGCTGCGCATGCTAGTGCTTCTTCGAGGGCCGTTGGTGCGGCTCGACAGGAGGTGTCCGCCGGTCACGCGCGGTTCCCCGCTCGGCTCAGACCGGCAGTGGCCGGCCATGGACGTACACGTCCTGTCGGCCTGCACCCCGATCAGCGCATCACGACGACGCGGACCGACTTGGCCGTGAACGACCAGATCGTCGCCGACATCGAGGCCGACACCCGGATGCAGCCGTGCGAGGCCTTGTAGTTCGTCCCGAGCAGCCAGTCGGCGTGGATCTGCCGGCCGTTCGACTTGTAGGTCGGGATCTGGTGGAAACCGATCCCGCACGGGGCGAATCGGACGAAGTTGTTCAGGTACAGCGATCCGCCGTCGGTGTTCCTCCGGATCCGGGCCGCCCGGCCGCACTTCGAGCCGCTGGTGTACGTCCCGGCCCGCAGGTACCGCGGGTTGTCGATGATCCCGCCCTGCCGGACGACCTTGCCGCGGGCATCGATCAGCCAGACCCAGTTCTGCGACTGGCTGATGACGATCCGGCGGCCGCTGCCGGACCGGGCCGGGACCGGGCGGACGTCACAGCGCTTCGCCGTACTCGCCATCAAACGGGTGTACGTCGTCCCGGTCGGCGAACCGTTCTGGCTGAGCCGGTTGGCGGACTGGAACCGGACCGTGGCGGCCTTGGTCATCGAGCCGATCCGGCCGTCCACCGGGCCGGCGGCGCAGCCGAGCTTGTTCAGCCGGGTCTGGGCGGCCTTGGCCTGGGTCACGGTGATCGCGTCGGCCGGCAGCGCCGTACCGGCCGCGACCAGCGTGACGGTGGCGGCGGCGACGCCGAGTTTGGAAAGAATTCGCATGCGGTTTACCCCCCAATCCGTGGGCCGCGCGGAGACGCCCCACCTCTCCCTGCCCCTAGTGACGCTGATCGTGCCCAAAAGGTTGTGCCGCCACTCCGGTCTGTTCCGGTGACATTCACGACCTCTCGCACGACCTGTTCCCCCGCTAGACTTCGAGGGGTGATCTTCAAGCGCGTCGGGGAGGAACGGCCGTACCCGGACCACGGGCTCAAGCCGAAGGACTGGTCGTCGCTGCCGCCACGGCAGGTGCGGCTGGACGAGCTCGTCACGACCAAGGGCACCCTTGACCTGAACGCGCTGCTCGACGAGGACTCCACCTTCTACGGCGACCTGTTCGCGCACGTCGTGGAGTGGAAGGGTGAGATGTTCCTCGAGGACGGGCTGCACCGGGCCCTCCGGGCCGCGCTGCAGCAGCGTTCGGTACTACACGCCAGGGTCCTGGTCGTGGACTGAAACATGGCTGCTCACGGGGGGTTGAGCCGATGACCGCGATCCATCCGCAACCGCGGCCGCACTCACGTATCCGCTGGCGGACGCCGATCACGATGGTGATCCTGCTCGGGATGCTGGTCGGCGGCGCCTGGTGGGGCTGGAACTCGCTGATCAACAGCAGCGCCGAACCGACCTGCGTCGAGCAGAAGCTGCCGAACAACCGGCTGGTGCCCAAGCAGGTCGTGGTGAACGTCTACAACGGCGGCGCCAAGGCGGGGACGGCGGCCGCGGTCGCCGAGGTGCTGAGGAAGCGCGGATTCCACGTCGCGAAGATCGCCAACGAGCCGAAGGGCGACAAGATCGACGTCGTCGCGATCCGCGGCTCGGCCGACAACTCCCCCGAGCTGCTGCTGTTGGCCGGCCAGCTCCGGCAGACGGCCCTGATCATCGGCGACGGCCGTACCGACCACACCGTCGACCTGGTCGTCGGCGGCGGCTACACCTCCCTCAAGCCGAAGGGGCCGGCCTCGGTCACCGTCCCGCCGGACTCCACCGTCTGCCTCCCGGTGATCCACACCCCGCAGCCGATCCCCTCGGGCCAGAACCCGAACTGATCAGCGGGGTTCCCGGCCGCGTTCCCCGAACCAGCCGGCCAGGCGGCCGGCCCGGGAGACGGCGCGGAGCCGCCGTACGGCCTGGTCCCGGAGCGGGCTGGGTGCGACCACGAGGAGTGAATCCCCGGCCCGGAGCACCGTCCGCAGGTCGGGGACGAAGGCGCGGTCGCCGCGGATGACCAGCGAGACCGAGACCCCGCCCGGCAGCCGCAACTCGCCGATCTCGACACCGGCCAGGCGGGACTCGCTGGGCACGTGCACCTGGAGCATGTCGGCACCGAGCGACTCCAGCGGCGCCACGTCGATGTCCACCTCGTACGCCGCGTTCTCGTCCAGGACCCTGAGGCGCTTCGCCACCCACGGCAGCGACGGGCCCTGGAGCAGCGTGAACAGCAGCACCAGCACGAAGACCACGTCGAACACCCGGTCCGAGTTCGGAACCCCCTCGGCCAGCGGAATCGTCGCCAGGACGATCGGGACTGCCCCGCGCAGCCCCGCCCAGGAGATGAACGCCTGGTCGTTCCACGGCATCCGGAACGGCGCCGCCGACACCGCCACCGAGGCGAACCGGCCGACCACCGTCACCGCGATCCCGATCACCAGCGCGACTCCGACGTCGTCCCACCCGATCCGGTCCGGCGAGGCCAGCAGCCCGAGCATCACGAACAGCCCGATCTGGGCCAGCCAGGCGATCCCGTCCACGAACGACCGGGTCGCCATCCGGTGCGGCAACTCGGCCCGCCCGAGGATCAGCGAGGTCACGTAGACGGCGGCGAACCCCGACACGTGCAGCAGTACGGCGCCACCGGCGTACGAGATGATCGCCACCGACAGGACGGCCAGCGGGTAGAGGCCGGCCGAGCCGAGCGCGACCCGACGGATCACGCCGACGCTGACCCAGCCGATCAGGAACCCGAACAGGGCGCCGACCACGAGCTCGTAGATCACCAGGCCGGAGAAGTACAGCAGGCCCTTCTCGCCGACCTCGCCGGTGCTGACCAGGGTGACCAGGAGCACGGTCGGAGCGTCGTTCAGACCGGACTCGGCCTCCAGGGCCCCCCGCAACCGCGGTTTGATCGGCACCCTCCGCAGTACCGAGAACACGGCCGCCGCGTCGGTCGGTGACGTGACCGCTCCGATCAGTACGGCGGTCTGCCAGTCCAGCCCGAGGACGTAGTGCGCCACGCAGGCGACGACCCCCACGCTGACCGCGACCCCGACCGTGGCCAGTACGACGCCCAGCGGCATGACCGGCCGGACTTCGTTCCACCGGGTGGTCAGGCCACCCTCGGTCAGGATCACCACCAGCGCGGCGAACCCGAGGGCGTGCGCGAGCTCGGCGTTCTCGAACTGGATCCCACCTGGCCCGGCCTCGCCGAGCAGCAGGCCCATCAGCAGGTAGATGAGCAGCGACGGGAGCCCGAGCCGCCCGGTCAGCCGGATCGCGACGATCGCGACCAGCAGCACGGCCGCCCCGGCCAGCAGAATCCGGTCCAGCTCCGCAACGTCCACGTGGGGCCCTCTCCCGCATCAGGTCCCGAGAGACGAAAACCCTGACGCATCACACAGCATCAGGGTCTCCGGTCGTGCTCCACCCTAAAGGGTGGTTGGCGGTGGCGGAGGGAACCGTCGCAGGCTCCTCCCAAATCCCACAGCACTTGATATGCGACTGGATGGTCCCACACTCCGTGCGGAACCATCCAATCGCATGGCGGTGGCGGAGGGATTTGAACCCTCGGACGGGGGTTGCCCGTCACGCGCTTTCGAGGCGCGCTCCTTCGGCCGCTCGGACACGCCACCGCCGGTGACCTTATCAAGGTCTGTGCCCGATAAAGAAATCGCGCAGCCGCGCACCCGCCTCGTCGGCCATCACGCCGCCGATCACCTCGGGCCGGTGGTTCAGCCGGCGGTCCCGGACCACGTCCCACAGCGACCCCACCGCGCCGGCCTTCTCGTCGTACGCCGCGAAGATCAGCCGCTCCAGCCGGGACAGCACGATCGCGCCCGCGCACATCGTGCAGGGCTCCAGCGTGACCACCAGCGTGCAGCCGGTCAGCCGCCACTCGCCGACGTGCCGGGCGGCCTCCCGGATCGCGACCATCTCGGCGTGCGCGGTCGGGTCGCCGGTGGTCTCCCGCTCGTTGTGACCGCGGCCGATCACCGCGCCGTCGGCGTCCACCACGACCGCCCCGATCGGCACGTCCGGAAGCGCCTTCTCGCCTTCCGCCAGCGCGAGCGTCATCAGCCGCACCCACTCGCGCTGCACCGCCGGGCTAACCAACGGCTTCGATCGCCTCGTGGAACTGGTTGCCGAACCCAAGCGTCTCGGCGATCTCCTCGAGCATCTCCTCGGGGTAGAGGTCGACGTCGTCGCACAGCGCGCCCAGGTCCATCGCGCTCATCCCGAGGTCGGCGATGATCGCCAGGTCACCGGCCGGCACCTGCTCGTCGTCGTCATCGGCCAGCGGGATGTCGAGCTCGTCGACCACCTGCCGGGCCAGCGGCCACTCGGTGGCCGCGGTGACGTCGGAGATCAGCAGCCGGGCCCGGCCGCCGATCACCCGGAGCAGGACGAAGAAGTCCTCGTCGACCGAGATCATCCCCAGCACGCCGGCCTCACCCGGGTAGCGCCGGAGCGCGGACACCAGGGTGGACAGGTCGGCTTCACCGCGCAGCACCAGCGGTGTGACGTTCCAGACTCCGTCCTCGGTGTAGGCGGCTACCGCGAAGTCGAGGTCGGTGGTCATCGGCCCTGCCGTGGCATCAGACACCGGTTCATCGTCGCAGAGAAGCGCCCCGCACGGGAGGTTTTCGGGTTTCGACGCGGTATCAGATGCTTACTCCCACCCCACCGCCCCGGTCATCAGTACCCCTAACCATCAGTGATGGTACGTCGCTCTGCGCATAGCCTCCCGGAGCTGCCGGACCCGGGCTCGGCGCGGCGCGATCCGGTCTCTGAGCGCCTTGGCCTCCTCCAACTCCCGCAGGAAGGCGGCACGCCGGCGGAGCCGGTCCAGCTGATCGGGCGACTTACCGGCGCTCTCGGTCATCGGCGTGCTCCTGTTGGGGCGAGCAGGGCATATCCGGTGCACTTTCAAGTCTGGCAGCGAGCGCGCTTTCCCGCCGCGAATCGCCGACGGTACCGTTCCGGCCATGCAGATCCTCGTCGTGGACCACCCGCTCGTCGCCCACAAGCTCACCGCGCTGCGGGACGAGCGCACGGACTCGCCCACCTTCCGGCGGCTGACCGAGGAGCTCGTCACGCTGCTCGCCTACGAGGCGACGCGGGACGTCCGCACCGGGCCGGTCACTGTCCAGACCCCGGTCGCTGAGGCGGAGGGCGTGAAGCTGACTGCGCCGAAGCCGCTCGTGGTGCCGATCCTGCGCGCCGGTCTCGGCATGCTGGAGGGGATGAGCCGGCTGCTGCCGACCGCGGAGGTCGGGTTCCTCGGGATGATCCGGAACGAGGAGACGCTGACCGCGTCGACGTACGCCGAGCGACTGCCGGAGGACCTGCACGGGCGCCAGTGCTACGTGCTCGACCCGATGCTGGCGACCGGCGGCACGCTGGCCGCGGCGATCCAGTTCCTGGTGGACCGCGGCGCCGACCACATCACCGCGATCTGCCTGCTGGCCGCCCCCGAAGGCGTCGAGCGGATCGAGCGCGAACTGGCCGAGCTCGCCGTACCGTGCAACCTCGTCATCGCCGGCATGGACTCCCACCTGAACGACAAGGGCTACATCGTCCCCGGCCTGGGCGACGCCGGCGACCGGCTGTACGGCGTTGCGCAATGAGAAAGAAAGAAAGAAAGAAGTTGTCAGAAGTAGTGGCCTGGGCGACGCCGGCGACCGCCTCTACGGCGTCGCCCAGTAAGAAAGGTAGCCGGGGCTATGACCGTTGCCGTTGCAGGAGGCAACGAACGGGATCGTGGTGTCAGATGAGTCGGCTGCGGTAGAAGAGGTTGGCTCGGCGGTCGCCGGCGACTCCGGAGGCGAAGCCGAAGCAGAGGCGGGAGCGGCCGTAGGGGTCGGTGTAGACGCCGACACCTTCGGCCTCGCGGTGGGTGAGGTCCGGGGCGTCCAGGACGCGAGCCGATTCGACGACCTGGCCGGAGTTCATGTCGTAGCACCAGAGTTTCGACGTCGCCAACGCTGGATCGGGCGCCCCGGCGTACGCCTCGCCCTCCCAGAGGTAGGCGTACGAGCCGTGCAGCGCCCAGCCCTGGAAGTCGATTCCGGCCGTCATCGCCGGCTGCTTGAAGGACACGAGCGGGTTCGAGAAGTTGCCCGCCCGGGCAGCGGCCAGCGAGTACACGTTGATGTGCATGCCGTCCGGCAACGAGTAGCGCACACCGAGCCGGTCGTAGCGCTGGTCCACCGACGGCGTGAACACGCTGCCCGCCTCCACCGGTTTCCACTTCCGCAGTCCTGGTGAGTCCTTGGTCAACGTCAGCCCGTTCTGCCACCGGAAGCGGGCGATCTGCCGCCCGCGCGTTGGCCGTATCCACGTCGGTCTCGGTCCAGAGGTACGTCGTACGCCCGACAGACTCGGCGCCGATCGACACAGCATGGCCGTACCCGAGCAGGTACATCCGCCCGAGGACCTCGCCGGTCAGGCTCAACTGGGTCAGCGTGAGGTCGCCACTCGTGCCCGGCCTGCCCGACCGTAGCTGGCCGGTGTAGAGCCGCTGGTTCAGCCCGTCGAACGCGAGCGACTGCATGACGGTGACGTCGGCCAGCGGCTTGCCGCGGAAGAGTTCACCACCCGGGCCGTCCAAGGAGAAGCGCTTCGTCGGCGGCAGGCCGAGACTACGGACCGGGCGGGCGGAGGCGGTGGATGTGCCCAGCGCACCGGCGGCGAGAACAGCGCCGGCACCACTGAGCAACCCACGACGGGAGAGGTTGTCCATACCGCCCGACCGTAAGCCTCCTCCCGCGAACTGTCACGACTTCGCACAGAAGTCTCTGAGAATTACTCAGCCATCACTGTTATGAACGACGGCAGGCAGAGGCGAGACCTTCAAATCACCGGCACCCGGGCCGACACTCGAAGGACGGCGCATTCACGCCGGGGTACCGCTGGGGTGGCGGTCAGGAGGGGGAGCTATGTCCGATCAGACTCACTTGGTGCGCACGATCTACGACGCATTCGCGCGCGGTGACCTGCCTGAGATGCTGGGGATGCTCGATCCGCAGGTGGAATGGAACGAGGCCGAGCACGTGACGCTGTGGCCGGGTGAACCGATCTACGGCCACGATCAGATCGTGGCTCGAGTGTTCGCCCGCTTCCCCGAACTGTTCGGGGACACGTTCCGGATCGAGGTCGAGCGACTGCACGCCTGCGGTGACACGGTCGTCATGCAAGGGCGCTACACCGCCACTGTGCAGCCCACGGGCCGGGACTTGAACGTGCAGGTCGTCCATGTCTGGGACATCGAGCACGGCAAGGTCGTGCGGTGGCAGCAGTACACGGACACCTGGGCTTTCGCGGAAGCGACGAGCATCCGGCCGCTCGAGTCGTCCGCTGCCGGCTAAAGATAGATCAGAACGCGTACGGGTACGGCGACCAGTCGGCCGGGCGCTTCTCCAGGAAGGAGTCGCGGCCCTCGGCGGCCTCGTCGGTGCCGTAGGCCAGCCGCGTCGCCTCGCCGGCGAACAACTGCTGGCCGACCAGGCCGTCGTCGATCAGGTTGAACGCGTACTTGAGCATCCGCTGCGCGGTCGGCGACTTGGCGCAGATCTTCGTGCCCCACTCCAGCGCCGTCGCCTCCAACTCGGCGTGCGGCACGACCTTGTTCACCATGCCCATCCGGTAGGCGTCCTCGGCGCTGTACTCGTCGCCGAGGAAGAAGATCTCCCGGGCGAACTTCTGCCCGACCTGCCGGGCCAGGTAGGCCGACCCGAACCCGCCGTCGAACGACGCAACGTCCGCGTCGGTCTGCTTGAACCGCGCGTGCTCCGCCGACGCCAGCGTCAGGTCAGCGACCACGTGCAGGCTGTGCCCTCCACCGGCGGCCCAGCCCGGGACCACGCAGATGACCACCTTCGACATGAAGCGGATCAGCCGCTGCACCTCGAGGATGTGCAGCCGGCCCGCCTTGGCCGGGTCGATGGACTCGGCCGTCGTCCCCTCGGCGTACTTGTAACCGTCCTTGCCGCGGATCCGCTGGTCGCCGCCGGAGCAGAACGCCCAGCCGCCGTCCCGCGGCGACGGCCCGTTGCCGGTCAGCAGCACGCAGCCGACGTCGGTCGACATCCGCGCGTGGTCGAGCACCCGGTACAGCTCGTCCACGGTGTGCGGCCGGAACGCGTTGCGCACCTCGGGCCGGTCGAACGCGATCCGCACCACCCCGGCGTCGACCGCGCGGTGGTAGGTGATGTCGGTCAGGTCGAACCCGTCCACCTGCTTCCAGGCCGACGCGTCGAAGATCTCGGAGACGGTCACCCCGTGAGCATATTTCAGAGTCCCCAGACGCCCTCAGGCCCGGGCGGTGCTCTCCCGCAGGACGACCTCGGCCTTGAACGTCTCGGTGGTCGCCTCGCCGCCCGCGATGGCCAGCTCGAGCGCCCGGCGGCCCATCTGCTCCAGCGGCAGCCGGACCGTGGTCAGCCCCGGCCACACGTCCCGCAGCGTCGCGATGTCGTCGAACCCGGCCACCCCGAGATCCTTAGGTACGTCGACTCCGCGCGCCCGCAACGCAGACATCGCGCCGACCGCCATCACGTCATTCACCGCGAACACGCAGTCCACGTCGACCTTGCGGTCCAGCAACTCCCCGGCGGCCACGTGCCCGCCGTCCCGGGTGAACTCACCGGCCTCGACCGCGACCGGCTGCAGCCCGGCCTCCGCCAGCCCGGCCACGAAACCCTCCCGCCGGTCCTTGGCGGTCGCCAGTGTGTCCGGCCCACCGAGTACGGCGAACTTCCGCCAGCCGAGGCCGACCAGCGACCGGGCCAGCTCGGCCGCGCCGGAGCGGTTGTCCGGCTCGATGGTGTGCGCCGGCATCCCGGACTGGCTGACCAGCGCCAGGCCGGCGCCGGAATTCAGGAACGTCTCGACCTCGTTCGCCGTCCGGGCCAGGCTGTCGGGATCGGTCCGCCGGCTGCCGATCATCACCGCGGCCCGGGCGCGCTGGGCCCGCAGCGACGAGAGGTAAGCAATCTCGCGATCCGCGTCACGGAACGTGCTCGCCATCATCACCAGCAGGCCGCGCTCGTCGGCCGCCCGCATCACCCCGTTCGCGATCGCCGCGAAGTACGGGTCCTCGATGTCGTGCACCAGGATGCCGACCACGTTCGTCGACGACTTGGCCAGCGCCTGGGCCTGCGCGTTCGGCGTGTACCCGAGCTCGTCCGCGGCGGCCTTGACCCGTTCCTGCAGCTCAGGACGGGGAACCCGGTCCCCGCCGTTGAGCACGCGGGAAGCGGTCGCGACCGACACACCCGCGCGCTGCGCCACGTCCAGCAATGTCACCGGTGCTCGCAGATTCACTGGCCTACCCTTCCGTACGCTCCCCCTGGGTGGTGGCCGTCACCTTATCGGAACCAGTCCATCACTACTCTGTGTGGCAGGGAAGTGCTTGCCAATCTCGGCAGAACCTGGCGTTGGACCTCCGGAGTGACTAGCCTTCCCAGCCATGACGACCGTCCGCGCCAGGGTGACGATCCTGGTCTCGTCCACCGTGCTCAGCCTGGGTACCGTCACCGGTACCGCGACGGCTGCTCGGATGCCGGACGACCCCAGTGCGCCGCCTCCCGGCGCATCCGCGGGGGCCCCAGGGGCGCCGCCGTACGTCGATGCCGCGCACAAGAGCACGCAGCCGATCTACGACTACTCCGACGCGCTGCGCGAGTCCGTCTACGTCGACACCAACATGGACACCGACTCCGACGGCAAGAACGACGTCGTCGCCGTCGACATCGTCCGGCCCCGGGAGACCGACCAGTCCGGCCTGCGGATCCCGGTCATCATGGACGCGTCGCCGTACTACTCCTGCTGCGGCCGCGGCAACGAGAGCGAGAAGAAGACGTACGACGAGAACGGCGTCATCCAGAAGATGCCGTTGTTCTACGACAACTACTTCGTCCCGCGCGGGTACGCCGTCGTCGGCGTCGACATCGTCGGCACCGGCCGGTCGACCGGCTGCGGCGACGTCGGCGGCAAGGACGAGATCGACTCGGTCGTCGCCGTGATCGACTGGCTGAACGGCCGCAACACCGCGCACACCGCGGACGGCCAGGACGTCGAGGCGACCTGGTCCAGCGGCGCGGTCGGCATGATCGGCAAGTCGTACGACGGCACGCTGGCCAACGGAGTCGCCGCGACCGGCGTCAACGGCCTGAAGACGATCGTCCCGATCTCCGCGATCTCCTCCTGGTACGACTACACCCGCTCCGGCGGCGTGCCGTACTCCGACGACTACATGCCGTGGCTCGGCAGCTATGTCGGCCACGACTCGCCCGCCTGCGACGCCGTCCGCGCGGACCTCGGGGACAACGACGACGACGAGACCGGCGACTACACGTCGTTCTGGGCCGAGCGGGACTACCTGCGGACCGCGTCCAAGGTGAAGGCGTCGGTCTTCATCACGCACGGGCTGAGTGACTACAACGTGCAGACCAACCACTTCTCGCAGTGGTGGACCGCACTCGCCAAGAACAAGGTGCCGCGCAAGCTGTGGCTCGGCCTCGAGGACCACGTCGACCCGTTCGAGTTCCGCCGGGACGAGTGGGTCGACGAGCTGCACAAGTGGTTCGACTACTGGCTGCAGGGCCTGCAGAACGGCGTCATGAAGGAGCCGATGGCCTCGATCGAGACGGCCCCCGACGTCTGGCGCGACTACAAGACCTGGCCGGCCGTGAACCGCACCGTCGGCGTCCCGCTGGCCGCCGGCAAACTAGGTGCCCCCGGCAAGGGAACGGTCACCGTCACCGACGACCCGGAGCTGACCG
Organism: Kribbella sp. NPDC050820; assembly: GCF_040653975.1. Taxonomy (NCBI): domain Bacteria; kingdom Bacillati; phylum Actinomycetota; class Actinomycetes; order Propionibacteriales; family Kribbellaceae; genus Kribbella; species Kribbella sp. NPDC050820. The sequence continues at coordinate 182,113 of NZ_JBFAHB010000007.1, forward strand.
AGGACGACATCGTCTCCGACCCGTCCGAGGTGATCGCCGGCCGGCAGATGTTCCTGTCCGCGCCGCTGCCCGCCCCGATCCGGATCAGCGGCAGCGCGTCCGTCACGCTGAAGATCAAGGCCGACTCCACGACCACGCCGATCACTGCCCGGCTGATCGAGTACGGCGAGGCCGATCGGTTCTCCGGCATCCGCCGTACCGACGACAGCACGTGTGAAGGCGAGAGCACGTCGTACGACGACGCCTGCTACTACACGGTCGAAAAGCTCACCACCGAAACCGACCACGGCATCGTCTCCCGCGGCTGGATCGACGCCGCCCACAGCAAGTCCCTGAGCAAGCCCACCCCGCTCACCCCCGGCCAGTGGACCACCGTCACCGTCCCCCTCCGCGCCCAGGACGAGGTCATCCCCAAGGGCCGCATCCTCGGCCTCGCCGTAACCCTCAGCGACACCGAGTGGACCAGCCCCAACGACACCGGCGCCACCATCGACATCGACCTCGCCGGCTCCAAACTCAACCTCCCCGCCACCTCCGGCAAACTCACCGCCCCCACCAAGCCCCAACCCATCGACGTAGACATCACCACCCCCACCCACCGCCCCGACCTCCACGACCAAAAGAACTGACCATGGTCTGACCCCGCAGCGTCGCCGACGCGTGGACCACAGTGGTCACGAGTCGTCGGCCTGCACACCATCCAGCGCCCTTGAACACGCAATGACCTGTTCAAACCCACCGGTTCCTACGACATCCCCCGTCGTACACCAGGTCGCTGCCGTCAGACTGCCCGGAGTGCCTCGCTCAGGTCGTGCACCAAACTCTCGGCGGGATAACGCGACCGTAGTTCCTGGTCCAGCTCGCCGGCGACCATCATCAGGTGGACTCGGCTCTGCCGACCGTCTCGGAGTCCGTCGAGGCCCAGCCCGACCGCCTGCTCGAGATCGCCTTCCCGTCCCGCGACGAACCCCAGTGTCAACCGGCACTCCGCGATCCGCATCGGACTCAACTCGGTGCCGTCCGGTGCGATGTTGTCCCGGATGACCGTCTGCGCGTGCGCGCGAGCACGGTCGTTGTCCCTACCGATCCGATGGACGTCCATGCTGTAGTAGTCCCACTTCGCGGGATCGACCTTGAAGTGATTGTCCGGCCGGTCCGGGTACGGAAGGCGCTCCAGCATCGCGCGGCCCGTTTCGAGCAGCTCCCCAAGACCCGATTCGCCGAGCCGCGCCTTGGCTTTCGCCTCCTGAGCAATCAGCTGGACATGGACGCTGGAGAACTTCGCGACCTCCTGTCCTCGCCGCGCAGCGTCGACCGCCTGCCTGAACCGCCCCTGCGTCAGCGCAAACCACGCGGTCATCTCATGACCCCACCCGACGATCTCGTGATGCTCAGCCTCGACGCCCAGCTGAACAGCCGCCGTACGCGTGGCCTCCGCCGCCGAACGCAACCCCAGGTCGTACTCGACGCACCCAGCGAGCAGTGCAAGCCATCCGCCGGCGACCAGCAGTTCCTGATGCGCCTTCAGTCCGATCGGCCGATGCAGGAGCTCGGCGACATGCTGAAGCCAGGTGTGCGCCTCCCGTCGGAGCTCCAACGCATCACGCCGGTTGTACTGGCAACACAGCTCCTCGACGGCCGCATGCAACGTCTCGAGCGTCCGAGAAGTGGTGTCACTCGCCTGCATCCGCTGCACCAACTCAGCCGTCTCCCACGGCGTCAGATCCAGACGAGCTACCGCTTCAGCCTCGAACGCACCGATCAATTCACCCTTGGCCCGCAACGCCCGGTCACACGCCCGCACCAGCTCTTCCGTCGGCGCCTTCCGCCCATTCTCGACGTTGCTCAAATGCCCCCGGCTGTAATGCGTAGCCCGCGCCAAATCCCCCAACGACCAACCCCGATGGTCGCGATACTCACGCACCCGCTCGCCGAACGTCACAAACCGAGTGTCCCCCGTGGTCCGTATTCCTGTCGCCTCTTCCCGGGGAATACACGCGAACAGTCCGTAACCACACGGCTACCCGTCATGGTGAGAGCATGGCCAAGGACGCACCTGACTCGGATGCAGCAAGAGACCTGCCGGTGCTGCACGGGTACTTCCGCGAGCACCTCCTGATGACTGCCGCCGAAAAGGCCGAGATCCGTGCGGGTTTCGCGGCCTTCGCCAAGAAGAATGACTACCGGCTCGGCAAGATCTTCATGGAACGGGTGGAGACCGCACCCGATGCTCTCAGCGCGCTTGTGACAGCTGCCCTCGACGACAAAGCTGCTGCGATCGCGGTTCCCAGCCTCGCGCACTTCTCGGTCTTCGGCCATCCAATCGCGATCCAGAAGCAGCTCGAGGCAGCGCTGCACACCCCAGTGCTCTGCACTCGAACCACCACTTGAGCAGGCGGGGCCGGCGCGTCGATTCGTGGATCCGCGCCGGTCCCGCCCACCAGCCGGTCCGTCAGATGCAGCCGTTCAAGAAGGAACCTACGTGGAGAGATCGCGATCGATTGCCCGTCAGCATGCTGGAGCCGGCCGGCAGCGATGCCGTGGGTCGTGGCATTTGTCCCGCAACTGCGTGACCCGATCGCTGCGGCGATCACGGACTTCCTGGAGATCAGTAGCCGATGAATCAGCAGGTCATCGATCAGTGGGCTCCGGAACTGCGGAGGACGCTGGTCGGGGCGCTCGCCGCGGATGGCTCGATCACGGATGCAGCTTGGCGGGCTGCATTCGCGGCCGCGCCGAGGCATCTCTTCGTTCCGCGGTTCTACCAGAACACCAGCGAGGGTTCAGCGCAGATCGATGTGTCTGCAGGCGACCAGTGGCTGCGCACGGTCTACTCGGATACGCACCTGGTGACCAAGGATGACGTCACCTCGTCCTCCACGGCTCCGAGTCTGATGGCGACCATGCTCGAGGCGCTCGACCTGTCCGGCGACGAGACCGTCCTCGAGGTCGGGACCGGCATTGGTTACAACGCAGCCCTGCTGTCGGAGCGCCTCGGCGACACACAAGTCGTGAGCATCGGCATCGACCCACAATCGGTCGACGACGCCCGGCGCCACCTCGCAACGGCCGGCTACCACCCATTGCTGATCGATTACGGCGAGGCCGATCGGTTCTCCGGCATCCGCCGTACCGACGACAGCACGTGTGAAGGTGAGAGCACGTCGTACGACGACGCCTGCTACTACACGGTCGAAAAGCTCACCACCGAAACCGACCACGGCATCGTCTCCCGCGGCTGGATCGACGCCGCCCACAGCAAGTCCCTGAGCAAGCCCACCCCGCTCACCCCCGGCCAGTGGACCACCGTCACCGTCCCCCTCCGCGCCCAGGACGAGGTCATCCCCAAGGGCCGCATCCTCGGCCTCGCCGTAACCCTCAGCGACACCGAGTGGACCAGCCCCAACGACACCGGCGCCACCATCGACATCGACCTCGCCGGCTCCAAACTCAACCTCCCCGCCACCTCCGGCAAACTCACCGCCCCCACCAAGCCCCAACCCATCGACGTAGACATCACAACCCCCACCCACCGCCCCGACCTCCACGACCAAAAGAACTGACCATGGTCTGACCCCGCAGCGTCGCCGACGCGTGGACCACAGTGGTCACGAGTCGTTGGCCCGCACACCGTCCAGCGCGCTTGAACACGCAATAACCTGTTCAAACCCACCGGTTCACGGTGTCTCCCGCGTGTTCTGGCCGGCTGGATGAGCCAGCAGCGCATCCCAGGCAAGCTGCCAAGGAAACAGATGGATGTACCGTTCCCCTGTCCCGGGATCGTGCTGCTTGTAGACCTCGTCGCCGACCAGCACCGTCACGCCCCAGCCGGACAGCTTCGCCATCGCCTCTTGCACAGCAGGAAATCCGATCTGCGCCCAGTTCGAGAACGGCATCGCGACCACCGGCTGCCCCTTTCCCACCGCCTCGACCAGCAGCCCCAGCGGCAACGTGTCCGAGATGCCCGCCGCCCACTTCGCCAAGCTGTTACAGGTGATCGGAGCAACGATCATCGCGTCCGCGGCCGGCAGCACATCCGGAGCATCAGGATCCTTGTACGAACTACGCACCTGATGGCCGGTCTTCGCCGCCAACGCGTCGACATCGATGAACTGACGCCCGTTGGGAGATGCGATCACACACACCTCCCACCCATCGGCCTGCGCGAGATCCACCAACTTCCCGACATCCCTCGCCGCAGGAGACCCAGTGACGATCGCATAGAGGACGGGCGGCTGCTGCGCACTCATGGTCGGAACTCTCCGATGCTAGGTGCGAATGCCGCACCAAGCCGCGAAGCGAGCAAGGCTGACAGTCATCCGCGAGTCGCTGATCGCCAGCGACTGTACGGTCTCATGAACCTGAGGGTGGTACCGGGTGAGCAACGGAGCGATTCCACGAGCAATGTTGAGCGCCTCCAGGGCCCGCCGACGATCACCATGCAGAAGCCAACCCCGGGACAGGTCGATCCAGTAGTGACCGGATCGACTCGGCGCAGTGTCGACCGGGAGCTTGATCTTGGCAGCCCGAGCGACGGCGGTCGTGCCGTCGGCCATTTCGACGGGTACGGCCACACGGTGGATATCGACGTTGGTCGGGCCGAACTTGGTCCCGTAGTAGTTCGCCGCTTCCTGTTTCGGAGCAGCTAGCCGTTCGGCGTCGGCAAGGTATGCGTCCGCCAGGTCGGTATCGGTCATTCGTGCGGCAAGGATTGATCCGCGGAGGTGCAGAGCTCCTCGCAAGGCCTGCGCGGCCTCGATGTCCGGCGCCTCGCCAACTACCTCCTGGGCCCGGCTGATGGCCCGCAACCCGGCACGATAGGACCCGTCGCAGAGCAATATCAGTGCGTGGTGCCATTCCGCGGTTGCTGACCTCAGCGGGTCGTTCCCGCGGTCCGCAAGTCGGCGAGCACGCTCGTCCGCAAGGTGTGCCAGATCCAGGTGGCCCAGCCGGTAGAGCCCGATCACGGCGAAACAGTAGGTCGACGCCAACAACTCCGCCGCGACCGGACTCTCGGCCGTCGACGCGTCGTTGTGAGCGCGATGGAGATGCCTGAGCAAGTCCGGAAGCGCGCGAATCACCGCGGCATGTTCGGTGCGGCGGTCCCACTCCTTGAGCTTGGCGACGTCAACCCGAAGTTCGGCGAGGCTACGTCGAGGGACGTCCAAGTCCGGGTCATCGCCCTCGACCAGTGCCTGACGCAAGGCGGGAACAGCTGCCTGGTCAGACTCCGGGCTTGCATTCCAGGCGCCGTACGGCTGCTCGGTGATGTCCGTGATGTTGACGTTCAGGGCTCGGGCGAGAGCAGCGACCATGGCCGGCGAAGCCGCCCGGTCGCCCGCCTCGATCTTCCGGATCGCCGATTCGGACACGTTCGCCTTTTGAGCCAGGCCGACCTGCGTCGCTCCGTGAATCTTCCGCAGTTCAGCGATTCGACGACCGATCCTCGTGGCCTTCGTTTCGCTCATGGCCCACTCCTCCGACGCACGGGCGGCTGTGACGGTTCTGTGGCAGTTCAGGCAACCAAGTCTGCACCACTATCTACGGTACGCGACGAGCTGGTTACAGGAGGGGCGACGGATGTGAACGACCTGAGCGAGGACGAGATCGCAGAGTACGTCCGGCGTTGCCCCGAACAGAGTCGGCCGGCGTTCGAAGGATGGCTACGTGGAGAGCGCCATCTCGACGGCGAACGCATAGAGGTGGGAGAGCGCAGTGCGAACGACGGCGGCAAACGGGGAGCGTGAAACCGAGTGGAGACGCGTGCGCCTGTGGCTTGGCGAACACCTGATAACGGACTGGATCGGAGACCTGCACGACTCGGCCCGTTACGAGGCAGTTGCTCGCCAACAGTTCGGCGATCTGTCCGTGACGAACGAACTAGCACGAACCTCAGCGCTGTGACCGCGCGGCGTTATTGGCGCGTGCGCGTCGTCCGCGGCGATGTCGTGATAGCAAGCCGCATCGCGCCGATCGAACTGGCCGAGCAATACGCGTCTGTACTGAGGGTTCTCTATCCGAACGATCAGGTCCGCTGCGATCGGATACCCGAGAACGAGACGGCCGACCCGACAGACCGACCGTACGACCCCCGCGACTGACTCGAAGCCACAAGCGGCGGGGCTGCCGTGCCGATGCCGCAATCCGCGGCAGCCCCGCTCACCACCAGGACCCACAACTCCGAACCTCCGAGGAGCACATCATGTGGAGAGATCACCTGGCCTGGTCCATTGGGGGACGGGGCGGCCGGATTTCGTCCACCAGGTGGCGGTGGGGTGTTGGGGCCAGCCGGCGGGAGAGTCTTCCCAGGCTTCTTGGCGGCCGTAGACCGTGAGGTCGAGCAGGTGGGCCTGCAGCATGGTCGTTTCGACGCCGCGGCCTACAATCTCGTTGGTGAGGAAGACGCGCTCGCCGTCGCGCAGGTAGCAGGCGATGTTGCCCGGCTCGTCGATGAGGCCGGGTCCGACGCCGCGGTCGTCGACGCCGAGCATCGAGTACCACGGCAACGTGTAGCCCATGAACTCGCGGAACGGCGCGATCTCCTCCCACGGTCCCTCGCAGAAGATGGCGAACGACACGCCCCGATGGTTCAGGTAGCTCGCGTCGTGGACGTCGAAGATGCTCGCGGTGCAGCCCACGCACTGGCCTTCGATCCCCGCGCCGGTGTGCCACATGTGCTTGTACGCGATCAGCTGATCGCGGCCGTCGAAAACGTCCAGGAAGGACACCGGGCCGCTCTCCCCGATCAGGGTGACGGAGGCGTCGACCTCGGTCATCGGCAGCCGGCGCCGTACCGCCGCGATCGCGTCGCCCTCGCGGGTGTGGGCCTTCTCCCGATCGAGGAGGGTACGGCGTTCGCGGCACCAGGTCTCGCGGTCGACAATCGGCGGCAGTGCGGTCATGGGTTCCTCCAGGTGTAGTCGTCAGGTGTTATGAATACGGACGAGCGACCAGGCGGATCGTCATCGCACTTTCTCCGCGACGGCGTACCCGGCGGGCGGGAGGAGGTCCGAGCGGATGGCGAGCACCGCGGACGAGGCGTGGTTCCGGGAAGCGTTCGAGGAGCACCGGCGGCCGTTGCACGCGCACTGCTACCGCCTGACCGGGAATGTCGCGGACGCGGACGACCTCGTCCAGGAGACCTTTCTGCGGGGCTGGCGCTCCCGCGCGCAGTACGAAGGACGGGCGTCCCTCCGGACCTGGCTCTTCCGGATCGCCACCAACGTCTACCTCGACCACCGGAAGGCAGCGGAGCGGCGGACCCTGCCGGTCGGCGACCCGATGGAGTGGTCCACCGAGATCGGCCCGTATCCCGACTCGCTACTGGGCGGGGACCCGCCGTCGGACGTGGCGGCCCGGGAGACCATCGAGCTCGCGCTGATCGCCGCGCTGAGGTACCTGCCGCCGCGGCAGCGAGCGGCGTTCGTACTGCGTGACGTCTCCGGCTGGACCCCGGCCGAGATCGCCGACGGGCTCGAACTCGCCGTACCGGCGGTGAACAGTCTGATCCAGCGGGCCCGGAAGACCATCCGGCACTATGCGCCAGGTGATCCGCGGGACTGGCGTAGGCCGCCGCTGACCAGCGCGGACGAGGAGATCCTGCGGCGTTATGCCGCCGCGACGGATCCGGCCGGCTTCCGGGAGTTGCTGGCCGAGGACGTCCGCATCACCATGCCGCCGGATCCCCCGGTCGTGGGCCGCGAGGCGGCCGCCGAGTTCCTCGGCCGTCCCCTCGACTGGCGCACGTTCCCGTCCGCCGCGAACGGCCGGCCTGCGCTGATCTGCTACCTCCGCCACCCCGGCAGCGAACGGTACGACGCAACGGTCGTCGACGTACTCACGATCGCGAACGGGCGGATCGTGGCGAGCAACGCCTTCGTCGGAGCTCATCACGTCGCAGCGTTCGGAATGCCGGCGAGCATCGGCCCCGGCGACTCTTGAGCAGGGTGGCTACTTGCCTTCGGCGACGTGGTGCATGGGGTCGCCGAAGCCCAGGTCGGTGATGCCGGCGGTGTAGAAGGCGCCGATCAGGAGGGAGCGGCGGTGGGCGGCGAAGGTGAGGACGTGGGCGACCATGCCGCCGTACGTGAAGACGCGCGGTGGTTCGCAGGTGGTGTCGACGAAGGACTCGTCGAAGCGGCCCTCGTCGTTCAGCTGGTTGATCAGGGCAACGAAGCGGGAGCCGGCGAGCGCATGGCGTTCGCGGAGCTCGGGGATCGGGGTGACGACCTGGCGGCCGCACTCGGGGACCTTGAACGGGCGGTCCTCGACCGACGCCAGCCACATCTCCTCCTGCCAGACCAGCCGGTCCAGCAGGTACCGGATCGAGATGTCGTCGTCGATTCCCTCCACCGAGAGCTCGATCGGCCGGTCGAGCGTGGCCGCGTCCAGGCGGGCGCCGCGTTCGATCATCTCGCCGGTCAGCCAGACGTGGTGCTCGACCATCCGGACCAGCACATCCATCCCTCTCACCTCTTTCCGCGCCGGCAGCCGTAGGCCCGCCGGTGGCTGAAAATGAACCCCGCTGGGCGCCGACAGGAAGAACACCCGCGACGACTCCCGACGCCACTCCCGCGGCGACATCCCATAGGCCCGCACGAACGCCCGCGTGAACGCCTCGTGCGACCCGTACCCGGCCTCCACCGCGACGTCGAGCACCGGCGAGTCCTCCGCCAGCAGCCGGTACGCCGCCCGCTCGAGCAGAACCCGTCTCCGGAACGCGTACGGCGACTCGCCCGCCACCGCCCCGATCACCCGGTCGAAGTGGAACCGCGACAGATGCACCCGCCCCGCCAGATCCGCCCCACCCACCAGCTCGCCCGGCGCGGCCAACCCCTCAGCCACCACCGCCACGAACTCCTCGAACACATCCACCATCCCCCTACTGTGCCCGCCCCACCTCCCACAGCACTTGATCAAAATTGCGGACCTGGCGCGCCGGGGCGCCGATCTGGATGATTGGCCGGTGCAGAGGTTCTTCTCCGGGTGGCGTGGATCGGTGGCGTGCGGTCTGATCGGCGCGGCGGGGATCGGCGTCTTCGTCAGGACCGACGGGGCGAGCTGGGCGACAACAGTTGGGTTTGCCGCGTTCGGCGGTGTGTTGTTCGGCTTTGCGATGTGGCGGTTCGAGCCGCGGATACGGCGCGAGCTCGCGGAGGTCGAGGGTGACCTGCCGGCCGAGAAGCTGGAGCTCGCGCACCGCGCCGCTCGACGGGGACCGGTGCCGTCCGACCCCGAAGTCCGGGCGGCGGCGCTCCGGATCGCCTCGCACGAGCTGGGGTCCACATCCACCTGGATCCCGGGCCCTCGGATCAGATCCGCGATCGGCGCGCTGATGGCGCTCAACGCCGTCGGCTCCGCGGTGTCAGGCTCGCTCTGGGCCCTGATCTACGGCACATCGGCCGCCCTGCTGCTGCACTCCGGCCTCTACTACCCACGCCAACTCCGCAGCCGCATCAGGCTGCTCTCGGCTGACGGTTCGAGCGACTAGACCCGCGACCACGCTGGTTTGGAGATCCACAGGTCGGCGGGTCTACGGGGTGGTCGACTTGCGGGCGGCAGCGCGCGGGGGCGCGCGGTAGCGCGCAGAAGGGCGGGTGGGTGCGAGCGCGGCGAGCACGCGACGTAGGAGCGGGCGTGGCGGTGCGTGGGTATGTGGTGTGTTGTGGAGTACTGCGCATTGTGTAGTAGTGTGGTCGGTGTAGGACTGGAGGCCGCGGTCTTCTGGTGGGTGAGGAGGTTGGTGTGGATACGAGCCAGTTGCTCAAGGGTGTGCTGGATCTGGCGGTGCTCGCGGTGTTGCGGGATGCCGACGGGTACGGGTACGACGTGTTGCGGCGGTTGCGGCAGGCGGGGCTGGAGGATGTCGCGGACGCGTCGGTGTACGGGACGTTGCGGCGGCTGTTCGCGGCCGGGGCGCTGACGTCGTACGTGCAGCCCAGTGAGGAGGGGCCGCACCGGAAGTACTACGGGCTGAACAAGACCGGCCTGGACATGCTGGCCCAGTCGACCAAGACCTGGAACCACTTCGCCGACACGATGTCGGTGCTGCTGTCGGAGGAGGAGGCCGCGTGAACAGCACGCTGACCGGAGCCGTCGCGATCTACCTGGCCCAGGTGCGGGCCGAGCTGAGCGATCTGCCGCCGGGCGAGCTGGAGGACGTGCTCGAGGACGTCAGCGGTCACCTCACCGAGGTGGCGGCCGAGTTCGAGCACGAGCCGACCACCGCCGGCCTGCAGGAGCGGCTCGGGACACCGCGGGAGTACGCCGACGAGCTGCGGACCGCAGCCGGCTACCCGCCCCGCACGCAGCCGGTCGCCGATCGCGACGCAGCCCGGAAGGCGCTCCGCTGGGGCCTGATCGCGGCGACCGTGGGACCGTTCTTCGTTGCTATCGGCATCTTCGCGTGGTCACACGAGGAGACCTTGTTCTTCGGGGTTCTCGGCTTCGGCGTGCTGTTCGCCGCGGCCTACCTCGGCGTCCGCGCTCTGCGCGGCCACGATCCGCGGATCGTGCTCGAGACGCCCCGCGGCGCGCAGGGCGCCGAGGCCGTCCGCGGCCTGGTCGACCAGATCCCGCCGAACGTCCGCCGCGAGCTGGTCACCATCGGCCAGCCGGTCTGGTGGGTCGCCCGCGGCGCCACCGGCGGCGGTGGCTTCTTCGCGCTGTTCGGCGCCGGCGCGGTCACGGTGGTCGGCGCGCTGGCCGGCGCCGCGGTGTCGATCTGGATCGGCCGCAAGACCCAGGAGGACGCGCGCTGGCTCTGGTACGTCGTACCGCTCAACGTCGTCGCGACCGTCGCCGTGCCGGCCTTCCTGGCCGCCGCCTACATGGGCGCGTCGTTCGGCTTCCTCAACGGGTACGACGACTACAGCGGGAGGTCGGCGTCGTACCAGGACGGCCTGGTCCTGAACGGCACGCCGGTCACGAACATCTACCCGTTCGATGCCCAGGGCAAGCAGGTGCCGGTCCGGCTGTACGACCAGGACGGCTCTCCGATCAGCCTGCGCAAGCAGGACTGCGCGACGTACTTCGACAACGCCGATGCCACCAGCAACAGCTTTCCGCTGCCCGTGATGATCGACGACGGGGCCGGCATGGAGCCGCGGACCTGCAAGGACTCCGACAAGGCCTCGTTCTCCCCGCCACCGGCCCCGGCCACCACAACCACGCCGAGCGCCAGCACGACACCAAGCGTGAGCACCAAACCGACGACGACCCCAAGCACCAGCGTGACCCTGACCGTCCAGCCCACGCGCTGAACAGTGAACCCCACCACACACTAGGGTGACGGGCCTTGTCGCCCGTCGTGTGAGGAACGCCTTGTGTGGATCGTGCTCGGAATCGTTGCCGTCGTCGTCCTGCTCATCGCCCTGGCGCTGTGGTGGTTGCTCCGCGGTCCTGACGACGAGCTGGACGAAGAGTTCGCGGTGGAACGCAAGTGGGACTGGGAGTCCGCGCTGGCCGAGGAGCAGGAGACTGCTCTGATGTCCGGCGTGCAGGCGTATCACAAGAGCAAGGACGGCCCGGTCTCCGTCGACGGCAGCAGCGGGCAGCTCATGCTGTTCGCGCCGCACTGCGTCATCTCGCTCTACCTGCTCGCCCAGCGGTTCGTTGCCCTCGGCCCGGATGCGGTGTCGTACCCGGTGAGCGCGGTCGGGCGGCTGCTCGACGAGTTCGCCGACCGGGAGCAGCCCGGGGTCCTGCACCTGCGGGACGGCTGGTGCCCCGCCGAAGGCGTCGACGGGATGGACGGCTCGGAGTTCGCTGACCTGGTGATGGACGTGCTGATGCAGCACAACGACCAGCGAGTCACCGGCGGATCGTGGAACGGCGACAGCATGGTCGAAGCAGTCGTCCATGCGACCGGGCTCAGCCTGCGCGAGGAGCGGGACGCCATGTCCGACCAGGCGGAGCACGCGAGGCAGCACGGCGCGTCGGACGAGGAAGCCTTCGACCGGGCCCGCGAACGGATGGAGGCGGACCGGAGCCGGCACACCAACCACCTGGTCCTGGACCTGGGCCGCGTGCTGGACCACTACGGCCAAGCCCGGCAGGCCCAGCCGCAGACACCGCCGATCGACCTCCTGCGCGGTCTGCTGGCCCGCATGGTGGCCTCCGAGGTGCCCGGCGTTCTCTGGACCCGTCCGGCCACCGACGACGAGCGAGCCATCCTCGCCGACTCCGCCTGGAACAACGGCGCGTGAAGGCGGACGACCTCCTCGGAGCGATCGCACGCACGGTCGCGGAGGACGGACCGGAAGGCTGGCAGCAGGCCACGCTGACCGCGACAGTCGGCGAAACCTGGTCCTACCGCAGCGGCCCCCGCTACCAGCCCGACGACGGCCCCTACCGGGAGGGCGACGACGAGCGGCTCCACAAGCAGCTCACCCAGCTCCACGAGGCGGTCGATGCGGTCGACTCCGTCCTGCTCGACCTCGTCGTCCACGCCTCCGGCGAGTACGAGGCTGTCACCAGCGAGTCGCTCAAAGAGCTCAACCCCGGCTACCTCTACGTCTTCGACGCCTACGACCTGCCTTTCGAGCCCGCCGAGCTCCAGTCCGGCCCGGCGAACGCCGTACCAGCAGGTGACCCGGCCGAGGCCGTCGAGCTCCTGCACCGGTACGTCGCCCACGTCGAGCGGATCCTGGACCGGAAACCGGGTGAGCTGTTCGGCAAGCTGCCTCCGCCGGTGCAGGCGGACGAATCCGACCTGCCTCCGGACCTGCTCGCGCTCTGCTCCGTCAACGACGGCGACGGCGGCGCCGGGATCTTCGACAACCACGTGTGGTTCGGGCTCGAGTCGGTCGCGGCACCGCCCCTCGAGCGGTGGTGGGGCGAGCGCGACTGGGCGACCGAGGTGTCCAGCCCGCCACAGCTCGACTGCGTTCCGGCCCTGGCAGTACGGCGAGCAGTCGACTGGCCGGCGTGGATCCCGTTCGCCGGTGACACCTTCGGCAACTTCCTCGCCGTCGACCTGGATCCAGGTCCACAAGGCAGTCCGGGACAGGTCGTCCGGATCGGCAAGGACCACCCTGGCCCGGTCTACGTCGCCGACTCGGTGACCACGCTGCTACGGCTGCACGTCGAGGCGCTGGACCGAGGCGACTACACCGAGTCCAACGGCGTGGTCACCACGAACTGGAACACGGTCGAAAACGACCCCGTCCTGCTCGAAGTCAACGGCCATGCCGTTCCACTTCGAGGCGTGCACGACGGCATCCAGGATCTGCGCGTGAAGAACGCCTTCCAGGTTGACCTCGAGCCGGTCCGCGGCCTGCCCGTCCTCTGGCACGTCGCCCTGACGAACTGCGCTTCCGCCGACCTCGCGCCACTCCAGGACACCCCGGTCGAGGAGCTCTTCATCGGCCTCGACCAGATCGACTTGAGCGCGCTGAGCGGTCACCCGACGCTGCGCCGCCTCAAGATCCAGACCCGCCTACCGGTCGACCTCACCCCGCTGCGCACCCTGCCGGCACTGCAGTCGCTGGACCTCTCGAAGGCGGTAGCGCAGGACTACCAGGTGCTGGAGGAACTAGCCCACCTGAAGTACCTCGGCCTCCGCGCCGACCAGTGGCAACAGGCCACCGCCCCACCAAATCTCGCCGCCGCCGGCCTCCTCGGCGACCCGACCTTCGCCGACGCAACCACCTGGGCCGCCCGATTCTCGCCAGACGACCCGTCCCGCCACCACGGGACCTACTGAAAGCCCGCCGCAGCCACGTACCGGTACGTGTAGCCGAGACGGTGGTAGACCGCGATGGCGGCAGCGTTGTCGCGGTCAACCATCAGGCCGGCGCGCCCGTGACGCTTCACCAACTCGTCCGTGACGAACCCACACACCTCACGGGCCAAGCCTTTGCCGCGGGCAACGTGTGCGGTCGCAACACCGGCCAGGAACCCGATCTCCGGCGCACTCCACGCATCCGCCGCGATGCTCAGCAGCTCCCCGCGATCACCGGTCACGGCCGCCCACCGCCGTACGCCGGAACGCCCGGGCCACGCGTACGACGACGGCCCGGCCTCGGTGAGTAGCGCCTCGACACCGTCGTCGCCGTCAAGCCAGGCCGCCGTGGTGGTCACCACGGAAAGCTCTGCGGTATCCATCCAGCCGAAGGCAGCCGTGAAGGACAGCCCAGGCACCCGGTCGGCGAGCTCCCGGATCGACTGCTCGTCGCCGAACGGACGGAAGCTCGTCCCCACCTCGGCGAAGACCTCGACCGCGAGACGCGCGACCGCGTCCGCCGGGCCGAGGACCGCGAGACGGTCCCGCTTGGAGAGGTCAGGCGCAGCGACGGCCACCGCGTCCCCGTCGTACCAGGCTCGGACGCCCGGACCGAGGCCCTGCCCGGCCCAGACGATCAGCGGATCGCCGGCACTCGCCTTCGCCAAGTCGGCCGTCGTCAGAATCTCGCGCACACGGGCAATTCTGACTCACTCCGCGCGTTGCACGGCGTACGGGACCAGGTGGTGGTAGCCGCGGACCGAGACTCGCCGGAGCCGGCGCAACCGGTAGTCGGGGTGGCCGTCGAGCGCCGCTGCCAGCTCGCGGTCGGCGAGGACACGGCCGGGTTTGCACTCCGAGGTGAGGCGGGCGGCCAGGTTGACCACCTCGCCGTACACGTCGCCCAGCCGGATCAGGATGTTGCCGTAGGCAAGACCAATGCGCAGCTCGGGCAGGTCGCCCGCCACGGTGACGGCGTCCTGCAAGGCGAGAGCGACCGCGGCGCCCTGCGCGGCGGTGTCGGTGACGAACAGCACCTCGTCGCCGATCGACTTGATCACCCGGCCGCCGTTCAGCGCGACCACGTCCGCGGCCGTGCCCTCGAAGCGCTCGATCAGCTGACCGAGCTCCACCTCACTCAGCCGACGAGCCAGCCGGGTGTAGCTGACGATGTCGGCGAACCCGACCGCGCGGATCCCGCGCGCCAACTGGTCCGAACCCGCCACCGCCCGACCGGCCGCCGCGGCCAGGTGGCGGCGCCAGACGTACGTCTGCAGCCGCTCCATCGCCGGGAGCAGCAGCCCGGCCACCTCGATCGCCTCGTCGGCCGACAGCTTCGAGTTGCCGAGGAACTCCAGGAACATCGCGGACTGCCAGGACGCGAGCCGGGACTGGGTCTGGCCTAGCTTGCGGGCCAGCGAGGACTCCAGCTCGGGGTCGATGAACCCGTCGTCCTCGAGGGCCGCGACCAGCCGCAACGCCTCGACGTCGCCGTCGGTGAAGGCGACCTCGTCGTCCGGCACGGTCGCGAACCCGAGCGCGTGCCACATCCGCTCGGCGCGGGCGATCGAGATCCCGGCGCGCTCCGACACCTGGATCCGGGTGAACTTCCGCTCGCCGCCGAGCAGCGCCTGCTCGAAGTCCCGCTGCACGGCAGCCGGATCGGCAGGCTCCGCAGTGTCAGGAGCCACCACGGCGCTCGGCGATGGTGGCGTCGATCGCGTCCCGGAAGGCCGGCAGCCGGTTGGTCAGGTCGTCGAACTTCTCCCGGGTGAAGTGCAGCAGCTGCAGCCGCGACTTCGCCGTCACCGTTGCCGTCCGCAACGTGTTCTTCCGGACCGCCACCTCGCCGGCGATGTCACCCGGGCCGAGCTCGGCGATCTGCTCGCCCTTCACCCGGACCGCGGCTGTGCCGCTCAGGATCAGGTACGCCGCGTCCGGTGGGGTCTGCTCCAGGATCAGCGACCAGCCGGCCGGCACCGAGACCTCCTCGCCGGCCTTGAAGATGTCCCTGATGTCGCGTCCGGACAGATCCGCGAATAACGGCAGGTCCCGCGGGGATGTCCTACCCAAAGCCACGTCGATCCTCCGAGCCCGCCGGGCCACCCCGGCGATCAGCCGATGTTTCCAGTCAGTAACTCTAACGGACGGCCGCGACCAGGAGTAACGCCGGCCGACGCCGGTGTACGGCGAGATGCGCATGACGCTCGACCTGCGCACGGGTCGGCACCGGTTCGTCCACCACCTCCAGGCGGAATCCCTGCTCCCGCAGCACTCCCAGCAAGGTCCCGATCGTGCGGTGATACTTGATCACACCGTCGACGAACCACATCCGTTGCCGCGGGCCCTCGTCCGCGTAGTCGTCGACCACGCAATCGGCCGCGGTCAGTGGGGCCGTCACCACCGGATGCTCGACCGAGAACACGAAGGACCCGCCCGGCGTCAGCCACTGCGCAACCCGCCCGACCAGGCCCACGAAGTCCTCGACGTAGTGCAACGCCAGGCTGCTTACCACCAGGTCCACCGATCCGGACGGAAGGTCGAAGTCGGCCAGATCCGCCCGGACATAACGCACTGCGGGATGCCGCTCCGCAGCCGCCAGCATCTGCTCCGACGCATCGACCGCGATCACCTCAGCTCCACCCGCAGCCAGCCGAACAGCCAGACCGCCTTCGCCGCACCCGAGATCCACGACCCGCAGCCCCTCGACCGGCGGCAGTACGGCGTTCATCGCCGGAATCTCGAGCTCGTCGTTGAGCCCGAGGCCGTCCCGCCGCAACTCTCGATACCCGCTGAGGAAGACCGGATCGTCGTACAACTCGGCGCCGTTCACAGCCACCGAACCAGGTCGTGGATGTCGATCATCGGCAACTCCCAGCGCAACGCGAACTGCTCCAGGTCAGCCGGCCCAGCCATCACCCCGTCCGGCCGCATCACCTCGCAGCACACGCCTACCGGCGCAAGCCCAGCCGCACGACACAGCGCGACCGTCGCCTCGGTGTGCCCGAGCCGCTCGGCCAGCAGCCCGGGTCGCGCGGCCAGCGGGAACACGTGCCCCGGCCGCAGGAAGTCCGTCGGTACGGCGTCCGCCGCCGCCAGCCGGCGGATCGTCGCCGCCCGCTCGGCCGCGGACACCCCGGTCCCGGCGGCGGACGCCAGATCGATCGACACGTGCATCGCCGTACCCTGCCGGTCGCCCTCGCCCGGCATCGGCGGGATCTCCAACCGCTCCAGTACGTCGGCCGCACACGGGATCGTCGTGTGTCCACAAGCGTTCGTCAGCAGGAACGTCATCGCCTGCGGCCGGAACCGCTCACCGGCGAAGACGACATCGCCCTCGCTCTCCGCGGTCGGGTCCCAGACCACGACGCCACCACCGGCGGCGATCTGCGCGACGACCTTCTGCACGCCGATCTCCCCACTGAGCTGACCCGCCCATGGCAACTGGCTGACCGCTTTCAGGAGATCGGGACCCTGCCCGTCGCGGGCCATCCGGACGAGCAGATCGCTCTCCAGGTTGACCCGATCGCCTTCGGCCAGCGCGCCGAGCGTGGTCTTCTCCAATGTGTTCGGCACGAGCACGACCGAGAACCGGTCCTTCAGCACCTCGGCCACGGTGATGCTGACGCCGTCGATCGCGACCGAGGTCTTCGCCACCAGCTTGGCGAGCAGGCGGTCCGGCGGCTTGATCCAGACCCGGCGCCCGGCCGGTTCGGCGGCGACCCGAAGCACCTTGCCGACCCCTTCGACGTGCCCCTGGACCAGGTGCCCGTCGATCCGGTCGCCGGCCGCGATCGGGAGCTCGACGTTCATCGTCGTACCGGCCGAGATGCGGTCCAGCGTCGTACGGCGCCTGGTCTCGTCCGTCACGCTCACCCGCACCTCGCCGGCGCCGGCCGGCTCCGCAGTGAACCTGACCCCGTCCAGACACACCGCGCCACCCGGGGCGACGGCGATCGCGGACTTCACCCGCAGGACATCGCCGGCGACCTCGACGACCGTGGCCGTGTGCTCAATTCTTCCTGTGAACATGCTTCGCTCTCCGGCTGTGGCGGTGTCTCCTGGTCCCCCGCCGGAGGCGCGGGACCCGATCGGAAGTGCACACGGATGAAAACCAGTCACACCAGCAGAT
>NZ_JBFAHB010000008.1:0-197685 GCF_040653975.1 Kribbella sp. NPDC050820
CCGCAAGTGGAACACCCCCGCAGCGAGGCGGGACGTCCCACCACGCCACACCCAGCCGACCCTGCAGCGCATCGAGAATCAGCCACCCACGCCAGGCCGGTCGGTGGATCGAGGCTAAGCGAGGATGACCGAGCCTGGTTGCGTGAGCAGCTAGCTCGCCTCAAGGACGCCTTCGACGATCTCCCAGCCGGCCTGCAGCGGAGCGCGATCCACGGCGATGCCTGGGCGGGCAACGTCGTCGTGACTGCCGACGGGCCAGTTCTCCTCGACCTTGAACGCTTCGCACTCGGCCCACCGGAGTGGGACCTGGTCAGCACGGCTGTTCGGCTGACCACGTTCGGCACCATGAATGCCAAGGAATATGAGGCCTTCGCGACGGCGTACGGACATGACGTGCTCGAGTGGGACGGATTCGAAATCCTGCGCGACACACGTGAGCTGCGCGTCACCTGCTACGCCGCCCAGCAAGCCAGCGAGGAGCCAGCAGCTCGTGCCGAAGCAGCATTGCGAGTTGCCTGCCTCCGCGGCCTGCGTGGCCCACGCCCGTGGCCCGAGTGGAAACCCCTGACCTGACACTGAGCGCTCGACCCACGCAACCTGGTGTTCGTCGCTCATCGCCGGTCCCTCGACCATGTTGCAGAACCCGCCCGCACGACTCCTTAGGCAGGGTCCTACATCCTGTCAGCGTGCCGCGACCACGGCCATGTCGTAGCGTCGTCACATGATCCAAGAGGTACGCACCGGAGTCGTCAACACCTGCCCGAACCGTGGACGGTCGCGCCGTGCTGGTGGACGCGCCTGATCGTAGAGTCGATCTCCGCGATTCAGTCGACGACTCGGCACGGGCATGCCCCGGACCTCGGCGTCGAGCACGTGCCGTTCTCAGCACGGGCAACGCCTTCCTCCTGTCGCGGTGTAGCCGTGTGATGTCCATCCCGCTGCGTAAGCTGTTGGCTCGTGCATCTATCTGTAACGTCAGGACGCGCACTGATGGTTATGCCGTTCGACCCGAGGGACTGAGCCGTGCCCGACCGACCTGAGATTGTGTGCATCTGCGGTTCTACCCGGTTCATGGAAGAGATGCTCGCGGCGAACCGCGACCTGACCTTCGCGGGCGTCATCGTCGTCGCACCAGGCGTCTTCAGCCGCCCCGAGGATCGCGAGACAGACGAGAAGATCACCAACGAGCAGCAGACCGCGCTGGGCGCACTCCACCTGCGAAAGATTGACCTGGCTGACCGAGTTCTGGTTGTCAACCCCGGCGGGTACATCGGCGAGTCCACGAGCCGGGAGATCGCGTACGCTCACGCCACCGGCAAGCCAGTCTCATTTACCGATCCCGTCTAACCGGTCGAGCCCGTAAATGACTCGCCAGACACTCTGCTGCCTTAGCTAGGTTGGCGGTGTGAGCCTCGACATTCCTGACCAGGTCCTCAAGACGGTCATAGCCGACGGAAACGAATCCTGGCTGGACGAACTGCCAGGCATGGTCGATTCGCTGGCCCAGGAGTGGTCTCTGATGATCGGGTCCAGCTTCGCGGGCGGTCACGCCGCCCTGGTCGTCGACGTGACGCTTGTCGACGGAACTCCGGCGGTCCTCAAGATCGGTGTGCCAGGTCGGGACGTCGGGCAGGAGGCCATGGCGTTGCGCCTGGCGAACGGACGGGGATGCGCCAAGCTGTTGGGCGAAGACGTGGGTCGACAAGCCCTTCTGCTGGAGCGCCTCGGGGCTCCGATGTACGACGTCGTGGCCGACCCGGCGAGCCGCCACAACTTGCTATGCGAAGTGGCGGTTCGCCTGTGGCGTCCGATCGGTCCTGACATCGACCTTCCAACCGGCGCGAAGCTGGCTGAGCAGTACGCCGATCGGCTGCCAGAACTCTGGGAGCAGGCCGGTCGACCGTGTTCGCCGGCCACTGTGGCGGACGCGCTGAACTGCATGAATCGTCGTCGCCTTGCCCACGACGATCGGTCCGCGGTTCTGGTCCACGGTGACATCCACGAGATGAATGCCCTGCAGGCGAGTGACGGCAGCTACAAGCTCATTGATCCAGCCGGGCTGCGGGCCGAACCGGCGTGCGATCTCGGCACCATCGTGCGTTGCAATCCGGATCTCGGCGACGACCTCTGGGCGCGGACTGAGCAACTGGCTTCTCGTACGGGCGTGGATGCCACCGCCATCTGGGAATGGGGAACGATCCACCGAGTCTTCAGCGGCGTCTACGCCTGCAGTATCGGCTTCCAGCCCTTCGGCGATCTGCTATTGGCCGAAGCGGACCGCCTCACGGCGTAGTCACCGGATCGTGCACCAGTCCGAACCCCGGACCGGCGCGTGCATGCGTGCTGGACCACAAGGAATACCAGGACGTACGGCGCAAGGCGGCTGGGACGCGGTGGCACGAACACGCCTCGTGTCGCATTCGACGGCGGACACGGTAGTGGTCGCCCACCTGTGATCCGCCAACTGATCCGCGACACATCTCCGCCAACTGATGTGCGACAGGCTAGAAGTCTGCCCTCGTATCGGATCAACGCACGGATCTGCCGATGTGCGGACCTTCGGATCTAGCCGATGAGCGTGTGCTGAGTCCGTCGGGCGTCCGGCGGATCTAGGGTCGCTTCATGTACACCGACGCCGACGTTGATGCTTGCGCCGAGCGGCTCCGTTCGACTGACAGCACAGCGCGCGCCCTGGCCGCCGATGAGGCGACGGACGGGTTGTCCGACTGGGGGCACCACTCCTACACAGAACCCCAGGCTCGCCAGATCACGCAGGCGCTTGTAGATGCTCTGGCAGCCGAAAGCAACGGCACGGCACGCGAGTCGATCGTCAACGCCCTCGCGGCCCTCGTAGCGTGGGACCTTGCGCCGGGCCATGAGGTCTCTCGCGCAATCTCGATACCTCGTCCTGCGAACCATCCCGTTGGGGAGTACTGGAAGGACATCGAGGAGTGGGCCAGCCGCCACGAACCTCGTGGCTGAAACGACCGCTCATGCCGCTGTCCGCGAGTTCGTTCACGGCCATGAGCGGACCGGCGAGTGTCCTGGGCCATTAGGCTTTCGCCATGCCCGATCAATACCGAGAGCATCCTATGTTGACCTGTCACGCCGTGGATGGGGCGCTGGTTCCGATTCCTGCGACTCGGGAGGCCGACGCGACCGTATGGTTCGCGCTGCCGGCTGAGCCGGATGCTCCGCGGATCTGGGAGGGCCTTCTTGCGCGTCGTAGCCCGGGCGGCGAGACTGCACAGATCTGCGCTGTGCCCTTGTTCGCCTACGACCTCAACTTCGGCGACGAGGTGGCAGTCATCGCATCGGGTGAGGGTGCGCTAGTCGCGACTGCCATCGTGGTCGACGGGGGCAACTACACGTTTCGGATCTGGCAGGAGGATGCGGACGAGGCTGCGCTGCGTCAGGTTGCGATCGCATTCGCTGAGATGGGTTGCCTGGTCGAGGGCTACAGCGGGCACCTGCTCGGTCTCTCCTGTGACCGGGAGTCGGCCCAGGCAGTCGCGGACGAGCTTGATGCCGGCGAGCGGGCCGGGCGATTCATCTACGAGACTGGACGACAGCGAACACACTGATCTGCCGCGTTCCGAGCTCGTTACGAACGAGGGGGTCAGGACGCTGGCGATGCACCTATCCTCATTCGGGTGAACGAAGAGGCGGTCGGATGAGCCAGTACTACCAGGCTCGGGACATCGTGCTGTGGAATCCGTCATCGGGGGTCTCCCGAGTGTTTCGCGCCCAGGTCCGCCTCTTCGAAGACGAACTGTCGTTGGCATCCGGCGTGGGGCCAATGGAGGCCGACGAGTGCGAAGTCGATGTCGAGCAATTCGGCACGTTCGCCGCGGCGCTCCTCACCTACCGTGGAACCTCGAACCACCAGATTCTCCGCGCCATGATGGACGGGTTCGTCATCACGGCTCTTGCCCTCGCCGAGAGAGCTGGTGTCGAGGTCCGGCCATCCGGCCTCGTCGGCCGTCAACACGACGTCCAGGTTGGCAGTGGGCAAGTACCCTCAGTCGAAACCGAGAACGACCTGCGTCAGCGAGCGCATGCCATGCTGCGCTTCACGCCGCGCTAGGCAGCAAACGCACTCTCATGCCGCGATCCGCGCTCATGCCGATGCGCGGACGCCGGTAGGCCAGCCGCCAACCAGCAGCAGGCGGCCGTAGAGTCGTGCTGTGGTCGACCAGTTCACACGAGGTATGAGGATGATGCGAAAGCACAATCCTCAGATCCGGGAAGACGGGTTCGGGCTCGTGAAGCAGGTCGCGCCCGAACACGTCGCCGACCTGGTCACGGCCTACTCACGCGAGGAAGACCATGGATTGCGCTGCTGGCTCCTGGAGTTGATCGGCGAGGCACGCTCTCCCGAGACTCTCCCCGTGTTGAGCGAGGCCCTCGCCAGTCAAGACGAATCCATACGTGACTGGGCACGAATCGGGCTGGACAAGCTCGGACAAAGGAGGCGCGCACCCTGCTCTGGCGTCAGCAGCAGTAGAACCACGATGACTTCCGGATCTGCCGCGAAGAGTGAAAGCTCGGAACTGCCGAATTGAGGATGTTGCCAGTAGCGATGCTCGTGCGCCGTCAAACTGGCGATCCGTGCCTACGCCGAGGGGGATTCGGCAACTAACGCGATGCTGACGGTGTCCTCCGGGGAAAGTGTCGCCAGGTTTGGCGGCTCGCCTCCGCTCCGCGCCACGAGAGCCTCAACTGCTTCCTTGAATCCCTCGACCCCGTCGGTGATCGACAGGAAATCGCCGCTGACATGGTCGACCTCCACCGTGATGAGGCGCTTGGCGTCCGGCGGCAGCAGCAACACGGAGATGCCCGCCCCCGTCAGCTCCGACCAGGGGTAGCCAAACCTCCTACCGGAATCGGTCAGCCAGACTCCGTCCTCGTCAACGATCACACGATCGGTCACCTGCGTACCCTACCGATGCGCCATGGTGATGGCCTCCGTTGCTCGGCTCTCGCGCCCTCAACGTGGTCAAGTAGTTGGCAGCCTCCGGAAACCTCAGTCGCACTCTCATGCCGCCGAGGGCGAAGGGCGCTCACACTGATCTGCGAGCAGAACTCGGTGGCGCCTTGTACGTTACGAAAGTGACGATGTCTGGCAGTTGTTGCACGGCGGGGAGGTCGTCGCAGAGCTTCACGTGACCTCCGCCGACTTTCCGTGGCTCAAGGCACAAGTCGTGCGCCGTCAGGGTTTCGAGTTGGTCGAGCCGCTCTTTGAAGACGAGCTCAGACACTTCAACTCGTCGCTGGACGAGGAGACTGACGGGTGGACTCGGGCCTATGAGCGAATCCGCAGCGCAACATCTTCGAAGAGCCTGCTGGCAAGCTTGTCCCGGAGTAACTGCTCCACATCGCTGGTGACGAGGCATGGTGGTGTACGGCGGACGAGCCGTTCCGGCCAGTTAGCCTGACTCGCAGTCGCCCGGTAGCCGCAGATTGCGCCCCCGCATGCCGAGTTGCGGTCCTGAGCTTTGCGGCGTGAGTATCAGTCAGGGCGTGCTGGTTCTGCGCGCGAGGACAAGCCGGCACCGCGGGCTGCCGTCCTCGCGTCGCCCCAGAGCCGCCAAGGGGACCGTCGTCACGATGAATCCGGCTGCTGTCAGGTCGTTGCGGACCGCGTGCAGCGGGCATGTGCGGTAGTACATGACGAACCGGGGACGCCACACGGCATTGCGGACCCGCATCGCCAGATCGAATCCGAGCAGCGCCCAGTACCAGGCCGAGGTGATGGATGGCGGCGCGCCGATCGGGAACGCGAATAGCCCGCCGGGCCGTAGCGCGCGGTACACCCCGGCGAACAGCGCGGGCCGCTCGGCGGGCAGGAGGTGCCCGAGCGCTCCGAAGCTGACCGCCAGGTCGAAGGCCTCGGCGAAGGGCAGGGCCCGGACGTCGGCGCGTACCCACTCGGCTTCCGGGTGCGCACTGCGCGCCTGCGCGAGCATGCCAGTGCTGAAGTCGACGCCCGTGATCCGTCCTTGGCACAGGGGTTGCAGGACCCGCATGCCCGCACCGGTGCCGCAGCACACGTCCAGTCCTCGGCCGAACGGCCCGAGCGGACGCAGCGCGTCGGCGGCCGCGTCAAGAATGCTCTCGGGGGTGCGAAAAGGCGTGTGGTCGAACTTCGGAGCGAGCAGGTCGTAGCCGCGCTCGACCGAGGACATCGCCTGGATCGCCAGTTCACGCAGAGACGGGCCTTGAGGCGAGAACACCGGCCAAGCGTACTTCTCGGATGCCAGACGGGCTGTCAGCTCCGGGATCGCGCATCGCAGCGTGTGTCAGCCGCAATCGACAACACTTCTCCTCCAAGGATGCGCCCTGGCGGGCGCCGGCTCGGACCGGCCGCTGCTGCTGTTGGAAGCAGGAACACGACCGCGGAAGGGGACGCCATCTGGTCGCCGTGCTGCTTCCACAAGCGGGCACCCATCCTCAACATGCAGCACGTCGGAAGACTCATCCTCTTCTGCCGCGATCCGCGCCGGCAGGCCGAATTCAGGGTGCCGCCTGAACTTCGGCCGCATAGGGTTCGGCAGTATGTCGGATGAGCCGTGGAAGGTGCGGCAGTCGTGCTACTTCTGGATCGCCAGTCAAGTCGTTTCGGCGGCTGAGGTCACGGAGGTTCTTGGGCTTGCCGCCGATCAGGCGACCGTGATGGGTAGCCGACGAACGTCGCCAACGTCGGTTCCCGTGGAGCATGCCTGGAAGATTGGCTGCGATCGACACGCCCGCATCGACGAGCAGGCCGGCGAAGTCCTCCGACGGATCGAACCGGTTGCCGACAAGGTGCGTCAGCTCGTTGATCGAGGTGACGTCCAAGCTGGCCTGATGCTCGTCCGCTACTTCGACGACGAAGAGGGCGGAGGCGGCGCGTTGGGCTGGGCGCTCTCGCCGGAGCAAGTCGGGCTCCTTGCGAGCATGGGCGCGGAGATCCAGGCAGACGAGTACGGCGTTTGAGGGCTGGCACGCCCGAGCGTGCGTAAGCTCCCGAGCCGTCAACGACCCGAACTGTGGCTGACCCTCGCAACGTCCGGATCTGCCGCTGTCCGGTGCACTCACGATGAGTGGACTCCGACCTGAGCTAGCGTGTCGGCGTGTTGCTCACAAGCGACAACATCCAAGAGGAGTTCCTAAGGAGCTTTCCGCAGGCAGCCGCCGCCCTTGAGGCCGACGCCGGCGCAGATCCCGCGGGGCGCGTCGACTGGGTGTTCCGCCACGATGTGATGCCTCACGCCATTGGCGACCCGGCTGCCCTGCGCGATGTCTTCGCCTGGATTGAGCGATTGCTGCTGTCCACTGACAGCATGATCGACTACTGGACTGCAGCACGCCTCCTTGGTCGGACGTTGGAGTGGCCAGAGTGGGTGCCTCTCGTTGAGGAGCACGCGGGGCCACTGCTTGCGACAGCCATGAGCAGATAACCTGCGCCTCAGCCGCACGCTCATGCCGCTGACGGTGCGGCGCGAACTGCCGATGAGCGATCCCGCGGGCAGAGGTGACCCGCGGCCAGGCCACGGGTGACCCGACTTGCCGGTTCAATCCTTCTTCGCAGCGGACGCGTCGACGCAGACGATTCCCCTGTTGCCGTCCTGGTCGGCGATCACGGTGAGCGAGGGCGCATCACTGTCATCGACGACGGTCCCACCCGCGGCGACGGCAGCGGCGATCCGTTGCTCAGCCACCTCGGGCGCCACATAGACCTCGATGTGGAACCGCTGACCCGGGGCCTGGTTTTCGTCGGCGTCCCCGAACCACAGGTTTGGCACCCGTCCCGTGGCATCCCGGATCTCGTCCCCGGGGGTCCCGCGGCCCTGGGCATCGGCGCTCCCGGTCAGTAGCGCGGCCCACACCGGGGCGATGGTCGCGGAGCGCGCCGTGTCGAGGCCGAGCTCGATATCGCTGACCGAAGCCGGATCGGCGTCGACCTCGTGCTCAACGGCGATCTCGGTGATCCGTCGCGCCAGGTCGACGTCCTGCTGGGTCACCCATTCAACAACGTGTTCGGTGCCTTCGTCGTCACGGTAGATGGCGTCGTCGCTGACCAACTTGAAGTCGATATACCCCTTACCGATGGACACGCGCGGGTGGTGGCCGAGCGCGTCGCCCGCCTCGCCCACCGCGGCGACAAACCGTGCGCCGGTGCCGAAGTCGTCGATCACGTAGCGCGCATGCAGTCCCTGGGCCAGCTTGCGCCAGTCGGTCAGGTTCGCCTCGGCGATCTGTTCGCCCTTCAGCATGTCCATGGACGGGGACCCTATCGCCTGAATCAGCCCGACGCACGAGCGCAATGAACAACCGGATCTGCCGCAACCGTGCTTTCGACTGTCGCAGATCACCTGGCGGACGAGTGTCGCGCATCACCCGACGGCGGACACGGTGGTCGCCCACCGGAGCCTGACGAGTTTCTCGACGTCTTCAAGACGGGCTCGTCCGCCAGGTGATCTGCGACCTGACTTTTGTCACGAGGCGGGGTTGGCGCGGGCGTAGCCCTGTGACCTGGGGTTTGGTGGTTGGGCTGTCTCGATTTGCGCACTAATCAGGTGGTCGCCTCCCGCACGCCGCGCAGGACGACGTCCAGCACCACGTCAGCCTCGACACGGGCGGCCTCGGGGTCGGCGGCACGGGCAATGTAGAGGGCTGAGCCGTAGAGACCACCCAGTGCGACGTGCGCCAGCGCATCGAGTGCGACACCGGGCAACGCCCCGCTGTCCACCAGCGGCGTCAACACGGTCCGCAGCATTGGCAGCTCGACGCCTTCTGTGCCGCTGTCCCACGCACGGGCGGCCAGCACGGTCACACTGTCGATGATCACGATCCGCCTGAACGCCGGGCGCAGACAAGCGTCGAGGAACGCGGACAGGCCCGCTCGTACCGCGGCCCACGGATCCTCCTCGGCCAAGGCCGCGGCCATCACCGCGTCAGCGGTCTCGTCCAGCACCACGTCGTACACCGCCTTGAACAGCGCATCCTTGCCGCTGAAGTGGTGATAGAGAGCGCCCTTCGCGAGACCCGCACGCTGGACGATGTCGTCCATCGCGGTCGCTTTGTAGCCCTGCTCGACGAACCGCTCGCGCGCTATCCCGACCAGCAGCTCACGGGTTGCCTCCGCCTGCCGTTCCCGCAGCCTCTTGACAGTCACCCGGCAAGCATAAAAGACTGACTGCTAGTCGGTGACCGACCGTCGGTCGGTAAAAGGAGGTTTGTGATGTTGCCACTTCCGCCCGGACAACGGAGCGTCGAGGGGTTCCCGCGATTTGGCACACACCTGCACCGGCCGCCGCCCGCGGTGCCAGACGATCCGGTGATCGCGATCAGCGGCGTCATGCGCAAGCCGTCGGAGGTGCGGCTGCCGGAGCTCGCCACGCTGCCGCGGCGCAAGATCGTCGCCGACTTCCACTGCGTCTCCGGCTGGACGGCGACCGACCTGCGGTGGGAAGGGGTGCGGTTCGCCGATTTCTTTCGCGCCTTCGTCGAGCCGGCGCTCGACGCGGAGGTCTGCGTCAGCCACCTGGCGTTCGTGGGTCTGGACGGGATCAGCTCCGTGGTCGAGCTGCAGGACGCGCTGGCGGACGACGTCCTACTCGCGGACCGGGTGAACGGGGGCCCACTCGGCGGCGATCACGGCGCGCCGATCCGGTTGGTCAGCCCGGCCCAGTACGGCTACATGAGCATCAAGCACCTGTGCCAGGTCGAGGTGTGTTCCACGCTGCCGGCACATCGCCTCGATCGAAGCATCATCGGCCGGCTGATCGAGGGCCATCCCCGGGCTCGGGTCTGGCACGAGGAGCGCCACGGCCACATCCCGGGACGGCTGATCCGGCCGTTCTACCGCCCGCTGATCCGCCCCATCCGCGCCCTCTGCGCGAAAGGAGCGCAAGACCGATGAAACTCCCCAACGACGTGCTGAAGACCCAGGACTGGATCATCGACGACATCGTGCCCGACTTCGACGTCGAGGACGTCTGGGCCCTTCCCATCGAGGGCGGCGCGCTCGATTTTCCTGCCGTCATCGAGACGCAGCAATCCCTCGACTTTCCGGCGTCCGCGCCGCTGCCGGTGCGCTTGCTGTGGGGCATTCGCGACCTGCTCGGACGCGCGTTCGGACTCGGGCGGATTTCGACCTCCGCAGACGCCGCCGGCGTCTGGCCACCCGTTCCCGGCACCGGCGAACCATCGCTGCTCGTGCGGCTCCCCGAGGACCTCTGCGACAAGTCCTCGGCATCGCAGTTCACCGACAAGCCGTTCCGGCCGCTGTACCGCACCGGCACCGAACTCGCCCAGGAAATCTCGAACCGGACCATGTACGGCGTGATGCACCTGGCGTGGGCGGACCAGGGAAGCGGCCGCTACCGCGCGCAGATGACCGTCTACGTCAAACCCCGCGGCACCTTCGGCAAGGCGTACATGGCCTTCATCAAGCCATTCCGCTATGCGATCGTCTATCCGGCACTCATGCGGCACCTCGAACGAACCTGGTCACAACAGCACTGACGAGCGAGTCTGTACCCCTGTCAGCGCGGCCCAGCACCTTGCGCCCACGCCGGGTCCCCGGCCGGTACGACGACACTTGTTTAACCGAGTCACGGACCACCGTGATGCCGGCCGGTGCCGAACAGTCGTGGCGGCGAGGCCTTGAGGCGGCGTGCGCCAAGCACGCGGTGCTGGGTCTGGCATCAATGGTGCGGTACGACGTGAGCACGCCGTACCTCGAGCCCGACCCCCGGGGACGGTTGCGCGACCCTGGGTTCTCCAAGGACCGATGCGCGGCGGTTGTCACTCACCTAGTCACTCGCTCCCCCCGCACCCGGACCTACACGCAGCCCATCCGATTACGCTCATGTTGGCGGCTATTGACCCTGGTTTGGGCGCTCAACAGGCTCGGACCTCCGCGCTGCTTCTGCCTCGTCACGCCACGACGACCAGTTCCACTCGATGCCATCGATGCCCGCGAGGTACTCCAGCGCTGATCGGTCTCGTCCGGCAATGAAAACCTCTCGGTACTCGGCTGTCTCCGGTGTCTCCCCCGGCCCGTAGTTCGGACCTGCCATAGCGAGCAGACCGTCGCCGGAGTACAGGTCGTGTCCCGGAGAGGGCCAGCGCCAGGCAGGACCGGGTATCGGAGCGAGTGGCGCCAGAACCTCGCTCGGATGCTCAGGCCTGATCTGAGCCGAGGTCCCGCCGAGTCGCGCATTGAAGATCGCCTCGAAGGCCGCAACGTGAACCAGGAACACGGACAGCCGAACACCCGCGAGTTGCCATGACTGATCGGCCTCGGGCTCCCGGTCGTAGACCTGGCCGTCGTCAACGTCGGGGTCCACCGCCCAGGTCCAGACACCCTGGTTTCCACCCAGAAGACAAGCTTGCCGTCCTCGATCCATACGCTTTCGCCGTCCAGGACGGTGTTCTGCTGCGCCAGGGACGCCGACCACTGGGGCGTGACCTCGAACCACTCGCGAAGCGGACGGGGAAGCCGTCGGTCGCCGCTCGCAGGGTCCGAGGGCTCTCGGTCCGCCGGCCCATACCAATAGATCAGGAAGCGGTCGAGACGGGGCGGCGTAGGACTCCGGAGATCATCCACGCTCATAGTGTGCCCGCCACCCGCCATCCCGCGATTTCCATGCCGCCCGGTGTGTCATCCCTCGCTGGCGTGCGCCCAGCAAGGCTCACGAACGTCCCGCTGTCTCCGTGGATCTTGGCCTCGCGCAGGGCGTCTCCCAGCTTGAATCGGATGCTTGCTCGACCTGACGGGGCGTTCTAGGCAAAGCGGACTGGACGGCGGGAGTTGCGGCACAGCTCCGTGTCGCTGCTCAGCGAGAGCGATCTAACATCGGACAGATCTCGCTCCTAGTCGGTCACAAGAGCACGCAGGTCACGGAGATCGTCTACCAACACCAGCTCCGGCCGATGCTGGCCGAGGAAGCCGAGGCGATGGACGACCTGCTGCCCGCAGACAGTTAGACACTCAGGTCATGCAAGAGGCCGGCCTCCCGAGAGGGAAACCGGCCTCTGACCTGGGTGGAGCTTAGGGGATTCGAACCCCTGACCTCTTCCATGCCATTCACGGGTGGTCCCCAAGCTCTCGTGTGACGGGCCCGGCCGGATGTCCATGGGGTCCTCTGGCGTGCACGCCAGAGCGAGGCTGTTGTCACTCAGTTAGACACTCAACTGTCGGCTCCCGCAGCAGCCGATCACCTAACCCTGGCTCGCATCTCAACGTAGACCCAACGGTCGACAGATTCCCTACCTCCCGAGTCGCGGGGCGCCTATCGTGCCTACATGACCCCGCCCTACCCGAGCGACCGGTGGGACCCGCGACAGCATGCTGGTGGTCGATTACCCGGCCTCACGATTCAGCGTGCAACTCCGGCCATCGACCTGCAGGCTCAGTTGATCGGAACACTAGAGGTCGACGCCTCGACAGACTGCTTGGTAGTTCGCATGGAAGTCAGCACCCCAGTCGTCGACGGCCAGCGCCGGGTGCGCTTCGAGACCAGCTATCAGCTCGTCGACGTCGCTTGGCCGACAGGCTGGAGCATCGCGATCCGTGACGGCGAGGTTGCCTTGATTGATGCCGTGGGGCAGACAGCCGCCCGGTTGGGCGACGAGGTGTACGTCGGGGGAGGTTTTGTGACCCCCAAGCAGGCCGATGCCATCCCATGCACAGGTCACGAGCGGGTATTCCGGGCGAGCGGGCTCTCAGGTCCTTGAACCAGCTCGCTTACGTGTGGTCAGGAAGTCACCTTGGCGTCCCGCCGCACGGTCCAGAGTCATTGGCAGCCCATTGAGTCCGTCGGGTGGTAGGTCTCCGCCACGGAGCAATTATCGCTCACCCTGCAGCTCGTACAGACCGGCATCACCCGCTACGAGATAGCGATTCGGTGCAGCATCATCTGCGCCCGCCGCTCGCGTCGAACCCTTCGACTTCCCGATCGCTGTGTCGCTGCACTCGCTGGACACCTGCAGAGGCAAGTGGTCATGCGTCAGACAGCCGGCCATCGCTGGCAGCACCACAATCTGCGCCACAGCTTCGTGTCACTGCTCAGCGAGAGCGGTCTGAGCATCGAGCAGATCTCGCTCCTAGTCGGCCACAAGAGCACCCAGGTCACCGAGACGGTCTACCGTCACCAGCTCCGGCCGGTCTTGACCGAGGGAGCCGAGGCGATGGACGGGCTGCTGCCTGCGGACCGATAGTCACTCAGTTAGACACTCAGGTCATGAAAGAGGCCGGTCTCCCGAGAGGGAAACCGGCCTCTGAGCTGCGGTGGAGCTTAGGGGATTCGAACCCCTGACCTCTTCCATGCCATGGAAGCGCGCTACCAACTGCGCCAAAGCCCCGCGGTGTCTTGCGACTCCGGAAGTTTAGCGGATGAGTGGCTCCAAAGAAAAATCGGATAAGCGCCTGCGCGCGCGGGCTCCGGGGGCGGCTGCCGAGGGGTCCCTGAAGCGTCGAGGCTGCCTTTAGACACCGTTCCCCAGCACGCGCGCAAGCCCTGCTGGGTACGGCGGGCGCCAGTCTGCGTCAGCCTTGAACGGCAAGGCCAGGAGCCCACCGCGACGTGTCCTTGACCACACCTGCCCCAGTATCCACAGATCTCCCAGCGAGCAGGCACGTCCGAAGCACAAGCCATCGCAGCGCCGGCTCACTCGGGCCGGCAGCGCCGCCGGCACCACAAACAGCAGACCGCAACGGCACTGTGCCAACTGGTGCGAATGGTTCGCCGAACGCAATACGTCGGATGCCCGGTTCGCGGCCGCGCCGAGAACTGCCGCCGCAGAGCGGTGTCCAGCGCCGCACGCGCCCACCGAACAGCCGCCGTGCAGCGGTGACCGCTCAGCTTCCATAACCACCGCAGGTGGTTCGCCGAGTTCAGGTCGCGGAATGACGGTTCGTGGCGGCGCCGGAGGCGCCCATAGGACTGCCGCCGCGCAGCGGTGTCCGCTTGGCGTCCACCACCAACCCAGTTGGTTCGCCGGGGGCAGGTCGTGGGATGACGGTTGGCGGCCGCGCCGGAGGCGCCAAGAGACAGCCTCCGCGGAGCGGTGTCCTATGAGCGGTGTCCTTTGGGCGGTGTCCTTTGGGCGGTGTCCTTTGGGCGGTGTCCTTTGGGCGGTGTCCGTTGAGCGGGGTCCGTCAGCGTTGGGGGTCGTCGCTCATTACTGGTTCGGGGAGGGAGCCGGCGTTCCATTCCTCGATGCGCCAGCTCGGCAGCAGAGAGACCCAGTTGCAGTTGGCGAGGCCGCCGAAGGCGGGCCAGTGGGCTGGGGGGATGCCGAGGAACACGCAGATGCCGACGCGGGCGGCGAGGCCGTGGGTGGCGACGACGATGGTGTCTTCCGAGGAGCCCTGGGCCGCGATCCGGCTCAGGGACTCGGAGAAGCGAAGGGCCACTTCTTCGACGGTTTCGCCGGCGGTGCCGCGGCGCTGGGGTTCGCCGGCGCGGATGCGGGCGGCGGCTTCGGGGTGGATGGCGGCGAGCTCGGCCATGGTCATGCCGGCCCAGTCGTCGACGTCGATCTCGCGGAGGGCCTCGTCGTACTCGATCTTGAGGCCGGTCAAGGTCGCGAGTTCACCGGCGGTGGCGGCGGCGCGCTGGAGGTCGCTGGCGAAGAGCCGGGTCGGGGCGAGCGAGGCCAGGCGTGCGGCAGCGGAGCGGGCCTGGGAGACGCCGACGTCGTCGAGGGGGATGTCGGCCTGGCCCTGGATCTTGTCCTGCAGGTTCCACTCGGTCCGGCCGTGGCGCCAGACGATCAGTCGCCCGGCGGTCATTCGGCGGCGGGTCCCGGGACGGGCGAGGGCAGCGGGATCGTGGGGCAGTCGCGCCAGAGTCGCTCGAGGGAGTAGAAGCTGCGCTCCTCGGAGTGCTGGACGTGGATGACGATCTCGAGGTAGTCGAGCAGCACCCAGCGGCCTTCGCGGGCGCCTTCGCGGCGGACCGGCTTGGCGTCGAAGTCGACCCGGAGCTTCTCCTCGACGGCGTCGACGATGGCGCGGACCTGGCGGTCGTTGGAGGCGGACGCGACCAGGAAGGCGTCGGTGATGGCGAGCTGTTCGGAGACGTCGAAGGCGAGCACGTTCTCGGCCTTCTTGTCGTGGGCCGCCTCCGCGGCTGCGGTGAGCAGCTCGATGGCACGTTCGCTGGCTGGCATCTGGTTCCTTCTAACGGTTGGTGTAGAGCTCACGCTTGGCGATGTACTGCACGATCCCGTCCGGCACGAGGTACCAGGTCGGGTTCCCCTTCGCGACCCGCTGCCGGCACTCGGTCGACGAGATCGCCAGCGCCGGCACCTCGAGCAGCGTGATCCGGTCCATCGGCAGCTTGTCGAGCGGCAGCTCGAGACTCTCGGTCCCGGGCCGGGTGCAGCCGACGAACTGGGCCAGTTTGAACATCTCGTCCACGTCGCGCCAGGTCAGGATCTGGGCGAGCGCGTCGGCGCCGGTGATGAAGAACAGCTCGGCGTCCGGGTACAGCTTGGACAGGTCGCGCAGGGTGTCGATCGTGTACGTCGGTCCCGGCCGGTCGATGTCGACCCGGCTGACCGAGAACCGTGGGTTCGAGGCGGTGGCGATCACCGTCATCAGGTAGCGGTCCTCGGCGGGTGAGACCTTCCGCTCGGACTTCTGCCACGGCTGGCCGGTCGGGACGAAGATCACCTCGTCCAGGTCGAAGTACGACTGCACCTCGCTGGCCGCGACCAGGTGCCCATGGTGGATCGGGTCGAACGTGCCGCCCATCACCCCGAGGCGCCGTACCCGCTCCACAGAAGCCACATCAGCCCTTCGTCAAGCCGCTCAGCTGTGCGGCCGGCCCTTGCCCATGATCACCGTGATGGCGAGCAGCAGGACCAGCACGAACAGAGCGAACCCGCCGTACCACCACGGCGAGATGTGCGAAGCCTCGGAGGCGGCCTCTTCGACGGCCGCCAGCAGCGGCAGGAGGTGCGTTTGCATGACGCAGAGCCTATCTCGTGATCGCACACACGAGCGCGACCGGGCACCCGGGCGGGGCACCGGTCGCGCGGAGGGAGGGTCAGCTGTGGCGGATGTGACGGGTCAGCAGCCGGCGCCAGGCGGACGGCACTGCAGCGGCGCGACGGCGCTCCGCGGCGACGCGGTGCAGCTCGTCGATGTGGGCACGGGCGACTTCGGGGGTGATCATGATTCCTTCACTGGGTAGGTAGGACGGTAGCGGGACGCGCGAGGCCCGATACCACACATTCTACGCCGCGCATGCAGGTCATACAAACGAATTAAAGGTAGAATAGGCTGTGCGCCTATGAATCTGCGGTGAATGGGGAGGTTCACGCCGATGGACGCAATCGACCGCCAGTTGCTCGAGGCACTCCGGGAGAACGGCCGCTCCAGCTGGGCCGAGCTCGGCCGCGTGGTCGGTCTGTCCGGCCCGAGCGTCCAGGAACGGGTCCGCCGGCTCGAGGAACGCGGCGTCCTCCTCGGGTACCGCGCCGTGGTCGCGCCGGAGCAGGTCGGGCTCGGCACCAGCGCCCTGATCGGCCTGTTCCAGCGTGACGACGTGGAGACCGACGACATCGTCGACCAGGTCCGCGAGATCGCCGCGGTCGAGGACTGCTGGTTCGTCGCCGGCGACCAGGAGCTCGTCGTGAAGGTCCGGGTGCCCGACGTCACCCAACTGGAAGCGGTGGTCGGCTCACTGCGCCGCGTCAACGGCGTGGTCCGCACCCGTACGACGGTCGTCCTGTCGACCCGCTGGGAGAGCCGCCCCGCACCGCTCCCCGAGCAGGACTAGTACGACGCCGGCCGCAAGCGCGAGCGCGGCCGCGACGGGGAAGAGCAACGTCGGCGCATGCTCGTACGCCGACCCACCAAGGGCCGGCGCGAGAAACATCCCACTGATCGACGCAGCGGCGTACAGACTCGAGTACCGGCCGACCATCCCCTCCGGCGCGGCGTCGGCGACATGAGCGGTGGCGGTCGGCTTGTACAGCATCTCCCCCGCCGTGATCACCACGATCGCGACCGTCGCCCCGGCCAGCGCCGGCCACACCCCGAGCACGGCCAGCCCAACGCCCACCAACCCGAATCCGACCGCGATCACGCGCAACGCCCGATGACTCCGCAGCCGTACGGCGAGCGGCGCCTCACAGCAAACGATCACGACCGAGCTCAGGCCGATCAGCACGCCGTACGCCACCGCAGGCGAGCCGGCATCCCGCAGCAGCAGCGGCATCGTGGCGAACACCTGCCGGTACACCGTGTCCACCACCACGATCGTTGCCAACAGCACCAACACCGCCCGGTCCCGCAGCAGCACCCGCCACATCCCGGACGACGCAACCCCAGCCGTACGACGCCCACCCGGCACGAATCGCCAGACGATCGCAGCCAGCACCAGACTCGACACCGCATCCAGTACGAAGACCAGCGAGAAGTCGTACGCCGCCAGCAGTCCACCCAACGGCGGTCCGATGGTGAAGCCCGCGTTGCTCGCCGTACGCGACAACGCGATGCCTTCCCGCCGACGCTCGTCAGGCAGCGCGGTCGCGACCAGTGCGCTGAGATTGGGCCGACTCGCTCCCCCGAACAGCCCGGCCAGCGCAGCAACGACGCCGAGAGCCGCGGTAGGCACCAGCGGCATCGCCGTGCAGCTGACAGCCCAGAGGAGCTGACTGGCCACGGCTGCGCTTCGCAATCCGAAGCGGTCGCCGAACCAGCCGCCGCCCAGGTTCCCGCCGAGCAGACCGACGCCGTACGCCGCCGCCGCAAAGCCGGCCTGCTGCGCCGACATCCCTCGGTCCTCGACCAGGTAGAGCGTCAGGTAGATCCAGGCCAGCGCCCCGGCCGAGCTCACCAGCTGGCCCACCATCACCGCCTTGAGCCAGCCCGGCAGTTCCGCGATCCGTCGCCAGTACATGGCACACCCCCAGGACACAGGTAGAGTGAGTTCCCAACAGGAACTTACTCTAATCTGGAGTCCGTGGTGCGTCGAAGCAGTTTCGAACCCGAGCCCGACTGTGCGATCGCGCAGTCCCTCGGCGTGATCGGCGACGGCTGGGAGCTGCTGATCGTCCGCGACCTGGCCCGCGGCGTCGATCGCTTCGACCAGCTCGCGGAGTCCCTGCACATCTCCCGCAAGGTGCTGACCGAGCGGCTGACCGGCCTGCTCGACAGCGGGATCGTCGAGCGGTCGCCGTACCAGGACCGCCCGACCCGTTACGCCTACCGGCTCACCCCGCGCGGCCGCGCGCTGCTCCCCGTGCTGGTCGCGCTCCAGGACTGGGGCGACCGCTGGCTGCTCGGCGATGGCTCACTCACCGGCACCAACGAGGACGACGAGCCGCCCGCTCACCGGATCCATCAACTCGAAGGCCAGCACATCCCGAAGATCGAGCTGCCATCCACAACCGGTACGGCGCTCGACGTCGTCGACCCGGACGCCCGGGCGACCATCCTCTTCGGCTATCCCGCGACCGGCCGGCCGACCCCGCTGCCGGACGGCTGGAGCGAGATCGCCGGTGCCAGCGGCTGCACGCTGGAGAACCGCCTCTTCGGAGCGAGGTACGACGAGTTCACCGCCCAACGGATCGCCATCCGCGGCGTCAGCACCCAGCGCCCCGACGAACAACGCGCGTTCGCGGCGTCCGAGGAGATCCCGCACGCACTGCTGTCCGACCAGGACCTCGAGCTGGCCGCCGCGCTCCGGCTGCCGACCTTCCGCGCCGGCGGGTACGAGCGGTTGAAGCGTGTCGTCCTCGTGGTCGGCCCGGATCGCGTCGTACAAGCGGTCAAATACCCGGTCACCGACATCGCGGAGGCCGTCGACTGGGCCTTCACGACTGCTTGAAGAACGCCTTGATCTCAGCCGCGACCCGGGCGACCGCCTGAGCGCTCCCGCGTGGGTTCGTCCCACCCGGGTCGCTGGACGAACCGTGGTCGAGACCTTCGAACTCGACCCGCCGGCAGTGCGGCAGCGCCTTTTCCAACGCGTCCCGGCCGGGCTTCAGAATCGGCAGCCCCTTGCTGCCGCCCATCAACAGGACCTCCGCGCCGACCGCGCGCATCTTGCCGAAGCTGCCGGCCAACTCGGCGATGATCACGCCTTCCTGATGGATCGTCGGCGCCAGCTTCCGCATGGTGACCGTGTCCGCCTCGGCGCCACGCTCCTCCTTGAGCAGCATCTTCTCGGTCATCCGCACCAGGATCCGCCGCGGGAACACCTTCAGGAACGCCGGCGCCAACTGCAGCCCGAACATGCTCGTCACCATCGCGGCCGGGATGTTCCCACGGGCAATCTCGTCATCGAAGCGAGCCAGCCACGCCCGATGCGCCACGCCGTCCGCGACCAGCGCGGGCTCGTAGACCGCCACCTTGCCGAGCGCCGGCAACGCCCGCGCCGCCTCCATCACGACCGCTCCCCCGGCACTCACCCCGAACGCCATCGAGGCGTCGGCGTCGGCCAACACGGCGGAGAGGTCTTCCACCTCGGTACGCACGGAGTGGTCAGGCCGGTGTGGACCGGACAACCCGCGCCCGCGCCGATCCGGCAGGTACACGGTGAAGTCGTCGGCCAGCGCCTGGGCGAGCAGCGTGTGACTGCGACTCGACTCCATGCTCCCGTGCACGAGGACGACCGCGGGACCGCGGCCGGTCTTCCAGTATCCGATCCGGGTGCCGTCGCAGGATTCCACCGCGCCCGGCGTCAGCTCAGTTGTCATCATGGCTCGATAGTCACACACGATCTAGTTACATTGCAACTAGTATCCGGAACACGTACGCTGACCCCATGACCCACCGCCGCTCCCCACTCGCGCTCGCGATCCTCGGGCTGCTCGAGAACGGGCCGCTGCACCCGTACGGGATGCAGCGGCTGATCAAGCAGTGGGGCAAGGACCAGGTCGTGAACGTCGGCCAGCGCACCAGCCTGTACCGGATGATCGACCGGCTGGAGGACGGCGGGCTGATCGCGGTCGGCGCGACCGAGCGGGACGAGCGCTACCCGGAGCGGACGACGTACCACCTGACCGAGGAAGGGCGGACGGTCTGCCGGCAGTGGCTGACCGAGATCATCACCACGCCGCGCAACGAGTTCCCCGAGTTCCCGGCGGCGCTGTCGTTCGTGATGCTGCTGCCGCCGGAGACGGCCGGCGAACTGCTCGCGGAACGGCGGGAGCGGCTCGACCAACGGATCAGGGACTACGACGCGGACCTGAGCGCGGAGAACGACGGACAGCCGGTGCCGCGGTGGGCGTTGCTGGAAACGGAATACCTGAAGGCGATCGCGCAGGCAGAGGTGCGCTGGATCGAGTCGATTGTCGACGATCTGCAGAACGGCACACTGACCTGGAAGCCGGGGCCGGTGTGACGGAGGTCGAGGTCTGGTGGGGGCGGATCGGGCAGGTGCGGGAGGAGTTCGCCGCCGAGCTGGATCCGTTCGAACGTCAACGCCACCAGGCCTACGTGCGCCCGGAGGACAAGGCGCGGTTCCTGCTCGGGTGCACGATCGTACGGCGGGTGCTCGCGAGCCGGCTCGCGTTGCCTCCAGCAAGCATCTCCCTCGACCGCACCTGCCCGAACTGCGGGAAGCCGCATGGAAAGGTGCGGGCCGATGGGGTCGAGTTGTCGGTGACGCACTCCGGGGAGCTGGTCGGGGTCGCGGTCAGCGAGCGCCCGGTCGGGCTGGACGTGGAGAAGGTCGATCCGGCGATCGATATCGACGGGCTGGCGCGGCTGAGCCTCGCGGAGGCGGAGATCGCGCAACTGGTGACAGCAGCCGACAAGCCGAGAGCGTTCCTGCGGCAGTGGACGCGCAAGGAAGCGATCGTGAAGGCGACCGGCGCCGGGCTCCGCGAGGATCTACGAACGATCACCGGTGTTCCGGAGGGAATGCAGGTGATCGAGCTACCGGTGGATCCCGGCTACTCGGCGGCTCTGGCGGTCGTTTCCGCCGAGCCGCCCGCCATCCAGACCAAGTCGGCTCAGGTCCTGATCTGACCTTCGCCGATCACGACGTACTTGGTCGACGTCATCTCCGGGAGGCCCATCGGGCCGCGGGCGTGGAGTTTCTGGGTCGAGATGCCGATCTCGGCGCCGAAACCGAACTCACCGCCGTCGGTGAAGCGGGTGCTGGCGTTGACGACCACCGCTGCCGAGTCGACCGCGGCGACGAACCGCCGGGCCGCGGCCTGGGAGCGGGTGATGATCGCGTCGGTGTGACCGGAGCTGTACCGGCGGATGTGCTGCACCGCCGCCTCCAGCGAGTCGACCACGGCGGCCGACAGGTCGAGCGAGTTGTACTCGGCGCCGAAGTCCTCCTCGGTCACCGCCACCACATCCTTGCCAGCAGCAACCACTGTCGGATCGCCGTGGACCGTCACGCCGGCCGACGCCAGCGCCGGCAGCGCCTTCGCCAGGAAGTCGGCGGCGACCGAGGAGTGCACCAGCAAGGACTCGGCCGCGTTGCAGACGCTCGGGCGCTGGGTCTTGGCGTTCAGCAGGATCTCCAGAGCGAGATCCAGGTCGGCGTCGGAGTCGACATAGACGTGGCAGTTGCCGACCCCGGTCTCGATCACCGGCACGGTCGACTCGGACACCACGGTCTGGATCAGGCCGGCGCCGCCACGCGGGATCAGTACGTCGACCAGCCCGCGCGCCTGCATGAGCTCCTTCACCGCGGCCCGGTCCGTCGGCACGCCTTGCACCACATCGGCCAGCAGACCGGCTTCCGTGGCAGCGTCCCGCAGTACGGCGACGATCGCTTCGTTGGACGCGGCGGCCGAGGACGACCCGCGCAGCAGCACTGCGTTGCCCGACTTCAGGCAGATGCCGGCCGCGTCGGCGGTCACATTCGGGCGGGCCTCGTAGATGATGCCGACCACGCCGAACGGCACCCGCACCTGGCGAAGCTCCAGCCCGTTCGGCAAGGTGTAGCCGCGGACGACCTCGCCGACCGGGTCGGTCAGACCGGCGAGCTGCTCGAGTCCGGCGGCCATCCCGTCGACGCGGGCCGGGTTCAGCGCCAGGCGGTCGACCGTGGACTCCGGCGTACCGGCCTCGCGGGCGGCCGCGACGTCCTTGGCGTTCGCCGCGACGATCGTGTCCGTGTTCGCCCGCAACGCCGCCGCCATCGCGTGCAGCGCCGCGTCCTTGGTCGCCCGGGAGGCCTCCGCCAGCGCGTACGACGCCTCGCGCGCCCGGCGGGCCAGCTCGATGATCTCGCTCACCCTCCCATCGTAGGGTGCTCGACCGTCGGCCGGCCCAGCCGTCTCAAGCCACCCAGTAGGTCCGGGTGTTGGTGAACTCGCGCAGCCCGGCAGCGGCCAGTTCGCGCCCGTACCCGCTCCGTTTGGTCCCGCCGAACGGCACCCGCGGATCGGAGGCCACGACCGCGTTGACGAAGGCCGCGCCGGACGTGATCCGCCGCGCCAGCCGCACGCCGCGGTCCGGATCACCGGTCCAGATGCTCAACCCCAGCCCGTACGGCGTCGCTCCGGCCAGCTCGGCCGCGTGATCGGCATCGCGAGCCACCGCCACTGCGGCGACCGGTCCGAACGTCTCCTCGTCGAACGCCGGCATCCCCGGCGCGGTCCCGGTCAGCACCGTCGGCTCGAAGAAGTACCCGGGCCCGTCGACACTCGCGCCACCCGCGACCAGCACTGCCCCGGCCGCGAGCGAAGCGTCCACCTGTCGCTGCAGGGCAGCCCGCAGGTCGTCCCGCGCCAACGGCCCGACCGCGACCGAGCGATCCGTCGGATCCCCGACCGCAAGCCCCTTCACACCGACCACGAACCGCTCGATGAACTCGTCCGCCACCGCCGCCTCGACGATGAACCGCTTTGCACAGACACAACTCTGCCCGGAGTTCGTGAACCGAGCCCGGACCGCGGCCGCAGCAGCTGCTTCGATATTCGCATCAGCCAGTACGACGAAGGCATCCGAGCCACCCAGCTCGAGCACGGACTTCTTCGACACCCGACCAGCAGCCGCACCCACTGCGGCCCCGGCCCGGTTGCTGCCGGTCAACGTGACCGCCGCGATCCGGTCGTCCGCGATCAGCCGCTCGATCGTCTCCGGTACGTCGGCCTCCTCCACGACCAGCGTCCGGACCAGGTGCTCCGGGAACCCGGCGGCGCGAAAGACAGCCTCGATCGCCAGAGCGGACCCGGTCACGTTCAGCGAGTGCTTCAGCA
The DNA here is from genome assembly GCF_040653975.1 of Kribbella sp. NPDC050820. Lineage (NCBI taxonomy): Bacteria > Bacillati > Actinomycetota > Actinomycetes > Propionibacteriales > Kribbellaceae > Kribbella > Kribbella sp. NPDC050820. The sequence goes on from NZ_JBFAHB010000008.1 coordinate 23,182, forward strand.
ACACACCGTTGCCAGCAGCAAGCGTCGGTACGGCGAACCGCAGCACCTGCCAGACCGGGAAGTTCCACGGCATCACCGCGAGCACGAGCCCGATCGGCTCGTACGAGACCCACGCCCGCACGCCGTCGATCGCGACCGGCTCGTCGGCGAGGATCTCGGCACCCTTCGCCGCGTAGTACTCAGCGGTGACGGCCGACTTCTCGATCTCTCCTTCGGCCTCGCCGATCGGCTTGCCCATCTCGGCGGTGACCACGGCGGCCAAGTCGTCGGCCGAGCCGCGGAGCTCAGCAGCAAGCCGCGTCAAAACGTCCAACCGAGCAGCGACCGGCACGGCTCCCCACTCGGCCGCCGCCGCGGCCGCCTGTCCGACGACCTGCTCGAGCTCGGCCGGCGTCATCGCGCCGTACGTCGCCAGCATGTTCCCGTTGGCGGGGTTGATCGTGGTGATCATCGGGCGCTCAACCCGCCGCGGTCGTTGTCCGACAGGTGCTCGAAGGTCTCGCCGGTCGCGGTCATGGTCCGGGTCACGTCGCGTCCGCCGTACACCCAGTAGATCCGCATCGGGGTGGTGCCGCGGTTGTAGAACCGGTGCGGGACGCCGGCCGGGACCCAGGTCGCGTCACCGGCGACCAGGTCGAACTCCTCGCCGTCGATCACCGCGACCGCGTCGCCCTCGAGGATCAGGACCGACTCCTCGACGTTGTGGCTGTGCAGCGGCAGCCCGGTGCCCGGGGCGAACACGGTCTGCCCGGTGGTGATCCGGTTGGTCTCGGAGTTCCAGCGGCCGACGTACGGCAGCGTGACGACGCCGTTGCCACGGTCGAACGGCTCGACCTCCCCTGGACGGATCAAAAGGTTCATCGGTTGTCCTCAGCAGAGTGGTGAAAGAGCCGGTTGGCCAGGGTGTTGGCCTGGCTGCCCGGTACGACGTGTGCCGCGACGGCCTCCCGCCAGACCGGGAAGTGCGGGGCCGCGCGGTGCGCCTCGACGGCGGCGTCGTCGGCGTACACCTCGTACAGCGTGAAGTGGTGGTCGTCGGCCTGGTCCTGGCTGACGTCGAAGTACAGGCAGCCCGGCTCGCCGGTGAACGAACGCTCGGCCTGTGCCCGGATCGCGTCGACGAACTTGTCGAGGTGTCCAGGAACTACCTGGAGGGAGACGGTGAGGCTGATCATGCGGCGAGTTCCTCCGTGGGTGGTAGGTCGACCTGGGTCTCGGCGGCGAGGGTGACCAGGCTGGTCCAGGTGGTGGCGGTCAGGGTGATGCCGGCGACGGCGTTGGCAGCCAGGTTCTGGTCCTCCAGCTCGCCCGGGACGAGGATCCGGTCCGCCCAGGCGGCGGTCTCGGCCGATCGGGTAGCGTCGACCAGGGCTTCGGCGCGCTCGGCGTACGCCGCCGGATCGCCCATGGCAGCGACGTCGATCGTGAGTAGCAGATGCCCGACTCCGCTGGGCGCGTCCGGGTGGTACGGCCCGGCCACGTCGGTGCCGAACGCGCTGCCGGTCAGCACGCCGGCCAGGACGTCGAACATGAACGAGATCACGTAGCCCTTCGGCCCGGCCATCGGCAGGATCAGGCCCTCGATCGCGCTCCGCGGGTCGGTGGTCGGATTGCCGTCGGCGTCGGCGGCCCAGCCCTCCGGGATCTCGGTACCGCGCTCGGCGGCGAGATAGACCTTGCCGCGAGCAACGGCTGTGTTGGCCAGGTCCATCACGACCGTCCCGTGCCGTCCGGCCGGCGCCGCGATCGACCAGGGGTTGGTGCCGACGCTCTTGTTCCGGCCGCCCCACGGGGCCATCGCCGGGCTGGCGTTCGTGCAGAGGAACGCGACGCAGCCCTCGTCGGCGGCCTTGCGGGTGAAGTACGCCGCGGTGCCGAAGTGGCCGGAGTTCCGGATGCCGATCGCGCTCACGCCGTACTCACGGGCCCGTTGGACGCCCAGCGTGACGGCCTGGTCGGTGATGACCTGACCGATGCCGTTGCGGCCGTCGAGCACCACCAGCGCGCCGGTGTCGCGGACGCGCTCGGTCCGGGTGACCCGCTCCATCGCGCCGCTGCGAAGGCGGGCGACGTACCAGGGCAGGCGGAGCATGCCGTGCGAGGCGTGCCCCCACAGCTCGGCGGTCACCAGGGTGTCGGCCAGGAGGTGTGCGTCGGGCCCGGGCACGCCTTCGGCGCGCAGCACGGCCTCGGTGAACGCCTGCAGCGCCTCCGGGCGGGTCCGCTGGGCTGACGCCATCCGTTGCTCCGATCTGGCGGTTACGATGACTGGGACTACGGAAGCATACTTGTATACAAGTGTGCAAAGGGAGAGACCAGATGACGGACAAACTGCGGCGCGCCTCCGGCGGCCAGGTCGTGTACGCCGAGCTGAAGCGGCAGATCCTGTCGCTCGAGCTGCCACCGGGCCGGCGGCTGTTCGAGCCTGAGCTCTCCCAGCAGCTGCAGGTCAGCCGCACGCCGCTGCGCGAGGCGCTCCGGTTGTTGCTGGCCGAGGACCTGGTGGACCAGCTGCCCACCGGCGGGATGGTCGTGCGGTCGCTCTCGGCCCAGGAGATCGACGAGCTCTACACGGTCCGGGCCGCGCTGGAGGGGCTGATGGCGGCCGAGGCGGCCGAGCGGATGACCGACGAGGGGGCGGAGGCGCTCACCCGGTTGGTGGCGCGGAACGAGCGGCTGGTCGAGTTCGCCGAGGACGCGATGAACGCCGGTCACGACTTCCACCTCGAGATCGCCGAGATCGCCGCGCACGGGTGGGCGGCCCGGCTGCACCAGCAGGTCGACGGTCAGATGGCGCGGTACCGGGCGTTCACGAACCAGTCGCAGCTCCGCCGGACCGCCGCGCTGGAGGAGCACCGCGGCATCCTCGACGCGCTGGTGACCCGCGACGCCGCCCGGGCTCGTCAGCTCGCCGAGGAGCACGTCCTGACCGCCCGCGACACCGCCCTGTCCGCAATCGGCGAGCGCCTACCCAGCGCGTGAGGAGTCCACGTGGCGCCCGAGCAGTCGGCCTAGCGCCTGAGCAGCCGGTATCGACGCTCCGGCCGGCCGGCGACGCCGTACCGCGGCCGCATCTCCGCGCGCCCGATCGTCACCAGGTGCTCGAGGTAGCGCCGGGTGCTGCTGCGGGACAACCCGGTCACCGACGCACAGTCGCTGGCCGACATCCCGTCCTCCGCGGCGTCGCCGAGCGCCTTGATCACCAGATCCGTCGTCTCCGGGCTGATCCCCTTCGGCGCCACCGGACGACGCCCCTGCGCACGGAACACCCGGTCGACCTCCGCCTGATCGACGTCGGTCAACCGCTGGAGCTCCTCCCGGTGCTCGGCGTACTCCGTCAGCTTCCCGCGCAGCGACTCGATCTCGAACGGCTTGACCAGGTACTGGAACACGCCGCCGCGCAACGCCGTACGGACGCTCTCCAGATCACGCGCCGCGCTGATCACGATGACGTCGACCGGGTAGTCGCCCGACGACTCCCGAAACCGCCGCAATACCTCCAACCCGCTCATGTCCGGCAGGTGGATGTCGAGCAGGACGAGATCCGGCCGCAGCGAGCGTACGGCGGCCAGCGCCTCGTGACCGTTGCGCGCGGCACCGACGACCTCGAACCCGGGCTGGCGCGACACCACGCTCGAGTGCAGCCGCGCCACCATGAAGTCGTCGTCGACCACGAGCACCTGGATCATGTCCGCACCACCGGGGCCAGCATCGGCAGAGTCGCCACGAACACGGCTCCCGCGTCGTTGTGCACGGTCACGTCGCCACCGCGCTTGCGGCAGATCACCCGGACCAGCGCCAGCCCGATCCCGTGCTCGCCGGACTCACTGTTCTTCGTGCTGTACCCATGCGCGAACACCCGATGCTGCATCGCACTGTCCACGCCCGGACCGGAGTCCTGGACCTGGATCCGTACGGCGCCCTCGCGCTCGAGCACCTCCACGGACACGAACGGATCGGGCGCTCCCGCGGCGGCGTCGAGCGCGTTGTCCACCAGGTTGCCGAGCACCGTCGAGACGTCGGTCGCCAGCCGCTCGTCCAGCCGCGGCAGCAGGCTGCTCGGCTCGATCACGAACGTGACCCCGCGCTCGCCGGCCTGTGACGACTTCGCGATCAGCAGCGCGGCGACGGCCGGATCGGCGACCCGGGCGGTGACGCCGGCGGTCAGCTCGGTCTGGTCGGCGGCGACCTGCTGGATGTAGCGCAGGACCTCGTCGTACTCGCCGAGCTCGACGAGACCGCTGACGATGTGCATCCGGTTGCTGAACTCGTGAGCCTGGGCACGCAGCGTGTCGGTGGTGTTGCGGGTCAGGTCGAGCTCGCGCTGCAGCTCCAGCAGCTCGGTCCGGTCGCGGAAGGTCGCGACCCAGCCGATCTGCCGGCCGTGACTGCGGACCGGCATCCGGCTCGAGGTCAGCACCCGTCCGTGCAGCGGCAGGATCCGGTCGGTGACGGGTTGCGGTCCGTCGAAGATCTCCACCAGCCGGCCGGTGTCGTCCACTTCGGTCAGCGCCCGTCCGGCCGACGCCACCGGGATGCCGAGCAGGTGCGCCGCCTGGTCGTTCACCATGGTGATCCGCCACTGGAGATCGACTGCGAGGACGCCCTCCTTGATGCCGTGCAGCAGCGCCTCACGCTGCTCCACCAGCCCGGTGATCTCGCGCGGCTCCAGGCCCAGCGTCTGGCGCTTCACCGTCCTTGCCAGCAGCAACGACCCGAGTACGCCGAGCAGGCTCGCGATCCCGAGATAGGCGAGCAGGTTGGGCAGCGCCTCGCGGAGGCTGGCCATGACGGAGGGGTACTGCCGCCCGACCACCACCACGCCATCAGTCGCCCCGCTCGGGTCGTTGAGGATCGGCGCCATCGCGAGCGTGGCACCGGTGACCTCGTCCTGCCCGATCCAGGACCGGCCGCTGAACGCGTCCGTCTGCTGCACCCGCACCACGGAGTTCTTCGGCAGCGGATCGGTGGAGATGATGGCCCGCCGGTCCTCGAGCGCGATCACGACGTACGTCGAACCGGACAGCGTCCGCCCGGACTCCACCTGGGTCTGTGCCTGGCCCATGAAGTCCGTGCCGTTCGAGGCGGCCGCCTTCCGCACGCCGGACGTCACCGCCAGCCACTCGGCGATCTCGAGCGCCCGCCCGCCCTCGTTCTCGCGGAAGCGGGCGTTGGACTGGGCCACCGAGACCGCGGCGACACCGATCAGGACGACCAGCACGATCAGCAGCTGCATGGCCAGCATCCGCCCGGCCAGCGTCCAGCGACGCCGGCCAAGGAGCGCTCGCCACCTCGGTTTCACGGCTCGATTGTGCTCGGGAGCGCCGGATCGCGCCATCTTTGGCGTGAGCACAATGAACACAACGCACATTGCGTTCACAACGGTGACACCCTGAGCAGGTGCGCGGGACGCTGGCGGCGACCGGACCCCTGCAGACCAAGGAGACCGCCGTGAAAGCACGGACCTGGTTCACCAGTATCGCCACCGTGGCGGCGCTCGCCGTCGCGGCCACCGGCTGTGGCGTCAGCGCCGACGACAACGCCTCCGGCGGCACCGACAGCGGCCCGGTGAAGGGCCTGCGCATCCTCGTGCCGAACTCCCCCGGCAGCGGCTACGACACCACCGCCCGCGCCGCCGCCAAGGCAATGCAGGACGCCAAGCTGACCGACACCGTCGAGGTGTTCAACACCGCCGGCGCCGGTGGCACCGTCGGCCTGCAGCGGCTGGTGAACGAGAAGGGCAAGGAAGACATCCTGATGCAGATGGGGCTCGGCGTCGTCGGGGCCGTCTACACCAACAAGTCGAAGGCCACCCTGCAGGACACCGTCCCGGTCGCCAAGCTGATCGAGGAGGCGGAGGCGATCGTGGTGCCGAAGGGATCGCCGTACACCAGCCTTGACCAGCTCGTCACGGCCTGGAAGGCCGACCCGGGCAAGGTGCCGGTCGGCGGCGCGTCCAACGCCGGCGGGCCGGACCACCTGACCCCGATGCTGCTGGCGAAGGCGGTCGGCGTGCCGCCGAAGGAGGTCAACTACGTGCCGTACGACGGCGGCGGCGAGCTGCTGACCGCGGTGCTCGGCAAGAAGCTCGCGTTCGCGGCGACCGGGATCGGCGAGGTCGCCGAGCAGGCCAAGGCCGGTGACGTGAAGATCCTCGCGGTCACCACCGAGAACCCGGTCGAGGGTGTCGACGCCCCGACGCTGAAGAGCCTCGGCATCGACCTGGTCTTCACCAACTGGCGCGGGATCGTCGCGCCGCCGGAGCTGTCCGACGCGAAGAAGCAGGAGTACGTCGACCTGCTCACCAAGATGCACGACTCCGAGCAGTGGAAGAAGACGCTGGCCGACCAGGGCTGGACCGACGCCTTCCAGACCGGTGACGAGTTCAAGACCTTCCTGACGGCGGAGAACGAGCGGGTCGCCGGCGTGCTGCAGGAACTGGGTCTCACGTCCTCATGAGCACCCCGTCCACGAGCGCGAAGCAGGGCCGCTCCGAACTCGGAGTGGCCCTCCTGCTCCTGATCCTCGGCGGCTGGGCCGTGGTCGACGCGCTGCGGCTCCCCGAACTGCAGACGACCGGGCCGGTCGACGCCAAGACGGTCCCGCTCGCCGTCGGCGGGCTGCTGATCGTGACGGCCGTACTGCTCGCGATCGACATCCTGCGCGGCGGGCGGGGTGAGCAGGAGGCCGGCGAGGACGTCGACCTCGGCCACGGCAGCGACTGGAAGACCCTCGGGCTGCTGGCCGCGGCCTTCGTGGCGAACATCCTGCTGATCGAACGCCTCGGCTGGCCGGTCTCCGGCGCGGTGCTGTTCTTCGGTACGGCGTACGCGCTCGGCAGCCGGCACCTGATCCGGAACGCGATCATCTCGATCGCGCTGTCGGTCGGCACCTGGTACCTGTTCAACGTCGCGCTGGGCATCCCCCTGCCGGTCGGCATCCTCAAGGGAATCCTCTGATGGACGCATTCTCCGAACTGCTGAACGGATTCGCCACCGCGGCCCAGCCGACCAACCTGATGTACGCCTTCCTCGGCGTCCTGCTCGGCACCGCGATCGGCGTCCTGCCGGGCATCGGCCCGGCGATGACCATCGCGCTGCTGCTGCCGCTGACCTACTCGCTCGAGCCGACCCAGGCGTTCATCATGTTCGCCGGCATCTACTACGGCGGCATGTACGGCGGCTCGACCACCTCGATCCTGCTGAACACACCAGGTGAGAGCGCGTCGGTGGTGACCGCGATCGAAGGCAACAAGATGGCCCGAAGAGGCCGCGCGGCCGCCGCCCTGGCAACCGCGGCCATCGGGTCGTTCGTGGCCGGCACGATCGGCACGCTCTGTCTCGCGTTGCTGGCCCCGGCCGTGGTCAAGCTGGCCCTCCAGATGGGCGCCCCGGACTACTTCGCCGTCATGGTGCTGGCGTTCGTCGCCGTCACCACCGTGCTCGGCTCGTCGAAGATCCGCGGCCTGGCCTCGCTCGCGATCGGGCTGCTGATCGGCCTGATCGGGATCGACCCGACCTCGGGGCAGCAGCGGCTCACGCTGGGCATCCCGGAACTTGCCGACGGCATCGACGTCGTGGTGGTCGCGGTCGGCCTGTTCGCGGTCGGCGAGGCGCTGTGGATCGCCGCGCACCTGCGCCGTACCCCGGCCGAGATCATCCCGGTCGGCGCCGCCCGGATGGACCGCGCCGACTGGCGCCGGTCCTGGAAGCCGTGGCTGCGCGGGACCGCGATCGGCTTCCCGTTCGGCGCCGTACCGGCCGGTGGCGCGGAGATCCCGACGTTCCTGTCGTACGTGACCGAGAAGAAGCTGAGCAAGCACCCGGAGGAGTTCGGCAAGGGTGCGATCGAGGGCGTCGCCGGTCCCGAGGCGACGAACAACGCGTCGGCCGCGGGCGGTCTGGTTCCCCTGCTCACGCTGGGAATCCCGACCACCGCGACCGCCGCGGTGATGCTCGGCGCCTTCCAGGGCTACGGCATCCAGCCCGGCCCGCGGTTGCTGGACACGCAGCCGGAGCTGGTCTGGGGCCTGGTCGCCAGCCTGTTCATCGGCAACGCGATCCTGCTCGCGCTGAACCTGCCACTCGCGCCGATGTGGGCCAAGCTGCTGCGGATCCCCCGGCCGTACCTGTACGCCGGCATCCTGTTCTTCGCCAGCATCGGCGCCTACGCCGCGAACCTGTCCACCTTCGACCTGTGGCTGCTGTTCGTGATCGGCGCGCTCGGCTTCGCGATGCGCCGCTACGGGCTGCCGGTGGTGCCGGCGATCATCGGCATCATCCTCGGCCCGACCGCGGAGGAGCAGATGCGGCGTGCGCTGCAGATCAGCGACGGCGCCATCAGCGGTCTCTACAACACCTGGTTCTCCAAGACCGTGTACGTCGTCATCCTGCTGCTGCTCGTGGTTCCGCCGCTGGTCGGCCGGATCCGCAGCCGCAGGAAGGCCGACAAACCCCAGCCTGCCGAGAAGGGAGAGTAGCCGTGGCGATCATCGTCGGATACGTGCCGACCCAGGAGGGCGTGGCCGCTCTCGAGAGTGCCATCGAGGAGGCCAAGATCCGCGACCAGCGGCTCGTCGTGGTGAACTCCAGCCGTGGCGAGGCCCTCGTCGACAAGCGGTACGCGAGTCACGACCAGTGGGACTCGGTCGAGCACCGACTGGCCGAGTCCGGCGTCGAGCACGAGCTCAAACAACTCGTGGACGGCAAGGACGCCGCCGACCAGATCCTCACCCTGGCCCACGAGCTGAACGCCGAGCTCATCGTGATCGGACTCCGCCGCCGCTCCCCCGTCGGCAAACTCCTGATGGGCAGCCAGGCCCAGACCATCCTGCTCCAGTCCGACTGCCCGGTCCTGGCGGTCAAGCCCTAGGTCTCACAGCAGGACCAGGTCGTCGCGGTGGACCACTTCACGTTCGTACGCCGCCCCGAGCTCCCGGGCCAGGTCGCGAGTCGAGCGACCCAGCAGGTCCGGGAGCTCGGTCGCGTCGTAGTTGACCAGGCCACGGGCGACGACGACTCCCGCGGGTGAGACCAGGTCGACGGGATCACCCGCGGAGAAGGTCCCCTCGACACCGGAGATTCCGGCTGGCAGGAGCGACGTACGGCGCTCGGTCACCGCGCGGACCGCACCTTCGTCGAGGCGGAGGCGGCCTTGGCCGGAGGTGGCGTGGGCGAGCCAGAGCAGGCGGGTCTTGCGGCGGCGGCCGGTCGGGTGGAAGAGCGTGCCGACCGGCAAGCCCTTCAGCGCGTCGCCGACCCGCGCGGCCGACGTCAGGACGACCGGAATCCCAGCCTCCGTCGCGATTGCGGCCGCTTCCACCTTCGTCTGCATGCCGCCGGTGCCGACTCCCGACGTCCCGGTCCGGCCGATCTTCAGCTTCTCGAGATCCGCCGCTCCACGGACGTCGGCGACCATCGACGTACCCGGCTTGCGCGGGTCCCCGTCGTACAGGCCGTCGACGTCCGACAGCAGAAGCAGCAGATCGGCGTGCACCAAGTGACTGGTCAGCGCGGCGAGCCGGTCGTTGTCACCGAACCGGATCTCGGTCGTCGCGACCGTGTCGTTCTCGTTCACGATCGGTACGACGCCCAGCTCGAGCAACCGCGCGAACGTCCGGTACGCGTTGCGGTAGTGGCTTCGCCGGGTCACGTCGTCGACCGTCAGCAGCACCTGGCCGACCTTCAACCCGTGTGCCGCGAACGCGTCGCTGTAGCGAGCCATCAGCAGGCCCTGCCCGACCGACGCCGCCGCCTGCTGCGTGGCCAGGTCGCGCGGTCGCGTGCGCAGGCCCATCGGAGCCAGCCCGGCCGCGATCGCACCGGACGACACGAGCACGACCTCGGTTCCCTCGACCCGGCGCGCGGCGATGGCGTCGACGAGCAGCCGCAGGCGTGCCACATCGATCTTGCCGCGCTGGGTCAGGGAGGACGAGCCGACCTTCACCACGATCCGCGTGGCCTTCACGGCCTCCGCGCGATGTTTCATCGAAATCAACCGTTCTGGTCGAGTTCCTTCTGAGCTTCGAGCTCACGCGCCTCCTTGCGCGCCAGCTTCTCCGCCTTCTCTGCCGCTCGCTTCGCCTCGGCCGGGGACATGTCGACCTCGTCCTCGATCCAGCCCTGCCCGTACTCGGACCGGTCCGTGACGATCTCGCCGGACCGGTGGGCGTGGTACTCGGTGTCCTTCTGCCGGCGCCGCTGGGCCGCCGGGCGGGCCTCCTCGAGCCGGTGGTCCTCACCGCGCCGGGCCAGGATCTCGGCGCCGGCCTGGACGTCCGGCGCGAAGTCGAACACGATCGCGTTCGGCCCGTCGCCGATCACGACCGCGTCTCCGGGGAGCGCACCCAGCTTGAGCAGCTCCTCCTCGACCCCGAGCCGGTTCAGCCGGTCGGCCAGGTAGCCGGTCGCCTCCGCGTTCGCGAAGTCGGTCTGCTTCACCCAGCGCTCGGGCTTGTCGCCCTGCACCAGCCAGCCGCCGTCCTCCGGCAGCTTCTTCACCTTGAACTCGGGACCGCCCTGCGCCTGCGGCCGGATCACGATCCGCGTGGTGTCGGGCTTCTCCGCCTCGGCCCGGCTCTTGCCGACGATCTCGGCCATCGCGAACTTCAGCGCTTCCAGGCCTGCGTGGCTCGCGGTCGAGATCGGGAACACCCGCAGTCCGCGCTGCTCCAGCTCGGCCTGCACCATCTCCGCGATCTCCCGCGCGTCCGGTACGTCGATCTTGTTCAGGGCAACGAGTCGCGGCCGGTCGTCCAGCCCGCCATGGGCCTGTAGCTCGGCCTCGATCGTGTCGAGGTCGCTGACCGGGTCCCGGCCCGGCTCGTACGTCGCGCAGTCGATCACGTGCACGAGCGCCGCGCACCGCTCGACGTGCCGCAGGAAGTCGTGCCCGAGCCCGCGCCCCTCGCTCGCGCCCTCGATCAGCCCGGGTACGTCGGCCACGGTGAAGATGGTGTCACCGGCAACGACCACGCCGAGGTTCGGGATCAGGGTCGTGAACGGGTAGTCGGCGATCTTCGGCCGGGCCCGGCTGATCGACGCGACCAGCGAGGACTTGCCGGCACTCGGGAAGCCGACCAGGCCGACGTCGGCGACCACCTTGAGCTCGAGGACGAGGATGCGTTCCTCGCCGTCCTCGCCGAGCAGTGCGAAGCCGGGAGCCTTGCGGGTGCTGCTGGCCAGGGCCGCGTTGCCGAGGCCGCCCTTACCGCCCTGGGCCGCGACGAACTGCGCGCCGGGGCCGACCAGGTCGGCGAGGACCTCGCCGTTCACCGTGCTGATGACGGTGCCGTCCGGGACCGGCAGGACGACGTCGGCGCCATTGCTGCCGGCCTGGTGGTCACCCTTGCCCTGGGCACCGTTCGTGGCGGTGCGGTGGCTGGAGCGGTGATAGTCGACCAGCGTGGTCACGTCCGGGTCGACGCGCAGGATCACGCTGCCGCCGTCACCGCCGTTGCCGCCGTCCGGGCCGCCGAGCGGCTTGAACTTCTCCCGGTGCACCGAGGCGCACCCGTTTCCGCCGCGGCCCGCGGCAACCTGCACCGTGACCCGATCGACAAAGCTGGGAATCGCCACGACCTTCTCTACTTCCTGTAGTCCATCACCCCGCCCAACCGAGCGAGAGCTCCAACCAACCCACCCACGCCGATGGGCTTACAACCCACCCACGCCGGTGGACGTTCAACCCACCCACGCCGGTTGGGGTTCAACCCCAGCCCACGCCGGTGGGCTTTGATTCATTCCCCGCCCCGAGCGAAGCGAGGGGCGGTTCTTTTCTTTTCTTGTCTTACACAGCCGAAGGGCGGGTCCGCGGTATTCCGCGACCCGCCCTTCGACAGAGCTTGAAATACGTCCGGGCGGCGGGATTACTCCGCCGGGGCCGGGACGATGTTGACGACGCGGCGACCGCGCCGGGTGCCGAACTCGACCGTACCCTCGGCCAGCGCGAACAGGGTGTCGTCGCCGCCACGGCCGACCAGGTTGCCCGGGTGGAAGTGGGTGCCACGCTGGCGGACGATGATCTCGCCGGCGTTGACCAGCTGACCGCCGTACCGCTTCACGCCGAGCCGCTGCGCGTTGGAGTCGCGACCGTTACGGGTCGACGCTGCTCCCTTTTTGTGTGCCATCTCAGATCAGCTCCCCTTCTTCTCAGAGGAAGACAGTTTCTTAGCGTCGATCGCGGTGACCTTGACCTGGGTGTAGTGCTGACGGTGCCCCTGGCGCTTGCGGTAACCGGTCTTGTTCTTGTACTTGAGGATGTTGATCTTGGGGCCCTTGGTGCGGCCCAGGACCTCGGCCGATACAGCCACCTTGGCGAGCGCCTCGGCGTCGGTCGTCACGGTGTCGCCATCGACGACCAGGACCGCCGGCAGGGACACGGTGTCGCCCACCTTGTCCGTCAGGCTGTCGATCTCGATGACATCGCCGACGGCGACCTTCTGCTGGGTGCCGCCACTGCGCACGATCGCGTACACCGTGGATCTCACTCTCTGCTGGTTCGGAAAACTTACGGGGGCCTGCACAGACCTGGCGGCCCACACAAACATGGCACGCGGAACGCGCGCCGACGCTCAAGTTTACGGGTCCCCTCACAGACGGGTCAAACCGGCCCACCTGCTCGGGGACACGCCACTCAACTGCCGGTGGTGACGAGTTCCACGGCCTCGGTTTCGTTCTTTGCCGAGTCACCCTCAGTAGCTGTCTTGCTCCGGCTCCGGCTGCTGCGCCGGCGCCGGGTGGTCTTTGGTGCGCCGTTCTGCGCCGCCTCGTCCGGCGCGGCGTCCGCCGCACCGACGGTGGTCGTCGCCTCGGCCGTCTCGGCGGGCGCCGGGAAACCGGTGGCCTCCGGGCTGACCTGCTCGCCGGCCTCGGCGGAGACCGGGTAGCCGGTCGGCTCCGGCGTACCGGACGTGGTCGGCTCGGCGTCCGTGCTCACGGAGTCGTCGCCGTCGGCCTTCTTCGCAGACGAGGCGGCAGCGATCTGGGCCAGCCGCTGGGCCGCGTCGCCGTTGTGCGGCGTCGCCTCCGGCTCGGCCTGCTCCTCCTCGGCGCGGCCCTTGCCCCGGCGACGACGCGAGCTCTTCCGCCCGCCTTCGTCGGCAGCCTGGGCGGCCGGCTTCTGCTCCTGGCCGCCACCGCCACCGCCACGGCTGTCGCGCCGGCGGGACTCCTTCGGCTCGTCGTGCAGGATCAGGCCGCGGCCGCCGCAGTGGTCGCAGTTCTCGCTGAACGCCTCGAGCAGGCCGGTGCCGATCCGCTTCCGGGTCATCTGCACCAGGCCGAGCGAGGTGACCTCGGCCACCTGGTGCTTGGTCCGGTCCCGGCCCAGGCACTCGACCAGCCGGCGCAGCACCAGGTCGCGGTTCGACTCCAGCACCATGTCGATGAAGTCGATCACGATGATGCCGCCGATGTCGCGCAGCCGGAGCTGGCGGACGATCTCCTCGGCCGCCTCCAGGTTGTTCTTGGTGACGGTCTCCTCGAGGTTGCCGCCGGAGCCCGTGAACTTGCCGGTGTTCACGTCGACGACCGTCATCGCCTCGGTCCGGTCGATGATCAGCGAGCCGCCGGACGGCAGCCAGACCTTGCGGTCCAGCGCCTTCTTGATCTGCTCATCGATCCGGTAGTTCGCGAACACGTCGCCCTCGCCGGACCACTTCTCGACCCGGTCGGCCAGGTGCGGCGCGACGCTGGTCACGTACTCGCTGACCTGGTCGTAGGCCCGGTCGCCGGAGATCACCAGCTTGGCGAAGTCCTCGGTGAACAGGTCCCGTACGACGCGGATCAGCAGGTCCGGCTCGCCGTACAGCAGGTTCGGGGCCTGGCCGTTCTTGGACTTCTTGTCGATGTCCTCCCAGAACGACTGCAGCCGGCTGACGTCGGCGGTCAGCTCCTCCTCCGAGGCGCCCTCGGCCGCGGTCCGGACGATCACGCCGGCCTCGTCCGGGACGATGTCCTTGAGGATCGTCTTCAGCCGGTTCCGCTCGGTGTCGGGCAGCTTGCGGCTGATGCCGCCGTTGCCGCCGCGCGGGACGTAGACGACGTACCGGCCGGGCAGGCTGATCTGGTTGGTGAGCCGGGCGCCCTTGTGACCGATCGGGTCCTTGGTCACCTGGACCAGGACCGACTGGCCGGACTTCAGCACCTGCTCGATCTTGCGCGGCCCGTTGGACCCGCCGACCGTGGCCCAGTCGACCTCACCGGCGTAGAGGACGGCGTTGCGGCCCTTGCCGATGTCGATGAACGCTGCCTCCATGCTGGGCAGCACGTTCTGCACCCGGCCGAGGTACACGTTGCCGATCAGCGAGGTCTGCTCGGCCTGGGCGACGTAGTGCTCGACCAGGACGTTGTCCTCGGACACCGCGATCTGGGTCAGGTCCTCGCGGGACCGGATCACCATGGTCCGCTCGACCGACTCGCGCCGGGCCAGGAACTCGGCCTCGGTGACGATCGGCGCCCGGCGGCGGCCGGCGGCGCGGCCCTCGCGGCGGCGCTGCTTCTTCGCCTCCAGCCGGGTCGAGCCCTCGACCGCGGTGATCTCGCTGGCGGTGTTCTTGCTGCGCGGCTCGCGGACGCGGACGACGGTCTCGTCCGGGTCGTCGGGCGACGCGGCGCTGTCCTCGCCACGGCGGCGGCGACGCCGGCGCCGGCGGCGCGACGAGCTGCCCGAGCCCTCGTCGTCGTCACCGTCCGCGGCGTCCTGCTCGTCGTCGGAGCCCGCTGCGCTGTCCTGCTCGTCGTGCTCGTCGTCGTCGGACTGCTCGTCGGAGCTGTCCTCGGCGCCGTCGGCGTCACCGGACTTGCGGCGGCGACGGCCACCGCGGCGCCGGCGGCGGCGACGGGTGCCCTCGCCGCTGTCGTCGCCGTCCTCGGAGTCGGCGTCGACCTCGGCCTCAGCGGCCTTTGCGTCCTTCGCGTCCTCGGTGGTCTCGGCGACGGCCGCGGCCGCCTCCTTCACCGGCTCGGCGCGGTCGGCGGCGACCTCCTCGGCGTCGCGAGCCTCGGTCTCGCGGGCCTCGGTGTCGCGGCCGCGACGGCTGCGGCGGCGCCGCGTGGTGGTCGGCTGCTCGTCGGCACCCGGCTCGGTGGTCTCGGTGGGCTCCGGCGTCGCCTCGACCGGGCTGGTCGCCGCAGCCTTCGCAGGCGCCGTGCTCGGCACGTCGGTCGGCGCCTGGAACAGCACCGCGGCCGCCGCCGGAGCACGCCGCCGGGTCCGCCGCTGCGGAGCCTCCTCGGGTACGGCGACCTCGGCCGGAGCACCCGCCTCAGCGGTCTCGGCGGTCGCGACCTCGGTGGTCTCTTCCTCGTCGGTCTCGGCGTCGGCGACCGGGCCGTCGGTGACCGGGGTCTGCTCGGCGATCAGGTCGTCCACCGGAGCGACAGCCGCCTTCTTCGCGGTGCGCTTGCGCGTGGTCTTCTTCGCCGGCGCCGGGGCGCTCTCGACGACCGGGCCGGCGTCGGCGGTGGAGGTCTCCGCCTCGCTCAGCTCCGGGAACGCGTCCTGGGCGGCGGCCTTCTTCGCCGGCCGCTTGGTGGCGGTCTTCTTGGCCGCGGCCTTCTTCGCCGGGGCGGCCTTCTTCGCCGTCGTCTTCTTGGCGGCCGCGGCCTTCTTGGCGGCGGCCTTCTTCACCGGAGCCGGGTCGGCGGCCTCGCCGTCCGACTGGGTGGGGACCTCCTCGGCGACGGCGGCCTTCTTGGCCGTCCGCTTGCGCGTGGTGGTCGTGGTCTTCTTCGCGGCAGTCGCCTTCTTCGCGGCCGCCTTCGATGTGCGCTGTCGAGCGGGTGGCTGCTGCTGGGCGGGTGCAGCCGTGTCGGCTGCTTCGGTGGTCGGCTCGTTGTCGAGCATGCGGTGCGGTCTCCTCAAGCCCTCCGGCGCATCCTGCGACCCCTGTCACGGGTCCGGACGCTGCCACAAGGCGGTCACGGTTCGCCGCGCGCCGGCGTCGGTGCCGGCACGGGCGGAAGCCTGCTGGATCCGCTCCGCCCGTGCTCAGGGCTCGGAGGGAGCGGCGGCGTCGCCCTCCGCTGTGTGCGTCTGGTGGTCGTCCGCCTGGCCGGTCGCGGTCGCCTGGGTGGCGTCGCGGTCACGAGCGAGCGGGTCGTCCACCGTGCCTGCGGCTGCGATGAGCGGGCCCTGGGCGAGCCTGGTCAAAAGAGCCGGGCCCGTCACCGGGAGCGTCGCTACGTCGAGCACGCCGGCGAGAACGTCGTCGGGTCTCACGGCCGGGGTTCCGTGCCGTAACACCACTTGCAGTATCGCACACGTCGCAACCTGGGCCGGTTCACTCGCGACGGTGAGTCGGAGAACCGCGTCCCGACAGTCGAACGAGCGAACGCCCCGTTTGGTCATGCGCTCGACCAGAATTTCGTCCCGGGCCAGGAAGGCCGCCACCGCGACCTCCGCGGCGGCCGGATCCGTACCTGGCAGGGCGATCTGCCACTCGCTGGCCTCCAGTCGCTCGGCCAGCGACCCTGGCCCGGCGACCACCACCTCGAGGACGTCCAGCCCGGGCGGCAGCGCCTCGTCGAGGGCGGCCCGGACCTGCTCGGCGTCCCGCTCGTGTGTGAGCGAAATCTCCAGATACTCCGCTTCGGAGGCGGCTCCGGTCGGTGCGGCGCCGGCGTACGAGATCTTCGGGTGCGGGCTGAAGCCGTGCGAGAACGCGACCGGGAGCCCGGCCCGTCGGACGGCGCGCTCGAAGGCCCGCTGGAAGTCGCGGTGTGAGGTGAATCTCAGCCGCCCGCGCTTGGCGAACCGGACCCGCAACTTCTGGACCGCGGGCAGTTGCTGCGACGGCGGAGCTTGAACTGGTGCCACCCGCGCATTGTCTCAGGCCGGGCCCCTGGGCAGGACGCCGTGGGTGGCCAGCGCGTTCCGGATCCGCTCCTGGTGCACGTTGGCCGCCAGTACGACGATCAGCGCGACGACCGCGAACCCGAAGGTGAGCCAGTCGGCGGCCCACTGCCCGAGGATCGCGAACCCGAGCCCGGTCACCGCGGCGGCCAGGAGCAGTCCGACGATCTCCCGCAGCGAACGGACGTACAGCGCGACCACGTCGGCGGGGAAGCGATTTCCGGCGTACCGGCCGATCATCCGGCGGCCGTGGTTGGCCTCCAGCGCGGCGGCCAGGCAGAAGATCGCGTACACGCTGAACCACCGGCTCGCCAGCAGGTCGTCACGGTCCAGCGTGAGGACGACGAACAGCCCGGCCTGGGCCAGGAACACCAGCGCGAGGCTGGTCGTCGCGAACACCTCGACCCGGGTGAAGTAGAGCCGGGAGCCGAACGAGACGGCCAGGTACTCGAGGATCCCGGCCAGCACGCCGGTGACCCACATCACGACCTTGGCCGCGTAGGTCCAGTCCAGGTACGGGCCCTCGATCAGGGTCGGCAAGGCGGTCGCGGCGACGCCCAGCGCGATCCCAGCGATCACCGTGAGCAACATCCGGTAGTCGCCGGCCCCGCTGGCATCACGCGCTGTCGTGTCAGGGCCCGGTCATGTCAGGGCTGGGCGGCCGACTTGCCGGTCAGGTAGAGCGCCCAGGCGAGCAGCCCGAAGGCGACCGTGCTGAGCACGACGCGGACCAGGTTGTACGCCCGCCAGCGGCTCTCGTTGAAGGCCGCCCGGGCGGCGGCGACGTCGATCGTGTTCGGGTCGCCGGCCGCCTTGAGCGCGTCGTTCAGCGGGACGTTCACCGCCACCGTGAGGATCATCGTGACCAGGTACAGCACGAACGCGATCGCGATCCAGGGCAGCGCCTGCTCCCGCAGGCTGAACAGGCCCGCGGCCACCGTGAACACCGCCGCGCCGAGGAAGCCGACCAGCAGGAACAGCGGGTTCATGATGGCCCGGTCGGTCGCCTGGAACGCGCCGACGAACGTCTTGTCGTCGGTCGTCGCCAGCCCGGGCATGAAGGCGTTCGAGTAGATCCCATAGATCCCCGCCATCAGCCCGGTCGTCATCGTCGCCGCCAGCAACGACGCCACCCGCAGTCCGTTCATGTCACCCCTCCAGTACGGCGGGACTGTCCCGCACCGAAAAAGTTAGGGCACCGAACCGGCCACGGACATGTCGCCGAAACTCACACCCATGTCTGCGGGACTCACAACCGCGCGCACTGGCCGGTCCGGGGCCCGGAGACGTCGTTCGGCGCCTGCAGGTTGACCGGTGCCGGGGCGTTGCCCGAGCAGCTCAGGGGCCCGTCGACAGTGTTCCCAGCCAGTACGGCGGCTTCCGTCGTACGCGAGTTGATGACCGAGACCGGGCCGTCGACCGTGCTCCCGACCGCGACCAGGCTCTTGGTGACGCCGTCAGCGCTCACTGGGCCGTCGATGCGGCTCCGAAGGAGGTGTACGTCGGCTGCGCCGTCCGCGCGGACCGGACCGAGCACCTGGCTGTCCGTGGCGACTACGGACGCGCCTGCGGCGACCAGGACGGGGCCGTTGATGGTGGCCCCGGTCAGACAGGTCACCCCGGACCGCAAGTACAGCGGGCCGCTGTGGACACCGGTCACCATGCTCGTGCAGGCCGGTGCCGGCCGCAGCAGGGTGACTGCGAACTGCCGCGGGGTCCCGATGTTGCCGGAGGCATCGATGGCGCGGTACTCGACCTGGTGGCGCCCGTACCCGGACGGCACGTCGTCCCACGGGACCACCCGGGGCACGCCGAGCTTGCCGTAGACCAGCTGGTCGATCTCGGTCCCCTCGGCAGTGAACCGGAACGGCGCAGACGCGTCGGTCGGCCAGCCGTAGTAGTTGTACCAACCGTCCCCGTTCACCCGGAACTCCGGAACGACGTACCCGTCGCTGTCGTCCGTCGCCGCCAGCTGCATGGTGAACGCGTCGTTGAAGATGTACTCCGGCCCGGTCGGCTTCTGCACCGTCAGCAAAGGCTTCGACAGCGTCGACTTCACCACCGGCTCGGTCCCGTCGACCGCCCACGTCAGCGTCTGACCGCCTGCCATCGCCGTGAGCGTGTGCCGCCCGGTCAGCTTCAGCGGCCCGAGGTCGAAGTCCCGGTCGTTGCCCGGGTTCGCGACCGGCTTGCCGTCCACCTTCCACTCGATCGCGGCCTCGGCCGTGTCGGACTGGGTCGTCTCGGCGTACACCACCTCGTCGGCGTTCACCGGGTGCTCGGTCGACGTCGACCCGGTGAACTCGACCGGCTCCGCCGATGCCTGAGCGGTCAGCGAGGTGTCGATCGTCCACGTTCGCGAGGCAGTCGGCCGTACGGCGGGATCGCGGATGAACGTGGTCGGGTCGACGATCTTCGCGATCAGCGTGTGCAGACCAGGTGTCAGGTCGAGCGTGGAGAGGTCGACGGCGCGGCGGTTGGCGGTCGGTAGCGCCGTACCGTCCAAGGTCCACGTCACGTCGAGCTCGTGGCTGGCCGGGTGCAGGGTCTGCAGCCAGACGACCTGCTCGGCGGCGACCTGGCCGATCGGCGTGCTGCCCTGGAACAGCGACGCGCGGGACGAGATGCGCTGCGTCATCCGCTCCCGCGACACCTGGTCGAAGTAGTACCCGAGGGTCTTCATCATCGAGTGCCGGCTCGGCCGCCAGACGCCGGATCCGGCGTACATCCCGGCCTCGTAGCGGCCGATGACGCCGCCGGACTCGGACGGCTCACCGAGCCAACGGAACCACTTCCGCTGCTGGTCCCGCATTTGCTGCTCCGTCAGCAAGGTGTGGTGGATCGAGGACGGTTCACCACCCTGGTACGGCGCTCCACGCTCGCCGCGGGCGTAGTAGTCGTACTCGTCCTGCAGGCCGCCGAGCGAGTGGCCGAGCTCGTGCGGGGTGATCAGGGCGGACAGGGCGTTCCCGCCGGAGGCCGTCGCGTACGTCCCGCCGGCGCCGCCGTACGTGTCGCTGTTGCCGATAGCAAGAATCTGCCGGTTGGCCGAGGTGGTCCCGGCGACCAGGCCGGCGTACTGGATCGCCGCGGTCGAGCTGACGGTCAGCAGGCGCTGGACGCTGTTCGGGTTGCAGCCACCCCAGAAGCCCATCTGCAGCGGGGTGTCGACCTTCGGCGAGGCGACGTCCGGGTCACAGTCGACGCCGCTCTGCGGGGACGGGATCTCGACCGCGTAGACGTTGAGGTAGTTCCGGTACGACTTGAACGGCTCGATGCTCCAGAGCACGTTGAGGTGCTTGTCGACCTGCTCGCGGAACTTCGGCAGCTCGGCCGCGGTGTACCCGTCCCCCATCACCACCAGGTTGAACCGGGATTCCGCCGGTCCGGTGACCTGCAGCGGGACGACGGTCGCTTCCACGGTCCCTGCCGTGCTCGCTTGCACGGTCGTCGTACTGGCTCCGGCGACGGCCGGCAGACCGGCGAACACCGCCGCGACCACACCGAGCACTGCCGTCAGTCCTCTTGTCCTCACAAGACCTCCCCCAGCCGGGCGACACTGGCGTGAGCAGCTTACGGAGCGGCGACGTCCCGTGTCAGGAGTTCACGCGTGCCGCGGTGCACGCCAATCGGGGCGCCGGTGCGGCATCATGAGCACTCGGGGAACTGTGAGGAAAGGACATCGATGACGGAACCGGCGCAGTCGCCGCGGCCCGAGCCGGACCGGGCACACCCGGCGGAGGCCGGGGACGGCGATGGCAAGGGCATCTACTGGGTGCTGAAGAACGTGCTGATCGGCCCGCCGGTCAAGCGCATCTTCCGGCCGAACGTGGTCGGCGCCGAGAACATCCCCGCCGAAGGCCCGGCGATCATCGCCAGCAACCACCTGTCGTACGCGGACTGGATCTTCATGCCGCTGGTGCTGCGCCGCCGCGTCACTTTCGTGGCGAAGTCCGACTACTTCACCGGCGCCGGGATCAAGGGCCGGTTCCAGCGCGGGTTCTTCAAGGGCACCGGCCAGGTGCCGATCGACCGCTCCGGCGGCTCGGCGTCCGAGGGCGCGATGCGGGCCGGGATGAAGGTCCTGCAGCGCGGCGAGCTGTTCGGCATCTACCCCGAGGGCACCCGCTCCCACGACGGCCGGCTGTACAAGGGCCGGACCGGGGTCGCCCGGCTGGCGCTGGAGGCCAAGGTCCCGGTCATCCCGTGCGGCGTGATCGGCACCGACAAGGTCGCGCCGCCCGGCAAGATCGTCGCCTCGATGTCCCCGCCGACGATCAAGTTCGGCGCCCCGCTGGACTTCTCCCGGTACGAGGGGATGGAGGGCGACCGGCTGATCCTGCGCGCCGTCACCGACGAGATCATGTACAAGATCATGGAGCTGTCCGGCCAGGAGTACATCGACATGTACGCCACCAAGGCCAAGCAGCTGGAGGGCCGCGCGGTCACCGGCGCGCCGAAGAAGGTCCGCAAGTCGGACACCTGATCCGTCTGCCGAGACGGAGGGGGTCTACCCTGGGAGATCGTGGACGGACCGATCGCTTACCAGGGTGAGCCAGGCGCCAACTCGGCGATGGCGTGCACCGACATGTACCCGGACCGCGAGCAGTTGCCCTGTACGACGTTCGAGGACGCGCTCGAGGCGGTCAGCAGCGGCCGGGCCGGGCTGGCGATGATCCCGGTGGACAACTCGATCGCCGGCCGGGTCGCCGACATCCACCACCTGCTGCCGGAGTCCGGGCTGCACATCGTCGGCGAGTACTTCCTGCCGATCCACTTCCAGTTGCTCGCCGTTCCGGGGACGTCGATCGACCGGATCCGGACCGTCCGCAGCCACGTCCACGCGCTCGGCCAGTGCCGCAAGATCATCCGCGAGCACGGCTGGGCGACCGTGGTCGCCGACGACACGGCCGGCTCGGCCCGCGAGGTCGCCGAGCTCGGCGACCCGACCGTCGCGTCGCTGTCGCCGCGGGCCGCCGCCGACCTGTACGGGCTGGAGACGCTGGCCGGCGACGTCGAGGACGAGCACCACAACACCACCCGGTTCCTGGTGCTGTCCCGCGAGCCCGACGTACCGCCGGTCGGGTCCGGGCCGATCATCACCAGCTTCGTGTACCGCGTCCGGAACGTGTCGGCCGCGCTCTACAAGGCGCTCGGCGGGTTCGCGACCAACGGCGTCAACATGACCAAGCTGGAGTCCTACCAGCTCGGCGGCATGTTCTTCGCCACCCAGTTCTACGCCGACATCGAAGGCCACCCGGACGAGCCGAACGTCGCCCTCGCCCTGGAAGAGCTCGCCTTCTTCTCCGTCGAGGTCCGCCTGCTCGGCGTCTACCCGGCCCACCCCTTCCGCGCCCAAATAGCCGAACCAGCCGCCAACCGAGCCCTCCGCCCCCACCACTGACGGAGACCGTGGTCCGCCCACGCGTGCCACGCAGTCGGCCCCTACACCCCCGGCTGATCGCCGGTCTCGTATAGCTGGTTTCGCCAGCAACCTCCGGCTGCCGCCCGCCCTGGCCCAGCAGGCGCGCCCCATCGATGAAGCCCCTGAAGAGCGGCTCCACACCCCCGGCGCCGGGCACCTCATTGCCTCAGCCAGCCCCCGCAGGTGGCTGACGTCACTACCTGATGGGAGGTCCCTGCACGAGACTTGTCGACGCACGAGCGCCCGGGCATTCAGCGTCCGGCGCTCGCTTATTTGGTTCATCGATGCGTCAATACCACTAGAGCGGTGCCCCAGCGGACGGAGGCCTGCTGGGTGGGGGGATGCCGGCGCCGCTCTGGGCCGGGGAGGGATCGAGGTCTGCCGGGCGGCGGCCGCCGGGGACAGCGTCCAGTTGCGGGCGCGCAGGCTTGCGTCCGCGAGCATCCTCAAGGGGGGAACCATGAGACATCTTCGGCGCGCAGCTCTGGCCGGGCTCGTGCTCGGCACCCTGATCACGTCCGCGGGCACAGCACTCGCGGCTCCGCCAAGCAACGACACCTACGGCGGCCGCACCGCGGTCGGGGCCATCCCGTTCACCGACACCATCGACACCACCGAGGCGACCACCGACAGCGACGACACCGACATCGAGGGGGTGGACTGCCCAACACCCTCGACCGATGCCAGCGTCTGGTATGAGCACACCGCGGCCGCGGACGGCGGTCTCGCGGTCGATGTGTCGTCGTCGACATACTCGGCCGGCGCGATCGTCGCGACCGGCAGCCCGGGGAACTGGAGCCTGGTGACCTGTGGGCACGGGGCGGTGTCGTGGACGGCGACCGCCGGTACGACGTACACCCTGCTGATCTTCGACGACCAGTTCGACGGAGGAGGCAACGGTGGGACGCTCAACCTCACGATCGAAGTGATCCCGCCGCCACCCACGGTGGACATCACCGTGAACCCGATCGCAGGCTTCAACTCCAGGACGGGTGCAGCAACGGTGAGCGGGACCGCGACCTGCACCGGTGAGCCGGACTTCGCAGTCGTGGAGACCACGCTGTCGCAGCAGGCTGGGCGGTTCACCGTGCGCGGCAGCGGCATCTCCGACATTCTGTGCGACGGCACGCCGCGGTCCTGGAGCGTGGAGGTGCTGCCGGACGGCGGCAAGTTCGCGGGAGGCAAGGCGGCGAGCGTCACAAACGCGTTCGCCTGCGGCCTCTTCCGGTGTGCGTTCGACTTCGAGGAGCGCACCGTATTGCTACGTGGCAAGGCGTAGGAGGAGGAAACCATGAGACACCTTCGGCGCGCAGCTCTGGCCGCGCTCGTGCTCGGCACCCTGATCACGTCCGCGGGCACAGCACTCGCGGCTCCGCCAAGCAACGACACCTACGGCGGCCGCACCGCGGTCGGGGCCATCCCGTTCACCGACACCATCGACACCACCGAGGCGACCATCGACAGCGACGACCTCAGTACTGACTTCTGTGGAACACCCGCGCCCCTGCCGACCGATGCAAGCGTCTGGTACGAGATCACCCCGACAGCGGACGGCATTCTCCAGGCCGATGTGTCTTCGTCGACGTACTCGGCCGCCGCGATCGTGGCGACCGGCAGCCCGGGGAACTGGAGCGTGGCGAGGTGTGGGTTCAATGCGGTGACGTGGACGGCGACCGCTGGTACGACGTACACCGTGCTGATCTTCGACGACCAGTTCGACGGAGGAGGCAACGGTGGGACGCTCAACCTCACGATCGATGTGCTTCCGCCGCCACCCACGGTGGACATCACCGTGCACCCGGTCGCAAGCTTCAACAGTCGGACCGGTTCGGCGACAGTGAGCGGGACCGCAACCTGCACCGGTGAGCCGGACTTCACGCTCGTGGAGACCACGCTGACGCAGCAGGCCGGGCGGTTCACCGTGCGTGGGAGCGGCGTATCCAACCTTCTGTGCGACGGCACGCCGCGGTCGTGGAGTCTTGAGATCCTGCCGGACGGCGGCAAGTTCGCCGGGGGCAAGGCGACAAGTGTCACGAACGCGATCGCCTGCGGGGCCAATGATTGCGGGGTCGACTCCGAGGAGCGCACCATCCAGCTACGCGGCTAGGCGTAAGAACGGAAGGGGCCGCCCGGTCGGGCGGCCCCTTTCGTTGCCGGATCGTCAGTCGGATTGAGCGGTCACGGCGGCCTGTCTCGCATCAGGCTACGGGCGGTCGAATTGGCGGCCTCGCCACCATCGGAGCTTCGATCTCGGCGACGGCCCGTCGAAGCCAGGCCCGCAAGTCGCGCACGACGAACAGCAACACCACTCCCCCGGGCCCGGCTGCGGGTGAGTAGGCCGCAGCGCCGGTCGATGTCACGACTTGATTGGAGCGACCTTCGGCCGCGCTGTAACCGGCACCTTCGCTGCCGGGTGGTGACCTGCCTACCCGACCGCCCCTCCACGCGGCGGCCCGGCTTTCACGGCAGTTGCCGGCAGGCACACAACGCCTGCCGCCACCTCAATCGGTCACCATGCTCGGGAGCCGCAGATGCCCACGCGAACCGCACTCACCCAGTAAGCGCTCGACGCGTAACACGACGGCGCGACGCATGTCTTCGTCGCCCACAACCGCCGCGACCGCGACCACCAATACCCCGTCCGGGTATACCCAGCCCGGACCCACGCGATGTGATCCGGGCCAGCCGCGACCCGCTGATGTACTGCCTGGCACTGCAGCACCAAAACCTGCCGCTGCGCGACCAGCTGACCGAGCACCGGCCCTGGCATCCCGAACCCGCGCCCGGCGTCTCTGTCAACGACCTCGCCCGCCTCGCGCGGAGGCCGTAGCGATCCGGAGGACGACCTGACCCCGGAGCAGGCCGAGGAGTGGCAGGCGTTCCTGGCCGGGCGCGGGCTGGTTCGGGCCTGAATTCAGGCTCTTGTGACTGATGTGTGGGTGGTTGGTATGGCCGGTGCGCTGGTCTGGCCGGGCCGATTGTCGTGGGTGAGTCTGCGGTGGGCGGCGAGAGACGGGAGGGCGTGCATTTCAACAGGTAGTGCCGAGCCGCCGGTAGTGCAGTTGAGCGCGGTCGGGTCGGTGTGTACGGCGTCTCGCCGGTGCACTACCTGTCCACACCTGCCAGCCTGGTGCGGGGCGCGGCCGGCGGGCTTCTGAGGCGGGGGAGAGCTTCGGCCCGGACTGGGCAGCGTTGCGCACCGGAATCGATCGGATTCGACTGGTCGAGCTCGC
Source organism: Kribbella sp. NPDC050820 (assembly GCF_040653975.1). Lineage (NCBI taxonomy): Bacteria > Bacillati > Actinomycetota > Actinomycetes > Propionibacteriales > Kribbellaceae > Kribbella > Kribbella sp. NPDC050820. The sequence goes on from NZ_JBFAHB010000008.1 coordinate 48,694, forward strand.
CCGGCGCCGCGCGCTCGGGGGACGCCCACACATGAAGCAGGAGCGCCTGAATTCAGGGGCGTGGGGCCGGCCGGCCGTCTAGGGTTCGGCAGGTGGAAATTGTGACGGTCGACGGCCGGGATGCAGACATCTTCAAGCGGTTCTTCGAGGTGCGGGAGGCCGTCCGGCGGGCGGAGCTCGCGTTTCCGGTCGGCATGGGGCTGGAGGAGGCCCGGGTGCTGATGGCCGGGCAGCATTCCGACGTCCGCGCCGACGGCCTCGGGCTGGTCGATGGTGATACCTGGCTCGGGATTGCCTGGCTCGACTGGTGGTTGCTCGGCAACACCGAGACGGTCGACGTCGAGATCGCGGTCGATCGATCGCACCGGCGGCGTGGGATCGCGACGCAACTGCTCGAGGCAGTGATCGAGCGGGCCCGGGCCGACGGCCGGCGCGTCCTGTCAGGCTTCGACCTGACCGGCGACCCGGACACCGGAGAGAGCGCGGGTACGGCGTTCGCCGCAGCGCGCGGGTTCGTCCGCAAGCACGCAGAGCTGCATCAGGTGCTGGAGCTACCGATGCCGAGCGCCCAACTCGCCAGCCACATCCCGCCCGGCTACGAGCTCCTGCAGTGGCGTGAGCACACCCCAGAGGAATGGATCGAGCAGTTCGCCGACCTGCTCAGCGGGATGGCCGAGGACGTCCCGACCGGCGACCGAACGGTCGAAGCCATCCGCTGGACGCCTGAGCTCGTGCGGGAAGCCGACGAACGCCGGATCGCCCAGGGCCGCTTCACCTACACGACCGCCGCCGTCCACACCGACTCCGGCGAGCTCGCGGCGTACACCCAGATGGGCGGCACCCCGGCGACCCCGGGCCGCCTCAACCAGTACGACACCTACGTCCGGCGCCCGCACCGCGGCCGCAGCCTCGGCATCGCGGTCAAGGCGCCCAACCTGCGCGCGATCCAGGCGGACTTGGCCGAGCCCGCGGTCCTGCACACCTGGAACGCTCCGGAGAACGCCCCGATGATCGCAGTCAACGACAAGCTCGGCTTCCGCCCGGTCGCTCAACGCACCATGTGGGAGCTCACCCTCTGAACGCCGGTGATCAGCCCTCTCGTCGCCGGTTCACTGTCTGTATGTCCGGCGGCACAGGTCGCATTTCACGCTCGATTCCGGCGTACGGCGGCTGCGGCGTTAACCTGGTAGGCGCTCTGATCCGCTGACCGGAAGTTTGGGATGACTGTCGAATCGCTGTTCCCGCGCCTGGAGGCGTTGCTGCCGCAGGTGCAGAAGCCGATCCAGTACGTCGGCGGTGAGCTGAACTCGGTCAGCAAGGACTGGGACTCGGTGAGCGTCCGGTGGGCGCTGATGTACCCGGACGCGTACGAAGTCGGGCTTCCCAACCAGGGCGTGCAGATCCTCTACGAGGTGCTGAACGAGCGCGACCACCTCCTGGCCGAGCGGACCTACTCGGTCTGGCCGGACATGGAGAAGGTGATGCGGGACAACGGCATCCCGCAGTTCACGCTGGACAGCCACCGGCCGGTCCGGGCGTTCGACGTGTTCGGGCTGTCGTTCTCCACCGAGCTCGGCTACACCAACATGCTGACCGCGCTCGACCTGGCCGGCATCCCGCTGTACGCCGCCGAGCGGACCGACGCGGACCCGATCGTGCTGGCCGGCGGGCACGCGGCGTTCAACCCGGAGCCGATCGCCGACTTCATCGACGCCGCCGTCCTCGGTGACGGCGAGGAGATCGTGCTGGCCATCTCCGAGGTCATCCGGGAGTGGAAGGACGAGGGCAGCCCCGGCGGGCGGGACGAGGTGCTGATGCGGCTGGCCGCGTCCGGCGGCGTCTACATCCCGAGGTTCTTCACCGTCGAGTACCTGGCCGACGGCCGGATCAAGCGGGTCGCGCCGAACCGTCCCGGCGTACCGTGGCGGACCGCGAAGCACACGGTGATGGACCTGGACGCCTGGCCGTACCCGAAGAAGCCGCTGGTCCCGCTGGCCGAGACCGTGCACGAGCGGTACTCGGTGGAGATTTTCCGCGGCTGCACCCGCGGCTGCCGGTTCTGCCAGGCCGGCATGATCACCCGGCCGGTGCGGGAGCGCAGCATCACCACGATCGGCGACATGGTCGAGAACGGGCTGAAGCAGTCCGGGTTCGAGGAGGTCGGGCTGCTCAGCCTGTCCTCGGCCGACCACAGCGAGATCGCCGACGTGGCCAAGGGCCTCGGCGACCGGTACGAGGGCTCCAACGTCTCGCTGTCGTTGCCCTCGACAAGGGTCGACGCGTTCAACATCACGCTGGCCAACGAGTTCTCCCGCAACGGCCGGCGCAGCGGCCTGACCTTCGCCCCGGAGGGCGGGTCGGACCGGATGCGCAAGGTGATCAACAAGATGGTCACCGAGGAGGACCTGATCCGGACCGTCGCGGCGGCCTACAGCCACGGCTGGCGGCAGGTGAAGCTGTACTTCATGTGCGGCCTGCCGACCGAGACCGACGAGGACGTGCTGGCGATCGCGGACCTGGCCAAGAAGGTGATCGCGACCGGTCGCGAGGCGGCCGGCCGGCGGGACATCCGGTGCACGGTGTCGATCGGCGGATTCGTGCCGAAGCCGCACACGCCGTTCCAGTGGGCCTCCCAGCTCGGCGCCGAGGAGACCGACGCGCGGCTGTCGAAGCTCGCGGCCGCGATCCGCTCGGACAAGAACTACGCGAAGGCGATCGGGTTCCGGTACCACGACGGCAAGCCCGGCATCATCGAGGGCCTGCTGTCCCGCGGCGACCGCCGCGTCGGCCGGGTGATCGAGCAGGTCTGGCGCGACGGCGGCCGCTTCGACGGCTGGAGCGAGCATTTCTCCTACGACCGCTGGGTCGCGGCGACCGAGAAGGCGCTCGCCGACGAGCCTGTGGACCTGGCCTGGTACACCACCCGCGAGCGCGAGTACGCCGAAGTCCTGCCGTGGGACCACCTCGACTCCGGCCTGGACCGCGACTGGCTCTGGGAGGACTGGCAGGACTCCCTCGAGGAGGACGGCGCCATTGAGGTCGAGGACTGCCGCTGGACCCCCTGCTTCGACTGCGGCGTCTGCCCCCAAATGGGCACCGAAATCCAAATCGGCCCCACCGGCAAGAAACTCCTCCCCCTCTCAGTCGTCTAGCCCCCCGCCTCCCGTCCGCGCGTTCGAGGGGATATCCCCCCGAACGCCGGGTTCTCCCCTCCCGTACCAGGGGAGAAGACACGATTCGCGGGGATATCCCCTCGAATGCTCAGTGCCCGGGGGGCGCGGCGGGGCGTGGTCAGTTGCGCGGCGTCGATGCCGAGTGGAGCAGGTCGGTGAGCGGAAGCTGGGCAGCGGTGGTCAGGACCAGGTCGGCGGCCTCGACTGCGGCGGGGGTGACGTAGGGGTTGGGGATGGCGACGGCGTACATGCCGGTTGCTTGGGCGGCCGCTACGCCGTGGGCGGTGTCCTCGACGGCGATCGCCGCGGAGCCAGGTACGGCGAGACGCCGCAACGCCAGCTCGTAGATCGCCGGGTCCGGCTTGTGCGCCGCCACCTCGTCACCGGTGACCACCTCGTCGAACCACTCGAGAGCACCCACCCGCTCCAGGTGACCGTGCACCCACGGCCGCGGCGAGCTGCTCGCGATCGCCACCTTCAACCCCAGCTCCCGCGCCGCCGAGATCCACGCCCGGATCCCCGGCCGGAAGTCCAGCTCCCGGTGCATCGCATCCCGGTGAGCAGTCCGCCGCGCATGGCTCGCCGCCCGGTCGAAGCCGGCCCCGACCGCCGCGGCCAGCAACTCGTACCGCGTCTCGGTGATGTCACCACCATGACCGGGCCAGAAGTCCGAGAGATCCAGCTCGAGCCCGTGATGGGCCCACTCCGCCCGCCAGCTCTCGACCATCGTCGTCTCGGTGTCCATCAACAACCCGTCGAAGTCGAACACCACAGCCCGCACGTCCACCGGCACGAGCCGAACCACCAGTCGATGGACCTCCACCTCCGTCAGCCCGCACGCCGCCAGGTAGGACCGCACGCCGCCGTAGGTCCGGTCAACGTGGTCGAGCGAGTCGAGGATCGTCGACGGCAGAGTCCGCCAGAGGATCTCGGCGGCCGGCCGCTCGTCGTCGGGCAGCTCGGCGAGCCGCGCCACCAGCCCGAGCCGTTCCTCACTCACCGCGTAGTCGGCCGCGATCACGTCCCGAGGTACGCCGACCAGGTCCAGCCACAGCGCGATCAGCAGCCCGGTCCGGTCCTTGCCCGACCTGCAGTGCACCACCACTGGCGCATCGGCCGGTGCGTCGATCAGCGCGCGAAAGGCCTTTGCGACCTGCGCCTTGTTGCGGTCGAGACTGCCGCGGTAGGTGTCGGCGAGCACACGCTCAGCCGAGGCATCCCGGGCCTCGTCGGCCACCGGGTCGATCCAAGGAATCCGCTGGTACGACGCCGAGCCGTCGAGCAGATGTGGTTGGGTCAGCTCCCAGTCCGAGCGCAGGTCGAGCACCAGCCCGGCGCCGGCGTCCAGGAACCCGGTCCGGCCCTCGGTGTCCAGGTTGTCCGGTGAGTCGGTCCGGAACACGGTCCCGTGCCGGGTCAGTACGCCGTACTTGGTCGGTAGGCCGCCGATGTCACGCGCATTCAGGCATCCGCTCCACACGGTGCGTCAGGTTAGTACAACTCCTCCGAGGGACTCGAAGTCGTGCCAGGTTCCGTCGTACGCCTTGTGGTGCGTCGCCGAATCCATGCCGACCGCGAAGACGTCGATGCGACCCGGCCCCCAGGAGACGACCGAGCCCGCTGGGCGCGGCCGGGTGCGAGGGGTGGTGACGGTTGGCTCGAGCCAGCCGGCCAGGGCGGCGACGTTCATCCGCAGGATCTCGGCGGACAGCGCCCAGTCGAGGAAGTTCAGCGTGTCGGTCGAGGTGTGGATGTGCCCGTTCGCGCTGTCCGCGCCCTCGATCGTCAGCAGCGCCGGGATCCCGGCGTTGATGAACGGCACATGGTCGCTCGCGAACGGGTTGAGCGACGTCTCCACCTTCAGCCCGGTGTACGTCGCAGCCGCGGTCGCCAGGGCGGTCATCAGACCCGACGACACCTGTGCACCTTCGAGCAGCACCGTCGGCACCGCCGTGTTCCTGCTCGCGATCATGTCCATGTTCAGTACGGCGCGAATCCGCGCCCGCTCCGCCTGCGGCAGCGAAGCGACGTACTGCTTGCTGCCGAACAGCCCCTGCTCCTCGCCACCGAACAGGATCAACCGTACGTCGTGCCGCCACGACCGCGTCGACAACAGCCGGCCCAGCTCGAGCACGCCGGCTGAACCGCTCGCGTTGTCGTCCGCACCAGGTGCGCTCGCGGCCTGACCGCCCGCTTGGTTCACCGAGTCCAGGTGCGCGGTGATGAGCACGAGTCCCCCACCACCGGTCCCGGGCCGGTCCCCGATCAGGTTCTGCGACGTGCCCGCCCCGACCGTGACCGTCGTCCGCGTGACTCCGTAGCCGAGGGCAACCATCCGGGCCGCGGCGAAGTCCACCGCGGTGCCGAACCCCGCACTCAGCGAGTGCCGCGTCGGCAGGCTCGCGAACCAGGTCAGATCGGCCTGGTACGACGTCGGCGACAACTCGGCCACCAACGCCGCAACCGCGGGATCCACCCGGGCCGCGGACGGCGCTGCCACGTCGACGACCGTCGTACCTGCGCGCAGCGTCTCGACCCGCCAGCAGTTGTTGGACCTACGGCGAGGTCGGTCGGCGGACGAGATCACCAGATGCCGACCGTGGTCGAGCAGCGGTTTCACGTCCGGGTAGTCGTGCTGGAAGCTCCCGCCCACCTGCGTGACCAGCAACAGGCCGGGTGCGGTCCGCGATGCGCGACCGAGGTGTTCCGACTGCGGGCCCCACAGGATCGTGCGGTCACCGAAGCGCGCGGATTGCTGGGCCTCGGCCGCCTCCGTGGTCGGCACCACTAGGTAGCGGACCGGGTTCGTCGTCTTGCTCATGCGTTCCTGCCAAGGAGAGTCATTCGGACCAGATGATCTCGAGCCGGCCGGGCTCGGCCGTCACGATGCGGCCGGCGCCCTGCAGACCGCCGGTGATCCGGCCGCTGGCGTCCCAGCGGCCGTCCGGGCGGGCCTCGGGCGCGTCCCCGCGGCCGATCGCCCACTCCACCAACGTGCCGTCCGGGCGGAACTCCACCCCCCGCCGGCCCCGGGCCGGCGGGAAGGCGAAGTCGTCGGGGCGATAGACGCTGATCCCGTCGTGGTCCTCCTCGAAGGAATGCGTCCACCGCCCTTTCACGTGCCCGGTCAGCTCAGCACCACCTGTTCGATCGAGGCCGGGGTCTCCGGGACGGTCACCTTGAAGTCGCTGATGATGCCGCCGAGCGCCTCGTAGCCGGTGACCGACGGCCCCCAGGCCGAGCCGTCCCACCACTTGTGGTAGAGCTGCTTGTCGGTGCCGGTGACGAACACGTCGAGCCGGTTCGCGCCCCACGAGACCACTCGCGGCTCGTCGGTGCAGATGCCGCCCATGTACTCGTACCCGGTGACCGACGGTCCCCAGGCGGACCCGTCCCACCACTTGTGGTACAGCGCGGAATCCGTCCCGAGCACGAACACGTCGAGCCGGTCGGAGTCCCACGAGACGACGGTCGGCGCCGTCGTACAGACACCGCCCATGTACTCCCAGCCCGACCAGGCCGAGCCGTCCCACCACTTGTGGTACAGCGCGGAGTCGGTGCCGATGACGAACATGTCCAGCCGGTTCTCGCCCCAGGCAACGACCCGCGGCGGCGAAGCGCAGACGCCGCCGAGGTACTCGTAGCCGTCGACCGACGGTCCCCACGCCGAGCCGTCCCACCACTTGTGGTAGACCGCGTTGTCGGTGCCTAGCACGAACACGTCGAGCCGGTTCTCGCCCCAGGCAACGACTTCGGGCGGGCTCATGCAGATCCCGCCGAGGTACTCGTACCCGGTCAGCGACGGTCCCCAGCTCGAGCCGTCGTACCACTTGTGGTAGAGCGCGCGGTCGGTGCCGAGCACGAACGCGTCCAGCCGGCCCGGTCCCCAGGTGGCCAGCCGCGGCGGGCTCATGCAGATGCCGCCCATGTATTCGTAGCCGGTGACCGACGGTCCCCAGGCGGACCCGTCCCACCACTTGTGATAGAGCGCGTGGTCGGTGCCGAGGACGAACGCGTCCAGCCGGTCCGGCCCCCAGGACGCGACTTCAGGAGCACTCATGCAGATACCACCCATGTATTCGTAACCGCCGACGGACGGTCCCCAGGACGATCCGTCCCACCACTTGTGATACATCGCCAGATCCGTGCCGAGCACGAACGCGTCCAGCCGGTTCGCGCCCCACGCCACCACCGAGCCCGCCGGTTCCGGCGTCGCTCCGGCACCGACCGCGCCGGCGATCAGGCTCGACCGCACGGTGTCCAGGCAGGCCTCCATCCGGGCCACCTGGTCGTCGGTGAACATCACCATGCCGCGGTCGTCGGTGTAGTCCATGTAGTCGTAGAACAGGTCGCCGTTCGGCCCGTTGCTGCAGGTCACGTGCGGGAACGTCGGTACGCCGAAGTTCGGGCCGGCCTGGTTCGGGGTGTCGGCGACCTCGTCGCTGCCGCTGCAGCCGGTGCCGTCGTCGCCCCAGATGTGGAACAGGTTCAGGTAGTGCCCGACCTCGTGCGTCGTGGTCCGGCCCAGGTCGAACGGCGCGGCCGCCGTACCGTTGGTGCCGAACCCGCTGTGCAGGATGACGACGCCGTCGGTGTCGGCCGGGCCGCCGGGGAACTGCGCGTACCCGAGCAGGCCGCCGCTGAGCTGGCACACCCAGATGTTCAGGTACCGGTCGGCCGGCCACGGGTCGTGCCCGCCGGTCGCCGACGACTTGACCTTGTCGTCGGAGCCGAAGCCGTTGACGGTCGTCTGGGTCCGGGTGACACCGGTGGTCGGGTTGCCGTCCGGGTCCTCGGTGGCCAGGTAGAACTCGATCCGCGCGTCCGCGATCAGCCCGGTGAACGCCGCCGGCACGATGCCGAGGTCGGCGTTGGTGGCCCGGAAGTCGTGGTTCAGCACGTCGATCTGGCTGTCGATCTGGGCCTGCGAGATGTTCTGCGCCGCGGTCTTCCAGATCACGTGCACGACGCAGGGAATCCGCGCTATACCGGCAAAACGTTCCTGGCGGGAGACGTACTGCGTCGTCGCGTTCTCGAGCGCCGATCGGGCGGCGGCGTACTCAGGGGAGGTGGAAAGCAGCCTGCGGTGCACGTCCATCACGCCGCACTGCCGCCTGCTCGGAGTCTCGGTCCGCCCGTCCGTGCCGCTCATACCTGCACCACCGGCTCCGGCTCCGCCACCCATCCCAGCACCGCCGGCCTGACCGCCACCGCTCATCCCGGCTCCACCGGCCTGGCCGCCGCCGCTCATCCCGGCCGCGCCACCACCACCTGCCCCGCCACCTGCCCCAGCACCTGGTCCTGCGCCCGGTCCGCCCATCCCGGCCGGCATGTCACCGGCGCCGCCCGACCCACTCGTGGACATCCGGTCGCCACCGGGCATGCCGTTCGCCTGCGGCATCCCGTTGGCCGCCGAACCGGTCGCCGGCGCCTCGCCGGGCATCCGGTAGTCGTCGTCGCGGTGCTTGTCCGCGCGCCCGTTCGCCTTTCTCGGCATCTCTCCCCCTCCCGCGGGGGCGACGAGCAGGTCGGGATCAGCGCGATCCCGGACCGAAAAGGTTTACCCCCAGACCGCCCCTCGATCGAAGGCGGTCCTGCCCGCCTTCCCCCACCGAACAGCCTGCCCCCAAGCCACTGCTCTGCGTTCACCTTCCTCCCCCGCGCCCACCCACACAAGGCTTCACCCCGCGGCAGTGAACTTCCCGCAATTCCCCAACCCCCGTAGAAGAATTGCTTGAACAATCAAGAGGAGTACGCGAATGCGCCGAGAACTGTCAGTCCCGTTCGAGACCCGCGGCCACCGCGGCCTGATCGCGATCCGGGTCGTCCCGAACGACGACCCGTGGGCCTCCGGGCATCAACTGGTCGTTCCAGACCTGGACGCCGAATCGATCCGGGGATTCCCAGTCTGCACGGCGACCCTGCGATATCACGGCCACGGCATCAACGCGATCATGGGCTGGGTCCAGGTGATCACCCGGGAGTTCGACGGCGACGTTTCGGTCGACGTACTCCCGTACTTCGCCGGCACCCCGCTCTACAGCTACGGCCACCTGCCGACGTTCTTCGACGCCCCCGCCAACCCCGACCACCCCGACGGCACCTGGCGCGCCGACGCCTTCCTCGTCATCGCACCTGATGTCATCCGGACGCGAACGCTGCAGCCGATTGCCGCGTTCACCTGGGGCTATCGCCTGGTCGGCGGCTACCCTGACACCCTCGATCCAGCCCGTCTTGAGCACAGCAACTGGGCGGGCCACCGCACCGTTCTCGGCAGGGACTGCCCGGCCTGGTCCTTCGACTGAGTCAGCGACACCTTGCTGCTGGCCGGGGCGCAGGATTGCGGAGCCCGGTGCAGGAACTCGCGACTACGTCTTATCTCCGGCTGCGTACGCAGGCGCTAGCTCAGGTGGGCGAGTAGCAGCGGGTTGATGGTGTTGGGGTGGGAGTAGGTGACGAGGTGGGCGGCGTGTTCGATGATTTCGAGGTGGGCGCCGGGGATGGCTGAGGCGAGCGGGATGACGGTCTCGGGTGGGATCGAGGTGTCCTGCTCGGCGGTGACCAGCAGGACGGGTGCCGTGATGTCGCCGAGTTTGGCGCGCAGGTCCGTCGTACCGAGCGCCTCGCAGCACGCGGCGTACCCCTCGTCCGGAGTGTCGAGGAGTTGCTGCCGCACTTCGTCGGTGTCGGTGAAGTCGGTCAGGAACCAGCGCTCCAGGGTGGCGTCGGTGATCGCCTGGGTGCCCTCGGCGCGCACGGTTGCGGCTCGCTCGGTCCACATCTGGGCGTTGTCGGCCGGGCTGCACGGCGGGCAGAGGAGCGCGAAGCGGTGGAAGCGGTCGGGTGCGTTCTCGGCCAGCCACAAACCGACCGCGCCGCCGAGCGAGATCCCGACGTACGACGCCTGTTCCACGCTCAGTGTGTCGAGCAGTTCGAGTACGTCGCCGCCGAGGTCGTCGATCGTGTACGGCCCGGCCGGCGCCTCGGACTCCCCGTGCCCACGGTGGTCGAAGGCGATCACCCGGAACCGCTCGGACAGGACGCCGACCTGCGGCGCCCACATCGCGTGCGTCGTCCCGAGCGAGGAGCCGAGCAGAACCACGGGCGCGTCGGCGGGACCGGTCTCCGCATAGTTGAGTCGCATAGGCCCACCCTACGGACGCTGCTACTCTCCGCGGCATGACTCAGGGTGTGCCGGGCCTGGAATCCGTGGGCGAACTGGCGGCGGTGGTGCGTGGCGGCTTCGTCGAGAGCCGCCACTTCGGGATCGCGGTCGCGATCGATCCCGCCGGTACGCCGGTCGTCGCCGTCGGGGACGTGGACGCGGTGGTGCTCCCGCGATCCACGACGAAACCGCTGCAGGCGGTCGGGTGCATCGTGGCCGGCGCCGCGCTCCAAGGTGAGGAGTCCGCGATCACGTCCGGCAGCCACACCGGCGAGGACCGGCACGTCGCCGTGGTCGACCGGATGCTGGCGCGCGCCGGCCTCGACCGTGGTGCGCTGGGCTGCCCGCCGGACCTGCCCGAGGACACCGACACCCGGAACCGATTGGTTGCTGCAGGCATCGGTCCGTCCCGGGTCCTGATGAACTGCTCGGGCAAGCACGCGGCGATGCTGACGGCTGCCGACGACCCGGCCGGCTACCTGGATCCGTCCAGCAGGGTGCAGAAGACGATCATCGCCGAGATCGAACGGTTGACCGGGGCAACGACCGGAGTCGTCACCGTGGACGGTTGCGGCGCACCGCTGGTCGGCGTACCGCTTCGCGGCCTGGCGCTCAGCTTCAGCCGCCTCGCCACAGCGCCATCCGGTACGCCGGAACACGCTGTGGCAGAGGCGATGCGCTCGTACCCGGAGTTCGTCGGCGGTCGCGGTCACCAGAACACTCTCGTGATGCAGCACCTGCCCGGCGTCATCGCCAAGGGCGGCGCCGAAGGGGTCATCGCGATGGCCACTCCGGACGGTCACGCGGTTGCGGTCAAGGTGATCGACGGTAGTCCGCGGGCCACGACGGCGCTCGGGCTGATGCTGCTGAGCAAGTGCAGCGTGGACGTGTCGGCGGCCGCTGACCTGCTCGAGGTCCCCGTCCTCGGTGGCGGCCAACCCGTCGGCCGCATCGAGCTACGGCTTTAACTTGGGCTGCAGCTCTGGCTAGCGATAGAGAGCGAGCGCGCCGGTGAGCGAGTCGATCGCGGCGCGGGGGCCGAACAGGCCGAGGCCTAAGTACTCGACGTCCTCGGCCTTGGTGCCGCTCAACGTCGCCGACATCTGCTCGTAGGTCCGCGCCCGCTGGGCGATCTGGTTCATGTCGTGCACGGTCACGCCGTCCCGGGCCGCGGCCTGGGCCCGGAGCTCGTGCAGTTGCTCCGCGGAGGCGCGCAGGACCGGAATCGGATACGCGCACATCCCCGTGTGTGGGTTTCCCGAGGCGTCCTCGGTGTCCGGGCCGACCACGTCCTGGTGGTGGTGGCCGAGCGCGACGCCGAGCAACGCGGCCGTGTTCAGGGCGACGCCGACCGGCGCCTCGGCCGCGATGACCACGACCAGCTTGTTCGTCAGCACGGGCATCAAGCTAGCCGCTTGGCCAGCATTGTGGATGCCCGAGCGAACATCGTTCGGCATGTCTGCCAAACTTCCTGTCATGGACGAACTTGATACGGCGCTGCTGCGGATCCTGCAGAACGACGCGCGCCGGACCAACCGGGACATGGCCGCCGAGCTCGGCATCGCCCCGTCCACCTGCCTGGAGCGCATCCGCGGACTCCGCGATCGCGGGGTGATCAGCGGCTACCACGCCGAGGTCGACCTGCGGGCGATCGACCGCTCCACCCAGGCGATCATCTCGATCAAGCTCCGGCCGCAGGCGATGGCGGTGGCGACCGCGTTCCAGGACTACGTCAACCAACTGCCCGAGACGCTCGCAATGTTCATGGTCTCCGGCGCGTCCGACTTCCTGGCCCACGTGGCCGTCAAGGACACCCAGGCGCTCCGGGATCTGGTCCTGGCGCTGGCCAAGCGGCAGGAGATTGCCGACATCCGCAGCTCGGTCGTCTTCGAGCACCATCGCCGTACGACGGTGATGCCCCTACCCGAGCGCTGACAGCTTCTCCGGGTTCGCCTGGATCCGTACGGCTGCGACCTGGTTGCCGTCGAACTCCAGATGCAGGACATGCCGAAGCCCCGGGACCCGGACGTCCAGCGCCGGCCCGGTGACGAGGTCGAGCGGTACGACGCTGACGTCGTCGCGCGCGTAGACCCGGGCGAAGAACTGTGCGACCTGCTCGCGTCCGACAACCGGCTTCCGGGCGATCCGGGGCTTGCCACCGCCGTCGCTCCACTCGGTCACCGACTCCTTGAGCATCGCCTCGAGGCGGGGCAGATCACCGTCGCGCGCAGCCGCGACGAAGTCGAGCAACAACCTCCGCTGCTCACCGGGCGTCGGCTCGAACCTCGGCCGCTCCCGGTCCAGCGCCTTGATCGCCCGATTGTGCAGTTGTCGACAATCCTCTGCCGACCGCTCCAGGATCTCCGCGATCTCGTCGTACGGGAGCATGAACGCGGTCCGCAGCACGTAGACCGCTCGCTGCGGCGGAGTGAGCCGCTCCATCAGGTGCAGTACAGCGATCGACAGGTCCGAGGTGTCGACCGAGCTGAACGGGTCCGACGGCGCCGGTTCCGGCAGCCACTCCCCGACGTAGCTCTCCCGGCGCGCCTGCCGCGTCCGCAGTACGTCGACGCCGAGCCGCGTCACCACCCTCGTGAGGTAGCGACGCGGCTCGTGCACGGTGGCCCGATCGACGCCGGACCACCGCAGGTACGCCTCCTGCAGCACATCCTCGGCGTCCTGCCAGCTCCCGAGCAGCCGGTAGGCGAGGCTCGCGAGCATCCCGCGCGCCGACTGGTACTCGTCCAGGGCGCCGGTCAAGCGGCGAGCACCGGCTGCTTCCTGCTCGTGATCGTCAGACGGTTCCACAGGTTGATGGTGCCAATCGCAAGGAGCACGTTCGCGGCGCCCTCCGTCCCGAACTGCTCGACCGCGCCGTCCCACACCTCATCCGGTACGCCGCCCTGTCCGAGGCGCGTGACCGCATCCGTGAGGGCAAGAGCCGCACGCTCGCGCTCGTCGTAGAAGGAGGACTCGCGCCACGCCGCCAGGCCGAACAGGCGTTGCGAGCTCTCGCCGTCCTTGAGGGCGTCGGTGGTGTGCATGTCCACGCAGAACGCGCACTCGTTGACCATCGAGGCGCGCACCTTGATCAGGGCGAGCACCGAGTGGTCGAGCGCGCCCTGCACGTACTTCTCCAGGCCGAACACGGCCCGGAAGCCGGCCGGCACGACCTTGCTGAGATCCATTCGTTGTTCCATGCCCGCACGACGGTCTCGCGACGGCCCGGCGTGACAGTTGCGGATGTGACCCCGCTCACGCGTCCTACTAGACCCGCCTCATGCGCCCCTGCTTGACCCGCCTCATGCGCCCCTGCTTGACCCGCCTCACGCGCCCTAATAGACCCCGCTCACGCGCCCTTCTTGAGCACCTGCTGCGCCTTGGAGACGGCGGCCTCGGTCGCACCCTCGAGCTCACCCTCCTGGCCGGCGAGCAGGGTCACCGTGACGACGACGTCCTCGACGCCCGTGGTGGCTGCGGTGAACTCCAGGCCGCGGCGCGAACCCGACGTCGCGGTGAGGCGGAAGGCGAACGGATCGGTGCCGAACTGCGGCGCCTCGATCTCCTCGACCTCCATCGAGTAGCTGCCCTGGCCGATCTTCATCGTCACCTTCGAGCAGGAGGTGACCGCCTTCTTGTACGCGTGCTGCAGGTAGGCGACCTCGGCACTGTTGCCCATCGCATCGAGACCGAAGTCGATGAAGGTGCCTTCCTGGCCGGCCGAGAACGACCGGTGCGTGGTGGCCTTCGCGCCTGGCGCCTCGGTGGCGTTGAGGAACTTGACCAGCGTCTTGCACTTGCTGCTCGCCGACGAGAAGGGCTTCTCGGCGTCGCCGGCCGGGTCGTCCTTCTCCGGCTGGTAGCCGGCCGGAAGGTCCGCCTGCTCGAGCAGCGCCTTGGCGAGCTCGGCCGAAGTGCGCTTCACCGTGCCGGTCGCCGTCGGCGTGTCCGGTGCGGCGGTCGTGGCCGGCGTACTCGGGGCAGGTGTGGACTGGGCGGCCGCGTCGTCCTTGTCGTCACCACCGCAGGCGGTGAGCGACAGGCTGAGGGCGGTGACGAGCAGGAGCGGAAACGACACGAAGCCGCCGCGCCGGAGGCGCGCGTTCAGCAAAGTCATGGAGGAGGGCCTTCCAGAAACTGGAGGGCCGGGCGGGCCCACCGGTGGCCGAGCAGGCAGCAGCGTACCTGACATGTCAGGTCGTTCCGCCGGACCCCGGCCGCGGGCGTGGCGCTGTTGTCCTGCGTCGGAACTTTTCGACTCAGGACACTAGAAGCGGTGTGAGCGGAGGTGGATGTTCTGGAGTAGACCAATGGCCAGCAGGCAGGCGAACATCGACGAACCGCCGTAGGAGACGAACGGCAGCGGCAGGCCGGTCACGGGCATGATGCCGAGCGTCATGCCGATGTTCTCGAAGGCCTGGAAGGCGAACCAGCACACGATGCCGGTCGCGACCAGCCGGCCGAAGGCGTCCCGGGCGTTGATCGCGATCCGCAACCCGCGGAACAGGACGATCGCGAACAGCACGATGATCGCGCCCGCGCCGATCAGCCCGAGCTCCTCCCCCGCGACCGTGAACACGAAGTCGGTGTGCTGCTCGGGCACGAACGCGTTCTGCGTCTGCCCACCGTGGAACAGCCCCTGGCCGAACACGCCACCGTTGCCGATCGCGATCCGCGCCTGGTTCACGTTGTAGCCGATGCCCTGCGGGTCCTGCGACGGATCAGCGAACGCGATGAACCGCGCCAGCTGGTACTCCTTCAGCACCTGCAGCTTGATCGCCAGCGCCGCGACCACCACGCCGGCGGTGACCAGCCCGAGCATCCATCGCTTCGGCACCCCGGACACCGCGATGATCCCGAACACGATCGAGCCGAGCACCATCACCGTGCCGAGGTCGGGCTGCAGCATCACCAGCACCACGGGTACGGCGGCGACCGCGATCGCCTGCGCGACGTCGATCGTCCGGGCTGTCTCGCGGTGGTCGGTCTCGCCCTTCTCCGCGATCAGCAGCGCCATCCCGACGATCACCGCGAGCTTGGCGAACTCACTCGGCTGAATCGACAACCAGGGCAGCTGGATCCACGACCGCGAACCGTTGATCACCGCGCCGACCCCGGGCACCAGGACCAGGATCAGGCCGACGATCGAAGCGGCGTACAGGACCGGGGCGAGGAGGCGGACCCGGCGGTGGTCGGTGACGGCGGCAAGGATCGCGAGCACCGAGCCGATGGCGAAGTTCAGTGCGTGCCGGAGCAGGAAGGCGTACTGGTTCCCGTCGGTGAGCGAGGTCCGGCCGTGGGTTGCGGACCAGATCAGCATCGCGCCGATCGTGGACAACGCGACCACGCCCAGCACGAGCACCCAGTCCACGTGCCACACCGTCGACCGCCGGTCCATCCGCGGCCGCGTCCGGATCGGAGTCAGCAGCGCCATGACCGCGACCTCCTCGCGGCTCGACCTGACCCGGCGTTACTCATTGCTCGGCTTCTGCTGCTCGGCGGGGGGCGGCGTCGGCTTGATGTTGTAGAGGGTCTCGTAGATCTTCCGGACCGCGTCACCACCGGCGCCCGAACCCGTCCCGGCCTGGCTGATCATCATCACCACGGCATAGCGGTCGGTGTACGACGCCAGCCACGACGTGGTCTGCTTGCCGTAGACCTCCGCCGTCCCGGTCTTGGCCCGGATCTGCACCTGGTCGACCGGGAAGCCGTTGAACTTCCAGGCCGCCGTTCCGGTCTTGACCGTCTCCTTCAGGGACCGGTCGATGTAGCGCAGGTTGGCGGCGGACACCGGCAGCTTCGCCTTCACGGTCGGCTTGATCTCGTGCGCCTTGCCGTTCGCGCCGACCCAGGACTGCACGACGCGCGGCTCGTACAGCGTGCCGCCGTTGGACAGCGCCGAGTAGACCGTCGCCAGCTGCAGCGGCGTGACCGTGGTGTCGCCCTGGCCGATCGCGAAGTTCACCGCGTCACCGGCGCGGTAGCGGTAGCCGTCGGCGCAGAACTCGCGGGAGAACTGCTTCAGGAACGCCGACGTCCCGGCCGGCGGGTTGTCGGCGAGCTTGCAGTAGTAGTCCTTCTGCGAGTCGTAGTACTCCTTCTTCCACTTGCGGTCCGCGATCCGGCCGCTGACCTCGCCGGGCAGGTCGACGCCGGTCGGCTTGCCGAGGCCGAACTTCTGCGCCATCTCGACCAGCGGGTCCCGGGTGTTCACGTCGCTGGAGTTGCCGCCCTCCTTCAGCCAGAGCGCGTACGCGATCCGGTAGAAGAACGTGTCACACGACAGCGACAGCGCCTGGTCGAACCCGATCATCCCGTACGACGCGGACTCGTAGTTCTTGAACCGGCGGTTGCCGACCTCGAAGTACGACGAGCAGTCGAGCCGGGTCTTGGTGCTGTACCCGGCACTCATCGCCGCCGCGGTCGTGATCGGCTTGAACGTCGACCCAGGCGCCAGCTGTCCTTGCAGCGCGCGGGAGACCAGCGGAGTGCCGGACTTCGACGAGTACAACGCGTCCAGCTCGCGCTGGGTGATGCCGCCGACCCAGACGCCCGGGTCGTACGTCGGGTAGCTGGCCATCGCCACGATCCGGCCGGTCTTGGTGTCCATCACCACCGCGGCCCCGGAGTCGGCGACGTACTTGCGTTTGGTGATCTTGTCGTACTGCTTCCGCGCGGTCAGGATCGCGTTCCGCAGCTGGGCTTCGACCGACGCCTGGATCCGCGCGTCGATCGTGGTCACCAGGGTCGCGCCCGGCACCGGCGCGGTCTGCTTCTGGACGCCGGTGGTGTACCCGACCGCGTCGACGATGACGTCCTTCACTCCCGGCGCACCGCGGAGGAGCTTGTCGTAGGTGCGCTCCACACCGGCACGCCCGACCAGGTCGGAGCGGTGCGGAACCGAGTCGCCGCCGGACTTCTCGATGTCGTCGAGCTCCTCGGTGGTGATCGGTGACAGGTAGCCGAGGATGTGGGCCGCGTTCACCTTGAACGGCGCCGGGTACGCCCGCAGCGCCTGCGACTCGGCGGCGACGCCCGGGAAGTCCTCGCGGCGCTCCATCACCTCGATCGCGACCTGCTCGCTGACGTCCTTCGCGACCGGGATCGGCTGGTACGGCGTGCCGTTCCAGCAGGCCGGTGGCTTCGACGCGCCGGGCTCGCCGCACAGCATCGTCCGGGCCTTGAGGTCCCTCGGCTTCTGGCCGAGCACCTTCGCCAGGCGGGCGATCACCACGTTCTGCTGGCTTTCGGGCAGTTTCGCCATCACCGAGCGGTCGACCGTGATGACCAGCGACACCCGGTTGCCGACCAGTGTGCGGCCCTTCGAGTCCACGATCGTGCCGCGCGGCGCCGGCACCAGCACCTGGCGGGTGTGCTGCTGGGTCGCGGCCTGCGTGTAGTCCTCGTTGGACATCACCTGCATGTACCAGAGCCGCGCGAACAACGTGCAGAACAAGGAGAAAACCAGCACCCCGATCACGAACAACCGCAATCGAGCTTTGAGTGGGGCTTCGAAGCCGTCAAAACTCATGACAGCACCCGGCGGCGTTCTCTGGCGGCGACGAAGCGGCCCATCACCCACATCACCAACGGGATCACGACGATCGCGCCGACCACGTCGTACCCGGCGGCGATGCCGAGCCGGACGCCGAACTCGCCCCAGTCGACCGAGGGATCGTGCAGCAGCGACCCGGTGGCGCAGTAGATGAACAACGACAGCGTGGCCCCGAGCACAACGGTCGCCGCGACGATCAACGGACCGACCGGCCCGACCGGACCGGTCGACGTCTCCCGCCGGATCAGCCCGGCCACGTACCCGGCGATCGCCAGCGCCAACGCCCACCGCCCGGCCGTGTGATCGGCCGGCGGTACGACGTCCAGCAGCAGACCGCCCGCGAACCCGGCGATCGCACCCCACTCCGGCCCACGTGACAACGCCAGCGCGATCACGACGATCAGCACCAGGTCACAGGTGACCCCGGCGACCGCGATGTTCGACAGCACGGACGTCTGCACGGTGACGGCAACCATCAGGAACAGGGCTGCCAACCCGATCCGCAAGGCAATCACGTCAGTTCCCCTTTCCCTGTGTCGGTGTCGTCGTCGGTTTCAGTGGTGTGCGCGGTGTGCGGGCCAGCGGACCGGTCACCACACCCACGGTGTCGATCCGGGTCGGATCGACGTACGGCTTGACGATCGCCGTGGACCCGAGCGCTCCCTGGTTCGGCGTCACCGAGGTGACCACGCCGATCGGCACGCCCGGCACGTACGGCGCGTTGCCGCTCGAGCCCCAGGTGACGATCCGGTCCCCGACCTTCGGCCTGGCCTTGAGGTCGACCAGCTTGTAGTCGAGGGTGCCGCCCACCTCGCCCCGCCCGGAGACGAAGCCGAGCGCCATCGAGGCGTTCAGCCGGCCGCCGACGGTCGAGCTGCGGTCGCCGATCAGCAGCACGGTCGCGGTCGCCTGGGTGGTACGCACCACCCGGCCGACCAGGCCGTCCCCGTTCAGCACGGTCATGTCGACGCGCACGCCGTCCGCCGTACCGGCGTCGAGGGTGACCGTGTGGTTGAAGCTCTGCGCACTGCCGATCCCGATCACCCGGGCCGGGGTGATCGTGTACTCCGGCGCGAGCTTGAGCAGCCGGTCCAGCTCGGCTGCCCGGCCACGGGCGTAGTCGGTGGTGTTCAGATCCTGGTGGAGCTTCTCGTTCTCACTCTTCAGTTTTTCGTTCTCGGCCTTCAACCTATCCATTTCCGCGAACCGGTCGCGGAGGTTGTCCACAGGTTGCCGGGCCGAGCTCGCGGTCGACTCCAGCGGGCCGAAGACACCCGCCGCGGCCTCGCGCAGCGGATCCACCGGCGAGCCGGCCGAGCGCCGCGCGTCGAGCACGATCAACGTGAAGCAGGCCAGGATCACCAGCACCAGCACGGTTCGCCGCCGGCGAACCGAGCTGGGGGTGCCGGCCGAGCGCAGCGGCGCCTCTCCGGCCGAGCGGAAGGCGCTCCGCGCCGTCGGAGTGCCGAGGTCTTTGAGCATCGGTGGATCCTCAGCGGCGGTTGTCGGTGACCAGGATGCGGTTGAGGGTCTCGATGTTGTCGACACACTTGCCGGCGCCGAGCACGACCGCGTCCAGCGGGTTCTCCGCGACGTGGATCGGGATGCCGGTCTCGTGCCGCAGCCGCTCGTCCATGCCCTTCAGCAGCGCGCCGCCGCCGGTCAGCACGATGCCGCGGTCGACGATGTCACCGGCCAGCTCGGGCGGGGTCTTGTCCAAAGTGGCCTTGACCGCGTCGATGATCGCCGTGATCGGCTCCTCGATCGCCTGCCGCATGCTCGCCGACGACACCTTCACGGTCCGCGGCAGCCCCGAGACCATGTCCCGGCCGCGGATCTCGCTGTCCGGCCCGTCGGTGGTCGGGAACGCCGACCCGATCGTCATCTTGATCTGCTCGGAGGTGGCCTCGCCGAGCAGCAGCGAGTACTCCTTCTTGCAGTAGTTCACGACCGCCTTGTCGATCGCGTCACCGGCCACCCGGATCGACTGGCTGGTGACGATGCCGCCGAACGAGATGACCGCGACCTCCGTCGTCCCGCCGCCGATGTCGACCACCATGTTGCCGGTGGCGTCGCGGACCTCGAGGTTGGAGCCGAGCGCGGCCGCCATCGGCTCCTCGATGATGTAGACCTTCCGGGCGCCGGCCATGTACCCGGCGTCGCGGACCGCGCGCTGCTCGACCGCGGTGATCCCGGACGGCACGCAGACCACGATCCGCGGCTTGGCGAAGTACCGGCGCCGGTGCACCCGCTGGATGAAGTAGCGCAGCATCTGCTCGGCGGCGTCGAAGTCCGCGATCACACCGTCCTTGAGCGGGCGGATCGCGGTGATGTTGCCCGGCGTCCGGCCGATCATCTTCTTGGCCTCGTGCCCGAACGCGACCGCCTCGCGCGGCTCGTCGGTCCGGGTCGCGACCACCGACGGCTCGTTCAGAACCACCCCGCGGCCACGCACGTAGACCAGGGTGTTCGCCGTACCGAGGTCGACCGCCATGTCGCGGCCGAGCATGCTGTTCGCCATCGAGGCGCCTTCCGCTCGATCCGGTTTTCAGGCTAAACGCGCGACCACCGTCGCCGACGCATCGACACGGGCCCGGCTCCGGATCACCAGGTCGCATACGCATCGTATCCGACCGAGCACCTGTGGAGACTGCCGGGGGAGCGGCCGGAACGTGGTGATCAGGGCAGGTCGGGGAACCAGATCTTGATCTCGCGGGCGGCCGACTCCTCGGAGTCGGAGCCGTGCACGAGGTTCTCCCGGTTGGACAGCGACAGGTCGCCGCGGATGGTGCCGGGGGCGGCCTTGCGGCCGTCGGTGGCGCCGTTCAGGGCCCGGACGACCTCGATCGCCTCGTCACCCTCGAGCACCAGGGCGACCAGTGGGCCGCTGGTGACGAAGGCGCGCAGCGGCGGGTAGAAGTCGCGCTCGACGTGCTCCGCGTAGTGCTGGTCGGCCAGGTCGCCGTCGATCGCGCGCAGGTCCATCGCGACGATCCGGAGCCCCTTGGCCTCGAACCGGCCGAGCACCTCCCCGACCAGGCCACGGCGTACCGTGTCGGGCTTCAGCAGGACCAGCGTGCGCTGCGACATCAGTCAGACTCTCTCTCGAAGTAGGTCAGGCGCGCTGAGCCTAACCGGTGTGCGCCCGCTTCGCTTCCTCGATCCGGCGGCCGAGAACGATGGCGGCGACCCAGAAGCCGGCGAAGAACAGGCCGAGCACGAACATCACCGGTACGACGAAGCCGAGCCCGACCGCGCCGACCTGGACCACCCAGCCGAGCGCGTACCCGACCCGGTTGCGCAGCAGGCCGGTCGCCAGCAGAGCAAGTACGGCGAGGCCGAGGCAGACCGACAGCGCGATCGCAGGCCGGACGCCGGCGATCGAGATCATCACCGGCGTCACCAGCGCGAGCACCAGGGACTCGAACCCGAGCACGATCGACGCCAGGGATCTCATTGCTCGTCCTGCTTGGGCTTGCGGACCAGCAGGGCGCGGGCCTCACCCGCAGTGATCACGGACCCGGTGATCAGCACGCCGCCGGTACCGAGAGCGACCGCGTTCTCCTCGGCCAGCCGGATCGCGTCGTCGATCGCGTCGATCAGGTGCGGCCGGACCAGGACCCGGTCCTCGCCGAACACCTCGGCGGCCAGCTCACCCAGCTCCTCGGCCGGCATCGACCGCTCGACGAAGCTGTTCCGGGTGCAGACGACCGTCTCCATGATCGGCTCGTACGCCTCCAGGAGGCCGTACACGTCCTTGTCCTTCATGCAGCCCAGGACGCCGATCAGCGGCTGGAAGGCGAAGGCCTCGGAGACCGTGGCCGCGGTTGCCTCGGCGCCGTGCGGGTTGTGCGCGGCGTCCACGATGATCGTCGGGCTGGTCCGGACCACCTCCATCCGGCCCGGGCTGGTCACCTCGGCGAAGGCGGCCTGGAGCAGCTCGGTGGTGACCCGGCCCTCCGCCTGCGGGCCGGCGCCGAAGAGCGCTTCCACGGCCGCGACCGCGGTGGCGGCGTTGTGCGCCTGGTACTCACCGTGCAGCGGCAGGAAGATGTCGTCGTACTCGCCGCCCAGGCCCTTCAGCGAGATCAACTGGCCGCCGACCGCGAGCGAGCGGCTGACGACACCGAACTCGATCCCCTCGCGGGCGACCTGCGAGCCCACCTCGGCGGCCTTGCGGGTCAGCACCTCGAACACGTCCAGGCTCTGCTGCGACATCACCGTCGTACCGCCGGGCTTGATGATGCCGGCCTTGTCCTGCGCGATCGTGACCGGATCCGCGCCCAGGATGTGCGCGTGGTCGACCGCGACCGGGGTGATCACCGAGACCGCGCCGTCGGCGACGTTGGTCGAGTCCCAGGTGCCGCCCAGGCCGACCTCGACGATCGCCACGTCCACCGGGGCGTCGGCGAAGACGGCGAACGCCATCGCGGTCATCACCTCGAAGAACGACAGCGGGTGCTCCTGCTCGGCGTCGACCACATCCAGGTACGGCGCGAGCTCGGCGTACGCGTCGACGAAGCGCTGCTCGCTGATCGGCTCGCCGTCCAGCGTGATCCGCTCCCGTACCGACTCCAGGTGCGGGCTGGTGAACCGGCCGGTCCGCAGTCCGGCCTCGCGGACCAGGGCGTCCACCATCCGCGCGGTGGAGGTCTTTCCGTTGGTCCCGGTCAGGTGCACGACGGGGTACGCCTTCTGCGGATCGCCGAGCAGCTCCACGAGCCGCCGGACCCGGTCCAGCGTGGGTTCGATCTTGTGCTCCGGCCATCGTTGCTGGAGCCGCGCCGATACCTCGGCATAGGAGAGGTCGCTCATCAGGACACCGAGTCTAGTGAGCGCTGTGGATAACCGGTCGGAAGCACCCCTTGACAACCACTACGATTGTGCGCATGAGCCAGACGTCCCGTGTTCCAGACAAGCCCACCCTCGAAGGCCTCGAGGAGAAGTGGGCTGCGGTATGGAGGGAGCAGCAGACCTACGCCTTCGATCGCACGGCCGAGCGCGCCGAGGTGTTCTCCATCGACACCCCGCCGCCGACCGTCTCCGGGTCGCTGCACGTCGGGCACATCTTCAGCTACACCCACACCGACCTGGTCGCGCGCTACCAGCGGATGCGCGGGAAGAAGGTCTTCTACCCGATCGGCTGGGACGACAACGGCCTGCCCACCGAGCGCCGGGTGCAGAACTTCTACGGCGTCAAGTGCGACCCGTCGCTGCCCTACGACCCGGACTTCACCCCGCCGGCCAAGCCGGACCCGAAGAAGCAGGTCCCGGTCAGCCGGCAGAACTTCGTCGACCTGTGCGGTGAGCTGACCCACATCGACGAGCAGGCGTTCGAGGCGATGTGGCGCCGGGTCGGCCTGAGCGTCGACTGGTCGTACCTCTACACGACGATCTCCGAGGACTCCCGCCGGACGTCGCAGCGCGCCTTCCTGCGCAACTTCGCCCGCGGCGAGGCGTACCTGGCCGAGGCGCCGACGATGTGGGACGTCACGTTCCAGACGGCGGTCGCGCAGGCCGAACTGGAGGCGCGGAACTACCCGGGCTTTTTCCACCGGATCGCGTTCCACGCTCCGCACGGCCCGGTGTACATCGAGACCACCCGGCCGGAGCTGATCCCGGCCTGTGTCGCGCTGATCGCGCACCCCGACGACGAGCGGTACCAGGGCTTGTTCGGCAAGACCGTGAAGTCCCCGCTGTTCGGCGTCGAGCTGCCGGTCCTGCCGCACGAGGCGGCCGAGCCGGACAAGGGCGCGGGCATAGCGATGTGCTGCACGTTCGGTGACCTGACCGACGTTCAATGGTGGCGCGAGCTGCAGCTGCCGGTCCGCACCGTCATCGGCCGCGACGGCCGGTTGCTGCGGGAGACGCCCGAGTGGCTCGAGGGTTCCGAGCTGTACGGCGAGCTGGCCGGCAAGACCGTGTTCAGCGCGCGGGAGCTGATCGTCGACGCACTGCGCGAGAGCGGCGACCTGGATGGCGAGCCCAAGCAGACCCAGCGGATGGCGAACTTCTTCGAGAAGGGCGACAAGCCGCTGGAGATCGTCTCCACCCGGCAGTGGTACATCACCAACGGCGGCCGGGACGCGGGGCTGAAGCAGGAGTTCGTCGATCGCGGCAACGAGCTGGCCTGGGTCCCGGAGCACATGCGGCACCG
The DNA here is from genome assembly GCF_040653975.1 of Kribbella sp. NPDC050820. Classification (NCBI taxonomy): domain Bacteria; kingdom Bacillati; phylum Actinomycetota; class Actinomycetes; order Propionibacteriales; family Kribbellaceae; genus Kribbella; species Kribbella sp. NPDC050820. The sequence continues at coordinate 72,744 of NZ_JBFAHB010000008.1, forward strand.
CTACCTGAACTGGGTCGAAGGGCTGAACGGCGACTGGCTGATCTCCCGCCAGCGCTTCTTCGGCGTCCCGTTCCCGGTCTGGTACCCGATCGACGCCGAAGGCGAGCCGGACTACGACCACCCGCTGATGCCGAGCGAGGCCGAGCTGCCGATCGACCCGACCTCGCAGGCCCCGCGCGGGTACGACGAGTCCCAGCGCGGCAAGCCGGGCGGCTTCGAGGCCGACCCCGATGTGATGGACACCTGGGCGACCTCGTCGCTGTCCCCGCACATCGTCTGCGGCTGGGAGCGGGACGACGACCTGTTCCGCCGTACCTTCCCGATGGACCTGAACACGCACGCCCACGAGATCATCCGGACCTGGCTGTTCTCCCGCGTCGTCCGGGCCCACTTCGAGAACGGCACGCTCCCCTGGGCGCGGTCGATGATCTCCGGCTTCGTCGTCGACCCGGACCGCAAGAAGATGTCCAAGTCCAAGGGCAACGCGATCGTCCCGTCCGAGATCCTGGAGAAGTTCGGCTCGGACGCGGTCCGCTGGCGGGCCGCGATGGCACGGCCGGGGCTGGACTCGCCGTTCGACGAGTCGCAGATGAAGGTCGGCCGGCGGCTGGCGATCAAGGTCCTGAACGCGTCGAAGTTCGTGCTCGGGTTCGGGGCGACGACGGTCGACGCCGCGGCGGTCACCGAGCCGGTCGACCTGGCGATGCTGCAGCGGCTGCGGTCCGTGGTCGCGGACGCCACCACCGCCTTCGACCGGTACGACTACACCGGCGCGCTCGAGGTCAGCGAGCGGTTCTTCTGGACGTTCTGCGACGACTACGTCGAGCTGGTGAAGGAGCGGGCGTACGGCGGCCAGGGTGAGGCGGCCGCGTCGTCCGCGAAGGCTGCGCTGGCGGTTGCGTTGTCGGTCCAGCTGCGGCTGCTCGCGCCGTACCTGCCGTTCGCGACCGAGGAGGTCTGGTCGTGGTGGCAGGAGGGTTCGATCCACGTCACGCGGTGGCCGGAGCCGGACGTCGACCTCGCGGTCGCGGCGCAGGAGCCTGAGGTGCTGGACGCGGTCTCGGAGGTTCTGGCCGGGATCCGCGGGGCGAAGTCGGAGGCTCAGGCCTCGATGAAGACCGAGGTCAGCAAGGTCGAGGTCAGCGGGCCGGCGGCCCGGCTGGCGCTGGCCGAGCGGGCCGAGCCCGACCTGCGTGCGGCCGGCCGGATCACCGGTGAGATCGTCTGGAGCCCGGACGACTCCGACTCGGTGACGGTCGTCGCGACCCTCTGAGGTTCGTTTCACGCTGGCGCCCGCCTCCTTCCGGGGAGGCGGGCGCTACCGTTTCAACTTGAACGACTACGCTGCGGAACCGCCTTTGTGCCGATGTGGAACCATCAGGGTCGAACCGCGCGACCACAGTCCCGAGGAGCCCCCATGAGCGACCCGACCACCCCGGACCGCCCCACCCCGGCAACCGGTGCAGTGGCCGACTCAGCAGGTAAGCCGGCTGAGGAAACGGCTACCGCGGAGGAGAAGCCGGCAGCTGGTGCGAGCGGCGTCGAGGACACCTTGGAGCTCGCGAAGGTCGAGGACGCGGCATCCAACGGGAAGCCGGCGGCTGACGCCACAGCAGCCGCCGGGAAGCCTGCAGAAGGCAAGACCGCTGACCCCAAGCCGGCTGACAGCAAGACAGCTGACAGCAAGACGGCTGACGGTAAGGCGGCTGAAGGCAAGACGGCCGAGACCACGGCAGCTGACGGCAAGGCGGCTGGGGCCACGGCAGCTGAGGGTAAGGCGGCTGGGGCGAAGGGTGCGGGTGGGAAGAAGTCGCGGTTGCGGGGGTTGAAGCGGGGGCCCTGGTTGACTGTGGGCGGGGCTGTGGTGGTGCTGCTCGTGCTGGCGGTGCTGGGGTACGTGTGGGGCCTTGGGCCCATGAACCGGCTGAACACCGCCCGCGGGATCACGCCGCCCGGACAGCTGGCGGGCCTGGACCGGATCACCGACCAGGAGATCCGCAACCAGCTGCAGTTGGACCAGACCCGCGAGGCGCTCAGCCGGATCAACGACGGCAAGCAGGCAACGGTCGAGGCGTACGGGAACCTCGACGGCGACCGGATGTTCGTGGTGATCGCGCTGCGCGGCAAGGTCGACATCGACAAGACAGTCGCGGACTCCGGCGCGACCCCCGAGAAGATCAAGAAGGTCGGCCGCGCCACCTGCGTCGAGTCGTCCGGCAACCTCCCGACCCAGTGCTACCGCGGCTCGAACACCCTCACCGTGATCGCCCAGTCGGCCAACGAGGACGTCACCGTCGACGCAGTCGCCCCAGTAGCCGAAGAAGCCTTCAACGCAATGAAGTGACCTCAGCAACCGTCTACGGCGTCATAGCCCCGACCTCGTCCTCAGCACCTGGCTCTGCAAGACTCGAGCATGCCCAAGAGCCGCGGCCGGAAGAAGGCGAGCAAGAAGGTCCACAACACTCGCTCCAGCGGACGCCGCTCAGCAGTGTCCGAACTGGACGCGACCTATCGCGAGGTCTTCGCCGGCCTCGACCAGATCGCTCGCGGTGGGGATCCGCTCGACGCGGAAGTGCTGATCTCGATGGTCTCCGGCGATGGCTGGCAGGCCGGCGAGACAAGTGCCGACCACGCGCCGATCGAGGATCTCCTCGACGCCGCGGAACGCCGTACCGCACGCCCTGGAGCGGTGGCCCTGGCTCGCGCGGCCGCCTCGATGGCGCCGACCGCAGACCTCGCCGCACGCGCCCGGGATGTGGCCGACGGTCTGGTTGCCCGTGGTGCTCCGGAACCGTCCTGGTCAGCCACGCTCGATCAGATCACCGCCAACGGGTGCTGGGCCCTGCGTGACGTGTATGGCGACGGAGCCAGCGTGCTGTGTTCCTTCGAGCGTGCCGGCCGTCGTCATGGGCTCTCGGTGCTGGTCGACTTCAACCATCTCGGTGGCTGGGCGAAAGACATCCTGCTCGCCGAGGATGTCGAGAGCATGCTCGAGTTGATGCGCGAGGGCGCGGCCGATGCCAGTCAGACCATGTACCTGAAGCAGATCGATCCGGGCGAGGCGAGAGGTCTGCTGGAAAGCGCGTTCGCCGCCACCGACAGCACCTGGCAGCCCGAGGTCTCCGACGAGTTCGTTGAGCTGAGAGCGCTCGCGCTCTCTCGCCTGAAGGTGCTTCCCGAACCGCCGGAGCCGACGGAGTCCGCAGAGCCCGGCGACGGCGAACGAGCCGAGATCGTTCAGGAGTTTCTGGCCTCACCGGAAGCCGCGGACCTCCCCTCGGTGGGCGACCCGGAGTACTGCGCTCGACTGATCGTCGACTACGGCGCGGACTACGACGACGGCAAGCTTCTGCGCGTCAGCCCGGCCAAGACCGAGATCTTCCTGCTCGGCTGGGTGCCGCGGAAGGTCGTCCTCGATCCCGGCGACCGCACTCTGTTGCCGGAGCTGATGAGCGCCTGGGTCCGCTGGTCCGCACGTCGCCAAGGCCTGCCTCCCGCCGCCCTCGACGAGTTGCAGCGGGCGGCGCGGATCTGCGCGGAGGAGTTCGGCAGCGCGTACGACGAAGCCGATGCCTCGTCGCCCGCCAAAGCACTGCTCAGGGGTCTGCCGGACACAGAGAGCGTGGGGGAACTGCAAGACGCGCTCGACCGGCGACGATTCGCGATGCCGTACTTCGGCACCAGGATCGGTGACGAGGATTTCCCGCGGCTGGATCCCAACGATCCGGACGAGCGGTCGATCCTGATCGAGGGCGAGCATCCCGAGTACCACGCGGCTCTCGCGGATCCGGCGTTCGAAGGCGAGATCGACGGCGTGAATCCACGCCTGCACCTGGCGATGCACGACATCGTCGCCAACCAGTTGTGGGACAACGATCCCCCAGAGGTCTGGGCGGCCGCGCGCCGGCTCCTCGACGCGGGTCACGATCGCCACGACATCCTGCACGCCATCGGCCACGCGGTCATGACCCACCTCTACACCGCTCTCACCGACCAGAAACCGGTCGACGTCACGGCCTACCGCGCAGAACTCGACAATCTCGGCCGCTGATGCCGCGTCAAGCCGGCTGTGTGCATTTTCGACAGGAGGTGTGCGTTGCCCGAGCGCAATCCCTCAGTCGGTTCACGCGGGGAGCAGCCCGCAGCAGTCATATACGTCCTGTCGAAATGCACGACGTCAGCCCAGGAGGCCGGTGATGAGGGTCATCAGGGGGATGGAGAGGAGGGTGCTCAGGAGGACGGCGCTTCGGGCGAGGGTGCGGCTGCTGCGGTAGTGGACGGCGTAGACGTAGACGTTCTGGGCAGTGGGCAACGCGGCGAGCAGCGTCGGCGCTAGCAGCGCGGCGCCTCGCAGGTCGAGCATCCACCGGGCGACGGCGTACGCGACCAACGGTGTCGCCACTGTCTTCAGCAGCACAGCCAGCACGACGTCCCGCCGCAACGTGATCGAGTCACGCGTACCCCCGCTCAAGCTGAGCCCGTAGGCGATCAGCCCGACCGGCACAGCCGCGGCAGCAAGCAGATCGATCGGCCGCATCAACAGCGTCGGCAATTCCACGTCGATCGAAGCCACCGCCAGACCAAGCAGAGACGCGACCGTCAGCGGATTGCGCAGCGGTCGCATCAGCACGGTTCGCAGCGACACCCGCCGCCCCGACCCTTGCCGATCCCCGTCGAGTACGGCGAACGCGATCGGCGCCATCACCAGCAACTGGAACAACACGATCGGCGCAACCAACGCACCATCACCAAGCACATAAGCAGCAACTGGCACACCCAGGTTGCCCGCGTTCACGTACGACGACGCCAGTACGCCGATCGTCGCCTCGGACCGGGTCCGTCGCCAGATCACCACGGCCACCAGCAGGAAGATCAGCTGCACCACGAACAGGCTGACCACGTTCGTGACCAGCACCGCCGAGAAGATCGACGGCAGGTCCGCCCGCGCAACCGTGGTGAACAGCAGAGCCGGCGTCGCCACGAAGAACGCCAGCCGCGACAGCACCAACTCGTCCTGTGCACGCAGTACGCCGAGCATCCCGACGACGTACCCGAGGACGGCGACCGAGACCAGTGCGACGAAGGCGCCAACGACTGCAGACACAGCAGGTCAGGCATTCGGCGACATCGACACGGCCGCGATCCTATCCGAATCGACCCCTGGCCTCGCTGACAACTCAGTCACTGAGATCTCCCCCGCCCCGGCACCAACCCTTAACCTGTCAGATGCTGACGAGTTAGCGACTTGATCGGAAAGATTCCACCAGCGACGAACAGGATGGCCGGTATGACAACCTTCGCGCGACTCCCCCGCGCCGCGGTGACCGCAGCTTCCGTGCTCGCGACCGTGGCCACGCTGAGCGCCGCCCCCACGGCGTTCGCCGACAGCAGTGCAGCCGAGCAGCAGCTCTCCCAGGCGCTGCCCCTCGGCGACCAGGACCTGGCCGAGACCCGGACCAGCCAGGCGCTGGCCAAGGGCGTCACGCTGACCAAGATCGTCCGCGGCACCGAGCCCGCGGCGCCTGACCAGATCAACACCACGACCCGCGGCCCATGGGTCGTCAACGTCCTCACCATCGACCCGGCCATGTCCAAGGGCCGGCTGAAGGCGACGTACGGACCGGACCTGGCGAAGGTGGAGAAGACCTCCGACCTGGTCCGCACCGCCGGCGCCGTGGCCGGCGTGAACGCGTCGTTCTTCACCTTCACCGCCAGCCAGCTGTACCCGGGCGAGCAGGTCGGCCTGGGCATCTTCGACGGCAAGCTGCTGAGCGAGCCGCTGACCGACCCGGCCGAGGTTAACCTGCTGATCGATGCCAACAGCAACAAGGTGCTCACCGGCCACCTGCGCTGGACCGGCAGCGTGGTGAACCGCAACACCGACGTGCGGTTGCCACTGGAGTTCGTCAACCACCCGCCGGTGATTCCGGCCGCCTGTGCGACGTTGCCCGATCAGACGGCGTGCACCCAGCCGGGTGACGTTGTCCTGTTCACCAAGGAGTTCGCGGCCGCGACGCCGGCCGGAGCGGGTGTCGAGGTGGTGCTCAACCGGTACGGCTGCGTCGTCCGGACCGCCACGACGCGCGGCACGGCTCTCGCGCCCGGCCAGACCTCGCTGCAGGCGACGGGCAAGGACACCGTCGCGCTCCTCGCCGCCGTGGCGAACGGATGCCTCAACCGCGACATCAAGCTGATGAACCAGAACGGCGACGACGTGCCGCTGCGCAGCGGCCTGTACGGCGTGACCGGCCGCTACCAGCTCACCTCCGGCGGCGAGATCGTCGTACCGGACGGCACCGGCAGCTTCTTCGACCGCAACCCGCGGACGATCGCCGGTACGACACAGGACGGCAAGATCCTGCTGGCCACGATCGACGGCCGGCAGACCACCAGCGTCGGCACCACGATGGACGAGACGGCCGCGGTCGCGGACGCGCTCGGCCTGCACGACGCGATCAACCTGGACGGCGGCGGCTCGACCGCGATGGCGCTCGGCGACGGGACGCTGGTCAACCACCCGAGTGGCGCCGGCGGCGCCGAGCGGGCGGTCGGCGACGCGATCGTCTTCGTCCCCGAACGCTGAGCAGTACAGGGAACGCTGAGCAATACAGGAAACGCTGAGCAGTACAGGGAACGCTGAGCAGTACAGGGGCAGCAACCACCGCCCAGTCGTGCGACTCTGAAAGTGTGCGACTGCGGTTGCTGCCCCTGCTCGTGACCGGCCTGGGGATGGCCGGCTGCAGCGGCACGCAGCCGGAGTCCGGGAAGGAGCCGGCCATGACCGCACCCAGCAGCATCTCGGTGACGAGCAGAGCGTTCCAGGACGGCGGGAAGATCCCGAGGAAGTTCACCTGCGACGGGGACGACGTGCCCCCGCCGCTGGCCTGGAAGGGTGTCCCGCCCGAGACGGGCTCGCTCGCCCTCGTAGTCGACGACCCGGACGCGCCTCGCGGGACCTTCACCCACTGGGTGCTGCTCGACCTGGAGCCGATCACCACCACCATCCCCGAGGGACAGGTGCCACCAGGCGCCAAGCAGGCGAAGAACTCGGCGGGCAGACCGACGTACTTCGGCCCCTGCCCGCCGAGCGGCGCCCACCACTACCGCTTCACCGTCTACGCCCTCTCCGAGGCGACCGGCCTCCCCGACGGCACGAAGCTCGACGAGGCCCTCGCCGCCATCGACGCGCGAACCCTGGCCCGCGGCCGCCTCACCGGTCTGTACCAGCGCTAGAAGTCACATTCCCGTAACTGGGGATTGACGTTTCTGACTACGTAGACACATTCTGACTACGCAGTCAGAACGACTGCCCGGCATAAGGTGAGGGCCCATGAGCGAGGCGAAACCGGCACCGAACGGCGGTCGCGGCCGCCGTCCCGGCAGCACGGATGTCGCCCGGCTGGCGGGTGTCTCGCAGAAGACCGTCTCCCGGGTCCTGAACGGCGAGCCGTACGTGAAGGAGGAGGTCCGCCTCCGCGTCCAGGCCGCCATGCGTGAGCTCGGCTACCGCCGTAACAACGCCGCCCGGGCGCTCAACGAGGGCCGCAACCGGCGGATCGGAGTGGTCTGCCTCGGTACGGCGCTCTTCGGCCCGTCGACCCAGCTGGTCGCGATCGAAAGGACGCTGCGCAGCACCGGCTACTCGCTGAGCATCGTCAACACGCTCGAGGGCGATACCGGCGGCGTCGCCGGCGCCGTCGAGCACCTGCTCGAGCAGGGGGTCGACGGCATCATCCTGTCGGAGCCGATCGACGAGGGTGACGACCAGCCGATCGCGGTCGACCTCCCGGTGCTGAGTTTCGGGCAGTTCCCCGGACTCACCGCCCGCTCCGCGCTCTACACCGGCGGCGACAACACCAGTGCCGGCCGGCTGGCGACCGAGCACCTGCTCGGTCTCGGACACCGAACCGTCTGGCACGTCGCCGGGCCGCAGCGCTGGTGGGCGGCCCGGGAACGGCTCGACGGCTGGCGGCAGGCCCTTGCCGCCGCGGGTGCTCCGGAACCACCGGTGCTCGAAGGCGACTGGCTGCCCGCCTCGGGCTACGAGGCCGGTCAGCGACTCGCCACCGATGACGAGGTCACCGCGATCTTCGTCGCCAACGACGACATGGCCATCGGGGTGCTGCGCGCGCTCGCCGAGGCCGGTCGTTCCGTCCCCGGCGAGGTCAGCATCGTCGGCTTCGACGACATCCCGTCGGCCGCCTACCTGAGCCCGCCGCTCACCACCGTCCCGCAGGACTTCGACGCGCACGTCGCCCGCGGGATCGCGAACCTGGTCATGGAGATCGAGTCGCCCACCGGCGACCGCTCCCCCGCGCCGGAGTCACCACCGCTCCGGCTGGTCATCCGTCACTCCACCGCTCCCGCGTCCTGACCGACGTCCCCAGCAGGTAGGGCGCTCGTCCGCCCCTACCTGGGCATCGCCTTGCCAACTTCCGAGGAGTTGTTCGCAGTGTTCACGTTCCCGAAGAAGGGCCGGCGACGCGCCGGCACCGCACTCGCACTCACCGCCGCGCTCGCCCTCGCCGCCTGCGGCGGAGGGGGCGACGACTCGTCGTCGAACGGCGCCGCACCGGCGCAGGCCGTCAGCCAGGCCGAGATCGACAAGGCGATGACCACCCCGACCGAGCTCACCTTCTGGACCTGGGTCCCGAACATCCAGAAGGAGGTCGCCCTGTTCCAGAAGAAGTACCCGGCGATCAAGGTCAAGGTGGTCAACGCCGGCCAGGGTGAGCCGCAGTACACCAAGCTGCGCACGGCGCTGAAGGCCGGCAGCGGCTTCCCGGACGCCGTCCAGATCGAGTTCCAGTACATCCCGACGTTCTCGCTCACCAAGAGCCTGATGGACCTGCGGCCGTACGGCGCCGAGTCGCTGAAGGACCAGTTCGTGCCCTGGACCTGGCAGCAGGTGGTCGGTTCCGAGGGCCAGGTCTGGGCCGTCCCGCAGGACAGCGGCCCGATGGGGATGCTGTACCGCAAGGACATCTTCGACAAGCACGGCATCGCCGTACCGAAGACGTGGGAGGAGTTCGCGGCGGCGTCGCGCAAGTTGCACGCAGCGGACCCGAACGTCTACATGACGAACCTCGCGCAGAACCAGGCCGGAGTCTGGTTCGGCCTGCTGTGGCAGGCCGGCGTCAAGCCGTTCGAGAACACCGGCGCGGATTCGGTGAAGGTCGACCTGAACGGCGAGGGCTCCAAGAAGCTCGGCGACTACTGGGGCGGCCTGGTCAAGGAAGGCGTGGTCTCCGCCGACGCCGACTTCAACGACGCCTGGTACCAGGCGCTGAACCGCGGCAAGTACGCCACCTGGCTGACCGCCGCCTGGGGCCCGGTCTTCCTGGAGGGCAGCGCGAAGGCGACCGCGGGCAAGTGGCGGGCGGCGCCGCTGCCGCAGTGGGAGGCCGGCAAGAACGTCTCCGGCAACTGGGGTGGCTCGACGACGGCCGTCGTCCAGGGCACCAAGAACCCGATCGCCGCGGCGAAGCTGGCCGAGTTCATCAACACCGATCCCGCGTCGACGAAGATGTTCGCGACCGAGCAGTTCCTCTTCCCGGTCACCAAGGCACTGCTGGCCGATCCGGCCTTCGTCGACCGCCCGCTGCCCTTCTACGGCGGCCAGCCGGTGAACAAGCTGTTCGCCGAGATCAGTGACACGGTCGACACGAAGTTCGAGTGGCCGCCGTTCCTCGACCAGGCCGTCAACGACTGGGACGAGACGGTCGGCAAGTCGTTCGCGAACAAGAGCGACACCGGCGCCGCGCTCGATCAGTGGCAGCAGCGCACCACGACGTACGCAGAGAACCAGGGCTTCAAGGTCGGCCAATGAGCGTCAACGTCACCGAAAGGCTCGAGTCCCGAGCACCGAGCCGCGGTGAGGTCCGCCGACGGAGGCGTGGTGTCAGCCACGCCTCCGCCGGCTACCTCTTCGTCGCGCCGTTCATGGTGGTGTTCCTGGCCATGCTGGTGCTGCCGCTCGCGTACGCGGCGTACCTCAGCCTGTTCCGGGAGCGGCTGATCGGCGGCACGGTGTTCGCCGGACTCGAGAACTACACCCGGGCGCTGACCGATCCGCGGTTGCTGGAGGGGATCGGCCGGGTCGGGCTGTTCTTCCTGGTCCAGGTCCCGATCATGCTCGTGATCGCACTGGTTGCGGCGCTGGCCATCGACAGCGGCCTGCTCCGGATGGCGAAGGTCTTCCGGCTCGGCATCTTCCTGCCGTACGCCGTCCCGAGCGTGGTCGCCGCGCTGATGTGGGGCTACCTCTACGGCCGCGACTTCGGCCCGTTCACGCAGCTGACCGACGCCCTCAGCCTGCCGGCGCCTGAGTTCCTCAGCAGCGGCTGGATGCTCGGATCGCTGGCGAACATCGTTACCTGGGAGTTCACCGGCTACAACATGATCATCCTGTACGCCGCCCTCCGGGCCGTCCCGCACGAACTCTACGAAGCCGCAGCAGTCGACGGCGCCGGGGCGATCCGTACGGCGTGGAGCATCAAGATCCCCGCGCTCCGGCCGGCACTGCTGGTGTGCCTGATCTTCTCGGTGATCGGCAGCTTCCAGTTGTTCGCCGAGCCGCAACTGATGCAGCGACTGGCGCCCGCCGTCATCGACAGCGCCTACACGCCGAACCTCTACGCCTACACGCTGGCCTTCACCGGCCAAGAGGTGAACTACGCCGCGGCGGTCTCGTTCCTCCTCGGCGCAGTCATCGTCGTCGCGTCGTACACCGTCCTGTTCGTCACGTCGCGGAGGAGCCGGTCATGACCGAACGACGAAGCAACGTGCTCACCCTGGGCATGGTGGCGTTGCTGATCTACTTCCTGCTGCCGTTGTTCTGGATGCTCGTGGCCTCGACCAAGACGATCGGCGACCTGTTCTCGAGTTTCGGGCTGTGGTTCACCGGCGACTTCGCGTGGTTCGCCAACATCCGGGACACCGTGACGACCGACGGCGGGGTGTTCGCGCGCTGGATGGCGAACACGATCTTCTACTCGGTGGCCAGCGCCGGCGGAGCAGCGTTGCTCTGCGCCCTCGGCGGGTACGGCTTCGCCAAGTACCGGTTCCGCGGGAACGCGGCGCTGTTCGGGGTGGTCCTCGGCGCGATCATGGTGCCGACGACGGCGCTCGCGATCCCGACGTACCTGCTGTTCAGCGAGGCCAGCCTGGTGAACTCGCCGTGGGCGATCATCCTGCCGTCGCTGGTCAGCCCGTTCGGCCTGTTCCTGATGCGGATCTACGCGCAGGACGCGGTGCCGGACGGGATCATCGAGGCGGCCCGGATCGACGGCGCGGGCGAGTTCCGGATCTTCTTCCAGGTGGCGCTCCGGATGCTTGCCCCGGGCATCGTCACTGTCGTGCTGTTCACACTGGTCGCGACCTGGAACAACTACTTCCTGCCGCTGATCATGCTCAACAACCCCGATCTGTACCCGATCACCGTAGGCCTGGCCGGGTGGTCGTCGCAGGCCAGCGCCGGCGGCGGGACGACCGGAGCGGTGCTGTCCCTGGTGATCACCGGGTCCTTCCTGTCCATCATCCCACTGATCGTGGCCTTCCTGCTGCTGCAGCGGTACTGGCAGTCCGGGCTGGCCGCCGGCGGCGTCAAGGCCTGAATCCCTTCTATACTTGGAGAAACTGTGCAAGAGCGTGTGCTCTTCGGGGCTGCGTACTACCACGAGTACCAACCACACGACCGGCTCGAGCAGGACCTCGACCTGATGGCCGCGGCCCGGTTCTCGGTGATCCGGGTCGGCGAGTCCGTCTGGTCGACCTGGGAGCCCGAGAACGGCCGCTTCGACCTGGACTGGCTGCAACCCGTCCTCGACGGCGCTCACGCGCGGGGCATCGCCGTACTGCTGGGGACTCCGACGTACGCCGTCCCGCCGTGGCTGGTCCGGCTGTACCCGGAGATCGCGGGTGAACGGAGGACGGGTGAGCGGATCCCGTGGGGCGCCCGGCAGGAGGTGGACTTCACGCATCCCGGCTTCCGCTTCCACGCCGAGCGGGTGATCCGCAAGATCGCCGACCGGTACGCCGGCCATCCGGCGGTGATCGGCTTCCAGGTCGACAACGAGCCGGGGAACGAGCTCTTCCACAACCACGGGGTGTTCCAGCGGTTCGTGGACAGCCTGCGGCACAAGTACGGCGACGTGCAGACGCTCAACGACGAGTGGGGGCTCGTCTACTGGTCGCACCGGCTGTCGGACTGGGCCGACCTGTGGACACCGGACGGCAACTACCAGCCGCAGTACGACGTGGCGTGGCGGCAGTTCCAGGCCGACCAGACCACCGAGTTCATCGGCTGGCAGGCTGACATCGTCCGCGAGTACGCCCGGCCGGACCAGTTCGTCACCACCTGCATCTCGTACGAGCGCCCCGCCATGGCCGACAACGAGCTGGTACGGCGACTGGATGTCACGGCAGGCAATCCGTACTACGCGATGCAGGACGGTCTGCTGCACCCACAGACGTCCTCAGAGCAGCAGAACTGGACAACTCGCGGCACGTGGGCGCTGTACCTGAGCGCGGACCGCATGTACTCGTCACAGCAGCGGCCGTTCCTCGTGACCGAGACAAACGCGCAGTCGATCGGCTACCCGTGGGACAACCGGCCCGCGTACGACGGCCAGTGGCGGCAGGCAGCGTGGGCACTCGTCTCGCGTGGCGCGAAGATGATCGAGTACTGGCACTGGCACACGCTGCACTTCGGCGCAGAGACCTACTGGGGTGGCGTACTCCCCCACAACGGCGAGCCAGGCCGGACGTACCGCGAGATCGCTCAACTGGGCGCCGAGCTGGAAGCCGCCGGTGAGCTGGTGGCCGATCTGATCCCGGACAGCGACGTCACGATGCTGTACTCGCTGCCGAGCAAGTGGCTGATGCAGAAGTACCCGGCGCTCTCCCACGCGGACGGCAGTCCGGACGACCGCTCGTACCACGGCCTCTTCGATCCCTTCTACCGCGGCGCATTCGACGCCGGCCTCCAGGTGCGCATCCAGCACGCGAGCCAGTTCACCGGCTCTGCGGACCCGGTGCTGGTCGTTCCGGGTCTCTACCTCGCCGACGACGCGCTGCTGGAGAAGCTGGTCGCATACGCCGCCGGCGGCGGCCACCTGGTGATTGGACCGCGTACCGGGTACGCCGACCTCGAAGCACGGGCTCGCACAGCCACCATGCCGGCCGGCCTCGCCGCAGCAGCCGGAGTCTCGTATGACGAGTACAGCAACCTCGGTGTGGACCTGCCGGTCCGTGCCGCCGCCGACTCGCCACTGCACCTCGGCGACGACGCGGCAGCAACCCGGTGGGCCGACGGACTCCGGGTGGACGGCGCCGACGTACTGGCGGGCTACGAACACCCACACTTCGGGCGGTGGCCGGCGATCACCACGCGGGCGCACGGCGACGGCCGGATCACCTACGTGGGCACCGTTCCGAACGGTCCGCTCGCAGTCGCGCTCTTCCGCTGGATCGCCCCGACAACGTGGACCGATCTGCCGTCCAGCGTGACCGTGACGTCGGCGACCGCCGCCGACGGTCGCCGGCTCCGGTTCGTCCACAACTGGTCGTGGGACAGCGTGAGCATCGACATCCCGACGAAGCTGTACGACGTACTCGCCGACAGCACGGTCAGCGACAAGCTCGACCTCGGCCCGTGGGACGTGCGGGTGCTGGTGGAGCCGAGTCAGTAGTCGTAGCCCGGATCGGCTGGAGCTTGGGTCGGGGCGGCACCGGTTGTCGCGGCACGCCAGGTGAATGTGGTGTTGCCGAAGGCATCCTCGAGGTTGTGGCCCTTGTGCTGCCCCGCCCCGGTGTCCAGCTTGAAGGTGTAGAGCGGCTTGCCCTGGAACGTGAGCTGGCTCTCGCCGCTGTCGGGACGCTTGACGACGGCGAGTCCGTCGACCGACTTCGCCGTACTGTCGGTTCCTTCGGCCGGGAACCAGAACGACAGGCAGCTCTCGGTGCACTTGATCGTGCCGTCGGCTTCCTGGTCGGCGAAGTACAGGGTCTTGCCGGACGCGTCGACGAGGGTCTGGCCGAGGCCGTCGACCTCCTGGACCGAGACGGCGTCGCCGGCGGGCGGGTTGCCGGCTGCCTCTCGGGCGCTGCCACCACAGGCTGTGAGCAAGGCCAGCGCCGCCGTTGCTCCAAGCAACAATTTGAGGTTCTTCACCTGAGCAAGTACGCACGGCGGGCCGCCACGGTTCAGTTGAACCTTTGACGGCCCTGCTGCGTATTTCAAGAGTGTGGATGACGAGACGGTGATCCGCGCGCTGTACGACAGGTACCGGCGACCGCTGTTCGGCTACGTCCTGCGTTCGGTGGGCGGTGACCACCAGTACGCCGAGGACATCGTCCAGGAGACGATGACGCGCGCCTGGGCGCACTCGGCCGAGCTCGACCCGGACCGGGCCGGACGCTGGTTGTTCACGGTCGCACGCAACCTGGTCATCTCCGGGCAGCGCAAGCGGGCTGCGCGGGTGACCGAGGTGGCGATCGACGGGCGCGAGTTCGCTGCGCTCGGCGACGACATCGACCGGGTGCTGCAGGCGTGGCAGGTGGCCGAGGTCCTGCGCGGGCTGAGTCACGAACACCGGCAGGTGATCGTCGAACTGTTCTACCGGCGGCGCACCGTAGCGGAGGCGGCCACCGTCCTGGGGATCCCGCCCGGCACGGTCAAGTCGCGGAGCTACTACGCCTTGCACGCTTTGCGCGCCGCACTGGAGGAGAAGGGAGTGACAGGCTCATGACGTGTCCGGAGACCATCGCGATCGGCGCGTACGTGCTCGGCGCCCTGGGCGTCGAGGAACGCCGGGCCACCGAGCGACATCTTGTCACCTGCGACTCGTGCCGCGAGGCGCTCCTCCAGTTCGCCCACCTTCCGGGCCTACTGCACGCCGTACCGCTCGAAGACATCGAAACCGACGAGCCCGCTCCACCTCTCCAACTGCCGGTACGGCGTACGCCGCGCCGCCGGACCCTGCTCGCAGCCGCTGCAGTGGTGATCGCCGCAGTCATCGGCATCTTCGGCTGGCAATCCATGGCCGACCCACAGCACGTCACCTGGACAGCAACCGACGGCATCGATGTGACCGCCCGGCTCACCAGTCACCCGTGGGGCACCGACATCAAGCTGCAGATGGCCGAACTCCCACCGGCCGAGCACTGCAAGCTCATCGTGCACGGCCGCGACGGCACCACGGAGATCGCCGGCTGGTGGGCGACAACCGCCACCTACCAGGCCGACGTCCCCGCCAGCACGTCGATCCCCCTGGACGACATCGACCGCCTCGAGGTGGTGACCTCCGGCAACACCGTGATCAGCACTGTCACCCCGACGACGCGATAGTCTCTTGCAATGATTGCAATAGTGGTCGTGGCGGTGTTCTTCGCCGGGCCGCGGTGTTGTGGTTCGCGGTCAACTGACTCACCAACTGTTGTTGGAGAAGTCCTGGCCCAGGTAGATCTGGTCGTAGGTGTTGCCGTCGTGGTCGTCGGTGTAGGCGACGGCGACTTGGGCGTACGGCGAGACGGCGACCGTCATCTGTTCCTGCCTAAGGTCCGGCAGGGAGTTGAGCTGCTGTGCCGACAGCCGGCCGGTGTCGGTGCCGTTGGTACCGAACCCACGGACCCAGACGTTCAGGTCGGCCGCCTGAACAGTCCAGCCAACGACGGTCTGGGACGCGTCGTCGATACCGATCGACGGCGCCTTCGCGCCGGCCGCCACCTGCACGTCCGCGAACCGCGCGGCACCGGTTGCGGTGAAGCTCCGCGTCCACGCACCCGCCGTACCGGTGTGGTCGGACTCCCACGCGACCGCGAAGTCGCCGTTGAAGTTCGCCGCCACCGCCGGGTGCGTCTGCTGGCCCGTGGTGTTGGAGTTCGCGACCCGGCGCGACAGCGTGGCCGCACCGTTGGTCCGGCCCAGCCGGATCAGCCCGATCTCGTACGACGCGTTGGCGTCCCCGTCGTCGTCCCACACCACGACCGCGTCACCCGACGCGGAGACGCCCACGTCCGGGTTGTGGTGCTGCCCGGTCGTGGTCGACGCCGTTACTTCCCAGGCACGTGTCGTCGGACCGGTGTACCCGGCCGCCTTCACGGTCGCCGGTGCAGTGCCCTGGATGTCCTCCCACACCACGCTGAACGCGACAGCACCACCCGTCGGCGCGCCGTCCGGGTCCACAGAGACGCGCGGGTTGATCTGCTGACCGTCAGCGCTGCTGTTGGCGGAGCCGGAGGCGGTGACCGTGCCGGCCGTGTTCACCACGCGGTACGGGATGTTGTAGTAGCCGTTGCCGTCCGGGTCGTCCTGCCAGACGACGACCGCGTTGCCCTTGTCATCGAGCCCGACGTCCGGGTGCAGATGCCGCCAGTTCGTGACTCCGCTGCTTCCGCCGGCGGACAGTTTCACCTCGTAGAGCGCCGTACCGTTGCGGAACGTCCGTAGGTAGATCTCGCTGTGCACGTTGGTCGTCGCGTCGTCGGTGTCGCGGTCGTCCTCCCACACGACAGCGGTGTAGCCGTTGCGGTTGGTCGCAATCGCCGGATTGTCCTGGTCCCCCGTCGACACGCTGTTGGCCGTCGACCAGGTCGGGGTGGCGATGTGGGCCTGCGCAGGCAACGCGGTCAAGACGAGCGACGATGCCGCCAGGGCGGTGATGGCCAGTGTCTTCTTCATCGTCCCCCCTCACACAGCCTGCAGGCCGGGTTGGCCTTCTTCGATGACGAACGACTTCACCGTCGACGCGGCGGCGCCGTGCTCCGACACCTTCGCGACCGCGCGGAAGTCGGCCCGCAGCTGGGTCGGGCTGATCGTCGTACGGACGTAGCCGCGCCGGTTGTTGTAGAACCTGAGCCACGGGTTGGTCCCGACGTCAGGGATCGTCGTCGAGCCGTCGCCGTCGCCACTGGAAGTGACCGAGCTGGTGACGAGCTCGGAGCCGATGGTGGCCGAGCTCGCGTTGTTGTAGTCGGCCTTCAGGTCGCTCGCCCAGGCCCGGTGGACGTCACCGGTGAGGACGACCGGGTTGCGGGTGCCGCGGGCAACCCAGCCCTGCTGGATCCGGGCCCGGGACGCGCGGTAGCCGTCCCACGAGTCCATGCTGGCCCCGCTCGCGTTGAAGCGCCGGGCGAAGAACACCTGCTGACCGATGATGTCCCACGTGCCGTAGTGCTGCGCGAGTCCGTCGAGGAGCCAGGTCTCCTGCGCATTGCCGGGCAGGCTGCGCGACGCCAGGTCCGCGTCCGAGCACACCTTCCAGCCGTCACCACACGCCTGGTCGTTGCGGTACTGCCGCGTGTCGAGCATGTGGAACGTGGCGAGGTTTCCCCACCGCAGCCGGCGGTACAGCGGGATGCTGTTGCCGTTGCTGGCCTGCGCAGGCCGCAGCGGCATGTTCTCGTAGTACGCCCGGTACGCCGCAGTCCGCCGCGCCGTCCACTGCGCGGTAGTGAGTGACGGCGTGCTGTCCGCCCGCACCATGTTCGCGTAGTTGTTCTCCACCTCGTGGTCGTCCGGTACGACGATCCACGGCGCGGCCGCGTGCGCAGCCTGGAGATCCGGGTCGCTCTTGTACTGCGCGAACCGCCGACGGTAGTCCGCCAGCGTCACGATCTCCGTGGTGCCCGCGTGTGTCCGCGTGCGGCCGGCCACTGCGCCGTACTCGTAGATGTAGTCGCCCAAGTGCAGGATGAGGCCGGGGTTCTCCTCGGCCATCCGACGGTAGACGGTGTAGTAGCCCTCCTCGTAGTGGGCGCAGGACGAGAACGCCATGACCAGGTCACGCCCGTTGGTGCCGACGGCGGGCGCCGTACGCGTGCGTCCGACCGGTGAGAGGTGGCCCTGCGCACGGAATCGGTAGAAGTAGTCGGAGTCGGGATTGAGGCCACCGGCAACCACATGCAGCGAGTGGGCGGCGGCGTACGCCGCGGTGACCGAGCCGGACGCGACGAGGGTGCTGAAGGTGTCCGTGGTGGACACCTGCCAGTCGACGGTGACGTTGGCGTTCGCCATACCGCCTTGACCGTCGGCATTGAGGGGCGATGGCGCCAGCCGGGTCCACAGCACGACGCTGTTGGCATCCGGCTCACCGGACGCGACGCCCAGCTGGAACGGGTACGGAACGGCCGCTGTCGCTGCGATCACGGTGGAGCGGACCGGGAGGGCGCTGACTCCGGCGGCGGCAAGCCCGCCGAAGACAAGGGTTCTGCGACTGATTGGGCTCATGGGCCTCACCTTCACTACTACTCAGGGCGGTGGGCTCCCCGGACGGTGAAGCGAACGGAGCCATCCGGGGAACCTTGAGAGCGCGTGGTGCATGCTTGGTGCTTGATACCCATAGTGAGACAGTTTGTGTAACTTTCCTACCGTTCATAGCTGCCTAGTTGAGGGCAAGGACGAGCAGAATCGCGGCAGGGACCCCCTCCATCAGCGAGTTGAGCCAGAGCTTGGGCTGCGAGATCACCAGGACGACGGCCAGGAACACGTGCTGGGCGGCGGTGAAGACGATCAGCGCCTCGCCCTGCGGCAGATGATCGGTCTGCACGAGTACGACGCCCGCCACCAGGGCAGCCGCGGTCGTGAGGTTGTACCAGCCCATGTTGACCGTCCACATCCGGACCGCGTCCAGGTCGCCGGGCCTGGTCAGGAACATCGGGTACAGCCTCGGGTTCCGGTAGAGGATCGCCTCCATCACGAACACCACGGTGAGCATCACCGCGATCGCGATGGCCAGCACCTGCGCCGCCGTACTCACGTCGGGGCTCCGGCGAGCGTTACCCCGTGCCGGCTCGACACCTCGCCCAGCGCCGCGTAGTCGGTCGGGTCGACGGACGCCAGGTCGGCGAAGAAGTCGCCCATCTTCCCGGTCTGGCTGACGGCCAGGAACTTCGCCGACGGCGTCAGCACCGAGAACGTGTTGACCGTTCCGGCCGGGATGCTGATCGACGAGCCGGGGCCGAGGTCGTAGCCCTGATCGCCGGCCTGGACCAGGATCCGGCCCTGCAGCACATAGAACGCCTTGCTCCAGGTCTCGCTGTGCGGCGGCGCGGCCGGTCCGCGCGGTGCGTCGATCTCGAAGATCTCGTACTGCGCGCCGGTGTGCTCACTGCCGACCTTCACCGTGACGGTGGCGTCCGGAGCGACGTACTCCGCGCCCGTGCCGGCTGTGCTCAGGTGCACCGATTCAGTCATGATGTCCTCCCCTGCTGGGTTGTTTGAGCCGACCGTAGGAAGGCTCTGCAGCGGGAACCATCCCGTCCGGCTGGGCTCGTGGCGGGCGCCGATTCCCCACATTTCGGGGATAGGCGGGCGGTCGGCGGCGGCGCATACTGAGCCCATGTGGGAGGGCCGGGCGCGAGCCGCGCGGCGCGACATCGCGGCACTGGCGACGTCAGGACTGGGCGTCGCCCAACTGCACGCGGCCGCGATCGAGGTGCTGCAGCAGGTCATCGGCGACGACCTGACCTGCTGGATGTCGATGGATCCCGGCACGCTGGTGATCAGTTCGATGACCAGCGGCAG
Source organism: Kribbella sp. NPDC050820 (assembly GCF_040653975.1). Classification (NCBI taxonomy): domain Bacteria; kingdom Bacillati; phylum Actinomycetota; class Actinomycetes; order Propionibacteriales; family Kribbellaceae; genus Kribbella; species Kribbella sp. NPDC050820. The sequence continues at coordinate 92,269 of NZ_JBFAHB010000008.1, forward strand.
GGTGAAGATCCCAGCGGAGTACGAACCGATGCTGGCCGAGACCGAGTACGCCGCGGACAACCCGAACTCGTTCGCCGAGCTGGCCAAGCGGCCGTACCCGGTGGCCCGGCTGTCCGACCTGCCGTACCGTGAGGTCGTCCGGCACCGGCGGCTCAACGAGGTCTGGCGACCGCTCGGGATCGAGTACGAGCTGCGGGCGGCGTTCGTCGTCGACGGGGACTGCTGGGGCGCGGCCGGGTTCGTCCGGGGTGGGACGGATTTCACCGATCGCGAGATGGAGTTCCTCGGGTCGGTGGCGCCGGCGATCGGCGCAGCGACAAGAGTGGCGGTCCGTACCGATGCCCACGGGTATCGAGGAGGGGTCGGACCGTCGATCGTGGTGACCGGGCCGGGTGGCGAGCCCCGCGCGGTCACGCCGGCCGCGCAGACCTGGCAGGACGCGCTGGACGAGATCGCGCCCGGCCGGTTCACCACCTTGCTGCGCGCTGTGGTGACGGGGACGCTGGCCGCTGCGACCGGGTCGTTCCAGGCCCGGGTGCAGACCGCGACCGGCGGCTGGGTGGTCCTGCAGGGCAGCCGGCTGATCAGCGACGACGACCAGTCCGAAGTCGTGGTGACGATCGAGCCGGCATCCGGCCGTCACCTGGTCGGCATGCTGCTGGCTGCGTACGGACTGACCAGCCGGGAGCGGGAGATCTGCCTCGAGGTGATCTCCGGTCACACCACCGCGGAGATCGCCGACCGGCTGTCGATCTCGCCGCACACAGTGCAGGACCATCTGAAGGCGGCCTTCGCCAAGGTCGGTGTCCGCAGCCGGGGCGAGCTGGTGGCGACGCTACGACCGGACGACCTCACGTACCACTGAGTGCCGGCTGCTTGCGGTAGGCGCCGGGGGCGATCCCGAAATCGCGCTTGAACGCCTTGGCGAACGCGAACTCCGAGGTGTACCCGATCTCCTTGGCCACGGCGGCGAGCGGACGATCGTGGTCGCGCAGCAGGCGCGCGGCCGTCGTCATCCGCCAGCGGGACAGGTAGGTCAGCGGCGGCTCGCCTACGGCTTCGGTGAAGCGCCGGGCGAAGGCCGCGCGGGACAGCCCGACGTCCGAAGCGAGATCCGCGACGGTCCAGTTGGCGCCCGGCTTGGAGTGAATCAACTCGAGCGACTGCGCGACCGCGGTGTCGGTCAGCGCCCGCGACCAGCCGCCCTCGGTCGGGCACCGCCGGTCCTCCAGCCAGGCACGAAGGATCAGCACCAGAAGCGCATCCACCAGCGCCGGTACGACGGCCGCCGCCCCCGGCCGGTTCGCGTCGAGCTCCTCGCCGAGGATCCCGATCGCGGTGTGCAGGGTCCGGTGCCGGCCTGGATCGGCCGGGACGTGAACGACCTCGGGCAGGTTGGTGAGAACAGGGTGCGGGCGCTGGCGATCGAGCCGGTACGCACCACAGAGCAGGAGCGAGCGGGCCCCGTCGCCGCCGGTCGGGATGTCGTCGGGATCGAAGTCGACGACCGGCGAGTCCGGGTGATCCGCCAGGGTGTGTTCGAGTCCGCGCGGCAGCAGGACCGCGTCGCCGGGCCCGAGTGCGAGCGGTGACTCGTCTGGCGCCAGCAGCCAGGACGTCCCCTGGTGAATCACGTGAAAAGCTGCTGTCGGCGCTTCGGGGAACCGCAGCCCCCACGGGCCACGCACCTCGGTCCGCCCGGACGTGGCCGGACCGGACCGCATCGCGGCCAGCACATCAGCGAGAACATCCATACCTCTCATGATACGCGTCCCACGCAAGACGATCAGACATAAACCAGCGCTAGATAGACATAGAACCGCTTCCACCTGGCTCCTACGCTGTTGGTGATACAACGATCAACCAAAAGGAGAACGGATGAGCATCGTCGTCACCGCCGCCACCGGCCAGCTCGGCCACCTCGTCATCGACGAACTGCTGCAGCGCGTCCCGGCCGACCAGGTCGTCGCCGCGGTGCGGAACGCCGAGAAGGCCGCCGGCATCGCGGCCCGTGGCGTCGAGATCCGGATGGCCGACTACAACGACCCCGCCAGTCTCGCCACGGCGTTCAAGGCCGGCGATACCGTGCTGCTCATTTCGAGCAGCGAGGTCGGTAGCCGAATCGCTCAGCACACCGCCGTGATCGACGCCGCGAAGGCGGCCGGCGTCGCCCGGATCGCCTACACCGGCGTCCTCGGCGGACCCGAGGCCGACTTCGACCTGGCCGCGGACCACAAGGCGACCGAGCAGGCCATTCTCGACTCCGGCCTGAGCTACACCTTCCTGCGCAACGGCTGGTACACCGAGATCTACACCCAGCAGCTGCCCGTCCACCTCGAGCACGGTGTCGTCGGCGCGACGGGTGACGGCCGGATCGCGTCCGCGTCCCGGCGCGACTACGCCGCCGCGGCAGCCGCCGTACTGACTGGTGACGACCACGAGAAGAAGGCCTACGAGCTGAACGGCGACACGTCCTGGACGCTGGCCGAGTACGCCGCCGAGCTGTCCCGGCAGACCGGGAAGGACGTTGCCCACAACAACGTTCCGGGTGAGGTGCTGCTCGGCATCCTGAGCGGCGCCGGCGTCCCGGAGCCGATGGTGGGGATCCTGGTCGACGTCGACGCGGCGATCGAGCGCGGCCTGCTGGCCGGCCGCGGCAGCGACCTCAGCCGCCTGATCGGCCGCCCGACCACGCCGATCGCGGACACCATCGCCGCCGCCTTGAAGCAGTAGCAGCTGGTACGACGTACGGGCGCCTGTCCACCGTACGTCGTACCAGCGCCGAACGACCGGGCCCGGGCCGACGGGACGGCCCACTCGGGCCCGGTCAGCTAGGGGGTGCTGTCCCCGGTGATCAACGCCATCGCCAGCTCCGGACCGAACTGGCCGGCCGGCCGGTCCGAGATACCGCAGTCGCCGTCGGAGTCACCAGGCACCTTCACCCACAGCACCATCTCCGCCCCGCCACCGAGCTGCGTGGTCGCACCGAGCTTGCGGTCCGGCGGGTTGCACCACTCGCCGTTGTGGCCGTTGCCGTTGCGGCTGGTGTCGACGACGAACGGCTTTTGCGTGGCCAGGTGATCGTTGATCCAGCCCGCGTACTGAACCGACTTCGCGGTGTCGTAGTAGTTCGAGACGTTGACCGAGAAGCCGTGCGCGTTGGCGACTCCGACGTTGGTCAGCCGCTCGGCCATCGCCTGCGGGGTCGTGCCACCCGTCGTACCCCAGCCGTAGTTGGCGGCATCGAGGTAGACCCAGGTGTTCGGCGCGAAGTCCTTGAACTGCTGGAGCGCGTAGCTCAGCATCGCGGTGCGGGTCGCTTCCTCCTCGCCTTCCATGCACTGGAAGTCGCCGAGTGAGTCAGGCTCCAGGATCACCAGCGCCGGCCGGCTGCCGATGGCCGCGGCGAAGGTCGTGATCCACTCGCGGTAGGCCTCGGGTGTCCCGGCCCCGCCGCCGGAGTGCTCACCGCAGGCATCACGGTCCGGGATGTTGTAGGCGACCAGGATCGGCAGCTTGTCCGCAGCGTCGGCGGGGCCGACGTGCTTGTTGACGGCGTCGGCGATGTTCGCGTTCCAGTTGCCGAACCAGCGGGCCATCGGCTTGGACGCGATCGCCGCGTTGATGGTCTTCGCCGTGTCGCCCGGATTCTTGTCCACCCAGTCCTTCGGGTTGGACTTCGGGTCGACGTAGAAGCCGCTGGTCAGCGAGACCGGGTTCCCGGCCACGTTGGCGTAGTTGTCGACCAGCGAGACGTTGTCGAACCAGATCGTGTAACCGGTCGCGTGGTCGCCGAGCTGGAAGGTGAGCTCGGCCTGCGCGGTCTCCAGCGAGCCGGTGAACCCGAACGCGAACCGCTGCGTCTCCGTGCCGACGGTCAGGAGCTTGTCGAGCGTCGACGTGTACGGCGCTGTGTTGACCTGGACCGTTGTCCGGATCTCGCGAGGCGCTGAGGCGCGGGCGTCGAAGGACAGGATGTAGCGGTGGCCTTGGTGGATCGGGAAGGCGGGGACCTTCTGGCCGAGCATCGCGTCCCACCGCTCCGCGGTACCGCCGGGGACGACAGCCTTCAGCTGACCGGCGTCGACGCTGATCGGGGCGTTGGCGCTCCACCAGTTCGTCGTACCGCTGCTGAAGGAGCCGTTCTTGATGAGCTCGGTCGCCGCGCCGGCGCCGGGTGTCGTGGCCGGGACGACCACGCCGAGGGCGAGCGCGGCCGCCCGTAGGCCGCGGGTGATCCATCTCATGAGTGCTGCTCTCCTGTCTGGTGAAGGGGCGGAAGACAGTCCGGGAGCGCTTTCAATCTGACCGCGTCGATGGCGGTGTCGCTCCCAGATTCTGCCCTACGGCGCGCCCTCGACGCCGGGATCACCACCTTCGACACCGCGGGGGCGGGAGTCGGTCGACATCCTCACCAAGTCGTACTGGCCGACCGGCCCGGGCGCGAACGAGCGCGGGCTGTCGCGCAAGCACGTGATGGAGGCTGCGCACGTGACGCTTCGACGGCTGGGGACCGACTACATCGACCTGTACCAGGCGCATCGGTACGACGACGACACGCCTTTGGAGGAGACACTGCGGGCGTTCGACGACCTGATCAGGCAGGGCAAGGTCCTGTACGTCGGGGTGTCCGAGTGGTCCGCGGATACCAGCCGTTGGCGCAAGGCGTGCTGGCCGGCAAGTACCTGCCCGGGCAGCCGCCGCCCACCGGATCCCGAGCGACCGATGCGACCGGGTCCGAGTTCATCGAACGACTCCTGTACGACGACCTGCTCGAGCGAATCCAGCGACTCAAGCCGCTCGCGGCCGATGCCGGCCTGTCGCTCGCGCAACTGTCGATCGCGTGGGTGCTGCAGCAGCCCGGGATCTCGGCGGCGATCGTCGGCGGCTCGCGGCCTGCACAGCTGGCCGACTCCGCGGCCGCTTCCGGCATCAAGCTCGATCCCGACCTGCTCGACGCCATCGACACGATTCTCGGCGACACCATCGAACGGACGGCCTGAACCGGCTTGCTCAGCTGAAGTCCAACCTGCCGTCCCTCCAGCGGAAGGTGACCACACTCGACATCGGCGTCCCCGGTCGCAACTGCCCCGTCGTACCTCCGACGATGCGGCCGGGGTTCGTGGTCGCCATGGTCAATGCCTCCGGCAACGAGAACATCTTGGCTGTCCAGGCCACCCCGTCCTTCAGCGGAGCGGCCGCGCCGGCAAGGTACGGGGCACCGCGGACAAGCAATCGCCCGTCCTCGGTGAGCTCCACGTCACCGCCTACGGCTGACTCGTAGCACCCCGGCGGTCGGCCACCGACCGCCACCGAGTCGGACACCAGGAAGGAGCGCTCGAGCCCTTTCGCGCGGACCATCGCCACGAACGTCTCCGGTGGGAGGTGGTGCCCGTCGGCGATGAACCCGGCGGCCAGTCGGTCGTCGGCGAGCTGCGCCCAGAGGTAGTTGGGATGCCGTGGCAACTGCGCGTGCGCCCCGTTCCCGAGATGGGTGGACAACCGCGCCCCGGCGTCCACCGCAGCACGAATCTGCGCGGTGTCGGCATGCGTATGCCCGATGGCCACCCGCGTCCCGGTAGCCCGCACCGCCGCAATGAACTCCGCGCTACCCGGCCAGTGCGGCGACATCGTGATCAGGCCGATAAGCCCGTCCCGCTGACACCGCTCGAACTCCCTGAGATCCGGCGGCCGCACGAACCGCGCGTCATGACACCCACGCGGCCCGTCCTGATCCGAGATATGCGGTCCTTCCAGATGCACGAACGGAATGGCCGCACCCACCTCGGCGTACCGCCGCCGCGCATCCGCCACCACTCCCACAGCCCACTGAACCCGCTCCACACTCCCGGAAATCAAGGTCGGCACAAACGTCGTAACCCCGACCCGCCGCAGCACCTCCCACAACCCGACAACCGTCTCAACGCCTAGCTCGTCCCCATTCAGATCAAACCCCCCAAACCCATTGACCTGAAGATCAACCAACCCCGGCCCAATCCACGGCACCCCGTCGTCGGATTCGCCGTCCGTGGACTCGCGGTGGATCGCCTTGACGCGGCCGTCGGCGTGTTCGACGTGCAGGTGTTGGCCGGACCAGGGATCGCGGCCGACTAGAGCCATGGCACTCGGTTCCGGAAGCGGTCGACGAACTGCGCGTTGGCCTCGTCGCCCCCTGGTGCGTTTCCGCTACGCCAGACCGGTGGCACGACGCCGAGCTCGACCAGTCGCTCGATCGTCTGCACCACCATGAGATTCAGCGTGAACGCGTTGGCGAACGTCGACACCGCAGCCACCCGCTCCGCCAGCCCGCCCACCTGGATCACCGCGTCCCCAATCGGCACCTTGGTGTCCACGGCAACATCCACCAGATCATGGAGATTGGCGGCAGTCGGATGCCGTGCGGGATGGGTCGTCGCGGTCTGCTCAGCATGCTGCCGCGAACTCACCCCGATCGTCCGAACGCCCCGCTCCTTCGCCGTCAACGCCGCGTCGATCAGCGCCGCATTGATCCCGTACGCGTTGACCAGAATCAGCAGATCGTCCGACCCGAGCCCCGCGTTCTCGACCACGATGCGACCGTAGCCCGGCGTACGCTCGACCGCCATCGACCGGAGCGCACCGTTCGACAGCAAGGTCCCCTCGTCGAGAAGCGCCGACACGTGCATCAGTCCCCCGGCCCGGAAGAAGATCTCCTGCGCGGCAAGGTTCGAGTGCCCACCGGGCCCGTACACCTGGATCAGCCGATCAGCCGCAACCTGATCAGCCATCAGCGCAGCCGCCGCGCTGATGGAGTCCTTCTCCTCCACCTCGATCCGCCCGAGGAGCTCCGTGATCGCGGTCAGGTACTCACCCATCGGGATTCGCCTCCTGGTCGAGGAACAGCCGGGTCCGCGGATACGTGTGCAACGCTGTCGCCGGTACGGCGGGATCCACCGGCCCGGCCAACGTCCGCCGTACCGCCTCCCTCTTCGCCGACCCGGACACCATGCAGAAGATCTCCCGAGCCGACAACAGGAACGGAACAGTCAACGTCCACGCATGTGTCGGTACGTCGTCCAGCGCGCGGAACAAACCTTCGTCGACCTGCTGCGTCCGACTGGTGTTGTCCAAGGCGACCACCTGGACGATGTCCGTCGTCGCGAAGTCCGCCGGCGGATCGTTGAACGCCAGGTGCCCGTTAACCCCGATCCCGGCCAGCACGATGTCGACCGGCGCGGCCGACACCAGCTTTGCGTATCGGGCCGCTTCCACCGCCGGTTCCGCCCCACCGTCGGGATCGATCACCGCCAGACTCACTCGGCCGGCGGGCCCCGCGGCTGCCGACTTTGCCGATGGAGTCGAAGCCACGAGCTCGGCGGGCCGCTCGGCCGTCGATTGCACCGGTGGAGCCGAGGGCACCAGCTCGACGAAGTGCCGGTGCAACCACCGGCCGAACCTCTGCTCCGCGTCCGGCGGCAATCCGACGTACTCGTCCATGTGGAACACCTCGACCCGTCGCCAGTCGATGCCTTCAGCAACGGCCAACGCCGCGAGCGTGTGCAGCTGACTCGGCGCAGCCGCCAGCACGAGCCGGGCCGTGCCCTGCTCGTCGATCGTCCGCCGCAAAGACTCCGCCGCAGCAGCTGCCGCGGCCGCTCCCAGGGCGCTCGGATCCGGCCAGGTCTCGACTTTCATGCAGAGGTCAGCCTGGTGTGCTGTTCGCCGAGCCCGTCGGCCCAGACCCGGAGTACATCGCCCTCCTTCAGGTAGCGGGGTGGCTTCTGTCCGGCGCCGACCCCGGCCGGTGTGCCGGTGCTGATGACGTCGCCCGGGTAGAGCGCCATGAACTGGGAGATGTAGCGGACCAGGTACGCGACTCCGAAGATCATCTCCGCGGTCGAGCTGTCCTGCAGCACATCGCCGTTCACGTCGAGGCCGAGCTTGATCGTCTGCGGATCGCGGACCTCGTCGGCGGTCAGGAGCCACGGGCCGAGCGGGCAGAACGTCGGCGCGTTCTTCCCCTTGTCCCACTGACCGCCGCGCTCGAGCTGGTAGTGCCGCTCGGAGACGTCGTTGACCAGCACGTAGCCGGCGACATGCTCGAGCGCTTCAGCGTCGGTCTCGAGGTAGGACGCCGTACGCCCGATCACCACCCCGAGCTCTACCTCCCAGTCCGTCTTCTCGCTGCCGCGCGGGATGACCACGTCGTCGTGCGCGCCGACCACGGTGTCGGGCGCTTTCATGAAGAGGATCGGCTCGGGAGGCGCCTCCTGACCGCCCTCGGCCGCGTGGTCGGCGTAGTTCAACCCGACACACACGATCTTGCCGGGACTGAGCGGCGCGGCAAGGCGCACGTCCTCGAACGGCACCGCGTCGACGGCCGCAGCGCCACGCTCCCGCAGGCGGGCCAGATCGAACGCCTCGGCCTCCCCCGGCATCGTCGCCACCCGGCCGTCGTCGGTCAGCACGGCGTCGCGCAGACCCTCGTCGGTATGGACACGCAGAAACTTCACTGCTTCCTCCAAGCTCCTTGTTTGGCCCAGTTCAAGTACGCGATCCCGAGTGCGTGCGACCCCTGCGACGGCACGAGCTGGACGGCGTCGTACACCCGCAGGGACTGCTGGTAGACGACTGGATCGTGTTCAGCGTAAGCACCCCAGCGCGCACATTGGACCGCATTGGCCGGTACGGCGTCCGTCGTACCGTCGACGCGGAGCCAGACCTCGGTCGCCGACCGGATCACCTTCTTCGTGAACGTCGCCGTGAACCGCTGGACGTCCGCCGCCAGACCGTCGTCGATGCCCGCCTCGTAGGCCGCTTGGACGAACTCGAGACTGATCGCCGCATGACTGATGTCCTCGATCTGCCGGGACGCCGGGTACGACGGCGTGTACTCCGAAACACCCGCGGTCTTCGGGTATCCGGCGTACAACTCGCTGTGCGGCGGCCAGTACGGCCAGACGTAGGCGCCGTCGGCTCCGAGGGTGAGGGCGACCCGGTACGCCTTGAGCATCTGCTCGACCTTGGTGCGGTAGCGCTGTTCCCCCGTCGCTCGGTACAGCTCCACCAGCGCCTGACCGAGCCCATGACTCTGGTTGTAGGGCTGAATCGTGCCGTCGAAGGGAATGGGCGCGCCCTTCGGCCAGACGTAGTCGCCGGAGCCGTCCGCGCGGGCGACGAACTCGGAGTCGTGGAACGCGACGGACTCGCGAACCGCGCTCAGCAACTGGAGGGCCTTCCGCATCCGCCCGGCACGCCTCAGCCTCGGCGACTTGAACACCATCCGCACGTAGCGCGCGAGCGGGAACGCAACCATCCCGGTGTGCACGGCGAACGCGTAGTACTGCGGCTGGAAGGTGATCGTCCGCGGGCTTGGCGGGTTGGCCGCCGCCGGCGACGTCCTCAGGTCGACGGCGGTCCAGCGCAGCCCCGCTGTGTAGGCGTTGTTGACCGCGGTCACGACGTACGACGCAGCCGATGGGTCGAGCGAGACGCCACGCAGGGTGACGACGGCGGTTGTGCCGGGGTTGCGGAGGATCAGGTCGAAGGTGGCGCCGGAGGGGTTGGCTACCTCCGCGGTGGACTCGGCCGACCGCGCGCCGGCCCAGCGGAGTTGGATAGCGGCGGTTCCGCTGCTGTCGGGGAGCACACCGTGCCCGGCCGTGTAGTTGCCGGCGGTCCGCCAGACCTTGCCCGATCGGCCGAGGTAGTCGGTGACTCCGCGGCCCTGATCGGTGGTCGCCAGCACGTGGGCGGCCCGTTGCTCGAAGGTCTGCAGGTAGCGCAGGTCGCCGTACGCCTCGTACATCCTGAGCAGGCCGAGCAGGAAGTAGGACTCGCCCCAGGCGTAGAGGCCGGCTTCGTTGTGTTGGGCGTTGGTCGCGAGGTAGGCGGATTGGGCTGCATCGAACGCCTCGGGTGAGTCGTAGACGAGGGCGTCGGCGAAAGCGGGGACGGCGGACGTGCCCGTCCAGGCGAGGACTCCGGTGGCGGCGGAGCCCAGCAGCAGTGTGCGTCTGGTGATGTGCGGGGTCATCTGATGGCCTCACTTGCTTACAGGGGGTGGGCGGGGGAGGAGGTGGGCGGCGGTACGGCGGTCAGCCTTTGACGGCGCCGCCCATGCTGTCGAGGATGCGTTTCTGGAGCAGGAGGAATACGGCGATGACAGGGATCAGCGAGATCACGGTGCCGGCCGCCAGCCCGCGCACATCGGTGCCGGCCACACCGCTCAGGTAGGCGATACCGAGTGCGATCGGGAACTTGGACTGGCTGGTCAGCACGACCATCGGCCAGATGAAGCTGTTCCAGACCGAGACGAACCCGAGGATCGCGAGCACCGCCAGCGTCGGCGCGACGATCGGCACGGCGATCCGCCAGAAGATGGCGAACTCGTTCGCGCCGTCCACCCGGGCCGCCTCGACGATCTCGTCCGGGATCTGCGAGAACGCCTGGCGGAGCAGGAAGATCCCGAGCGAGGACAGGATCGCGGGCAGGATCACCGACGCGAAGGTGTCGGTCAGCTCGAGCTGACTCATCACCAGGAACCGCGGGATCAGCATCAGCTCACCGGGCAGGAACATGATCGACAGGAACAGCATGAAGAACAGGCCGCGGCCGCGGAACGCGATCCGGGCCAGCGGGTACGCCGTCAGCGCCGACACGACCAGGTAGACCGGGATCGTGATCCCCACATAGATCAGGGAGTTCACCAGGAAGCGGGCATACGGGATCGTCGTCCACGCCTCCCGGAACCAGTCCAGCACCGGTGGGCGCGGGATCAGGTCCGGCGGGAACCCGAACACGTCCTGGGTGGCCGGCTTGATCGCCGAGCTGAGCAGGATCAGGAACGGGCCGATGAACAGCGCGGCCACGGCGATCAGCAGGATGTAGAACCCGATCCGCCGTACGGTCTGCCGGCTCGGTCGGAGCGTCTGCCGGTACAGTCGCCGGGCCGCCATCAGACGTCCTTCCTCCGGGTCACCAGCAGGTTGACCGCGGCGAGGACGATCATGATCGCCCACAGCACCAGGCCTACCGAGCTGGCGTAGCCCATGTCGTAGTCCTCGAAGGCCTTCGACCAGATGTAGTAGCCGAGGGTGAGAGTGGAGTCGAGCGGACCGCCGCGAGTCAGCACGTAGACGGACTCGAAGGCGCGCATCGCCTCGAGCATGGTGAGGATCAGGGTGACCGCGAACGTCGGCCGCAAGGACGGCACGATCACGTGCCAGAGCCGTTGCCGCCCGTTCGCACCGTCGATCGTGGCCGCTTCCAGCTGCTCGGACGGCACCGCCTGCAGGCCGGCCAGGTAGATCATCATGAACAGGCCCGCGTTCTTCCAGGCTTCCAGCAGGACCACGGTCGGCAGCGCCCAGTGCCGGTCGAGCAGGAAGTCGATCGGTCCGAGCCCGGCCAGCTGGAGCAGCCAGTTGACGACGCCCTCGCGGTTGAACACGTACTTCCAGGCGACCGCGACGGCCACCATCGACGTGATCACCGGCAGGTAGTAGAGCATCCGGAACGTCTGGATCGCGCGCAGCCTGACGTTCACCAGCATGGCCAGAAACAGCGGCGCGACCACGGTCAGCGGCAGGAACATCACCACGAACAGCAGTGAGTTCCGCAATGCGAGCCAGACCCGCGGGTCGTCCACAAGCCGGGCGAAGTTGTCGAGCCCCGACCACTGGATCGGGTGGACGATGTCGTAGTCGGAGAACGCGAGCTGGACCGCGATCAGCGCCGGCCAGGCGAACATCGCGACGTACAGCAGCAGCCCGGGCAGCATGAAGACGTACGGCGTGTACCAGCGCTGGCCGACGACTCGGCCGCTGAGACCCGACATAGGCATGCCGCCCTTCGCGTCTGAAACCCGGCTTACGGATTTGCGATGGAGAAGACCGTAGCTCACATCGACAGCCGGTCGCCAGCCGTAACTCCAAGGAATTTTTCCACAGCACTGAGTTGACTATCGCGAGCTCGCTCGACGACCATGATGTCTGGAAGCACCGTTTAGGACATTCCGCCGATCCGAGGAGCTCGCCATGGCGCGAAGCACACGATCCCTGCTGCGGGGCCGGCTGGTCCCCACGCTCGCCATGGCCCTGGGGCTGTCGCTGACCCTGGGCGCCTGTGTGTCCGGCAACCCGGCCACCGGAGACGCGCCCGAGCAGTCGGGCGACGCGTACTCCGGTGAGGTCGAGTGGTGGACCATCAACCTGCAGAAGAACTACGGGCCGGACATCCAGAAGTGGATCGACGCCTACGAGAAGCAGCACCCCGACGTCACCATCAAGTGGGTCGACGTGCCCGGCCAGGACATCACCACCAAGCTGCTCGCCGCGCTCGCCAGCGGCAAGGTGCCGGACGCGGTCAACATCACGTCCGCGACCACCGGACTGTTCGCCGGCTCGCTGGCCGACCTGAACTCCCTGTTCAGCAAGGAAGAGCTGGCCGACTACGCGACCAACCTCTCCGACCCACTCGTTGTCGACGGCAAACGAGTCGCCATCCCCTGGTACAACGGCGGCACGTCGCTGGCCTTCTACAACAAGGACCTGCTCGCCAAGGCCGGCTTCGACCCAGCCAAACCACCGAAGACGTACGACGACGCGCTCGCGCTGGCCACCGCGTACAAGAACGCCACGGGCAAGTCGGCGACCAACTTCATGGCCTACTCCGCCGTCGTCCAGGCCAACGGCATCCCACTGCTCTCACCGGACAAGAAGAAGGCCGCGTTCAACACTCCCGAGACGCTCGCGCTGGTGGAGAAGTTCAAGCCGCTCTTCGACGCCGGCGCGATCGCGCCCGGAAGCCTGGGCGCCAATCCGCGTGAGCTCCCGCAGTCGCTGGAGAACAAGCAGATCGCGTTCAACCCCGCGGCCGTGTCCAGCAGCCTGCTGAACATCGAGAAGAACTCGCCGGCCGTCTACGGCTCGATCGTGGTCGGCCCGCCGGTCACCGGGGCGGACGGGAAGTACTACATGTCCGGCCAGCAGATCGTCACCATCCCGGCAAAGTCGGACAACCAGGCCGCCGCAGCCGCGTGGCTGAGGTTCGTCACCGCGCCCGAGCAGCAACTCGCACTGTGCAAGTTGGTGCCGATCTACCCGTCGTCGCTGAAGGCGCTGGCGGATCCGTTCTTCACCGACATCAGCGGCAGCACGCCGGCCGACCAGGCCCGCAAGATCCTGCTGGGCACGTTCAAGAACAGCGTGGACGCCTCCCTCGGCTCCGGGAATGACGAGCAACTGCGCAAGTTGTTCGACGACCAGATCCGGGCGTACATGTCGGGCACCAAGCCGGCCAAGGCTGCCCTGGACGAGGCGGAGAAGGCCTGGAACGAGACGCTCGCGAAGGGCAGCAAATGAGCAGCACCATCCGGATCGGCATCGTCGGCGCCGGGATCATGGGACGCGGTAACGCGTTGTCCCTGTCCGGTCTGCCCGAGGTCGAGGTCACGGCCGTCACCAGCCGCTCGGCGGACAGCGCCGAACGGCTGGCCGACGAGATCCAGGGCCGCGGCGCTCCACAGCCGGCGATCTATCCGGACCTCGACGCGCTACTGCAGGACGACGCCGTGGACGCCGTCGTCCTCACCACTCCGGACCATCTGCACGGCGAGATGATGGTCCGGGCCGCCGAGGCCGGGAAGCACATCCTGGTGGAGAAGCCGCTGACCACATCCGTCGCGGAGGCGGATGCTGCGGTCAAGGCGATCCGCGCGCACGGTGTCGTGGCGATGTGTTTGTTCAACCACCGTTGGGTTCCCGCCTACGCACAGGCCCACGAGCTGCTGGCGGACCTCGGTGAGGCTGCGGTCGCGTACGCTCGGAAGGACGACACCATCTTCGTGCCGACCGAGATGTTGTCCTGGGCCAACCGGACCACCTGTGCCTGGTTCCTGTCCAGCCATGACATCGACCTGGTGTCGTGGCTGCTGCGCGACCAGGTTCGACGGGTGTACGCGACCGCCCGGTGGGGGAAGCTGCGCTCGCTCGGCATCGAGACCCCGGACGCCATCCAGATCCAGGCTGAGTACTCCCGCGGCGCGGTGGCCACGTTCGAGTCCGCGTGGATCTACCCGAACACGTTCCCGACCACGGTGGACTCCTACGTCTCCGTGATCACGGACAACGGTGTGGTGCAACTCGATCGGCAGAAGGAAAGCGTCGTACTGGCGACACCTGATCGCTACGCCTACCCGAGGAACATGTTGCAACGGGTGATGCACGGCATCCCGGCAGGTGCGTACGCCGACGCGATCGCGCACTGGATCACCTGCTGCCGCACCGGCGCGCAACCACTGATCGCTATCGAGAGCAGCCGGAACGTGACCGCCGTACTCGAGGCCGCCCACACCTCGATCGAGACTCGACAACCCGTCGAGGTCTCCATGCTCGCCGACCCGGGGAACGGATGACGACGATCAAGAGTCCCGAGAAGCCGCGGCACATCGACGGCCGGATCAACCGGATCGGCACCGACGACCTGATCAAGGCGTTTGGAGCCCCCACCGGCGTCGACGACCTCGGCAGTCTCCGGGCGTTCGTGGCCCAGCGGATGCGGAGGCCCGCCTGGCCGTTACCGGAGTGGGCCGACGCGCTCCGGTCGGGCGTCGATGGGCCTGGTGTCTCGTTCCGTCGCAGCGATGAGACTGGATCCTCGCCTGCGGTGGATGAGGTGCTTGCGGCGGCTAGTCCGTTGCTCAGGGGCGTGGACGTGACCGGGCGCAAAGAGGGGCGGTCCCGACGGTACGGTTTCCATTACCTGGGCTGGCTGTCTCCCGGGATCCAGGCGTGGTTGCTGACGGGCGACGATCGGTACCTCACGGCCTTCGAGCAGCACTTCGACGACTGGTTCTCGCAGCGTGACTCGGTGACCGGCGAGTGGCCGGGCCTGGACGTCATCTGGTACTCGCTCGGCACGTGGGCTCGCTGCCGGAATCTCCTGCCTACGTTGGAGGTTCTGACCAGCTCGTCGCTCTCGGATCGGGTGTGGGGCCGACTGGTTGCGACTCTGGTCGGCGGAGCTCGATGGGCGTACGACGAGCACGACGTGTTCCGGCACGGGAACTGGCAGCTCGTGTGCGCGACCGAGTTGCTGCACATCAGCGCCGTACTGCCTGAGCTGGTCGAGGCGGACAGCTGGGCGTCGCGGGCACGGGAGCGGATCCACGAGCACCTGCTGCTGGATGTGTACGGCGACGGCGGGCACTACGAGCGCTCCCCCGGCTATCACAAGATGTGTCTGACGGCGTTGCAGACCGCGGCAATGATCGATCCGCAGTTCGCTGAGCATTCGAAGCTGACGGCGATGCACGAATGGTTGTGCGAGCTGGCATCTGCCGAGGGCTGGATTCCACACCTGCAGGACAGCCACATCGAGTGGCCGGCATTGAGTCTGCTCCGCGGCGGCTATGTGCTCGACAACCCAGCGTTGGTGCGGACCGCCGCGCAATGGCTGACGCCTGCGCAGTTCGCCACCGAGGCGGCGATGTTGCCGGCATGGGAGGACACGGCCAGGCAGCAGCGGTGGATGGACGCGCTTGCGACGGCTCCTGACCTGCCGGTGCCGCAGCCCGCACGGTCCACCGTGCTCGCCGATTCCGGCTACGTGATCCTTCGCGGTGGCGAACTGCGTGCGGTGATCAACTACGGTCCGCACATCGAGCACGAGTTGGAGTCGCATTCGCATCGCGCCGTACTCGACCTGGTCCTGGAGGGCTGGGGGCAGCCGCTGCTGTGGGAGGCAGGTGGTCCGCCGAGCTATGACGATCCGGAGTACCTGACCTGGTACCAGTCGGGTCGGGGCCACAACACCGTGCTGGTGGACGATCGGGAGCTGGGTACTGATCGCGGTGTGACTGTCGACCCGCTCGTCGACACCGCGCACGTCGCGGTGTTCAACGGCCGCCACCACGGGAACGGCCTGCCGCAGTCGCGCACGATCGCGATGGTCCGCGAGGAGCCGGCCTTCGTGGTGATCTCCGACCGCGCTCCGGCCGACGATCACGTCTTCCGCGCCTGCTGGCAAGCACTGCATCCCTGGCGCCAGCTCGGCCCACTCACATACGACGCCTCACCACCAGACGGCCCCGGCCTACTACTAATCGAAGCCGCCGCCCACCAGCCGCCAGCGACCGACCAGACCGGTGGAACCGACGCCGACTCAGCTGACCGAGCCAGCGCCCACCAGGCGCCCACGACCGACCAGACCGGTGGAACCGGCGCCGACTCGGCTGACACGGCCGGCGTCGACTCGGCCGACCGGGCCAGCGCCCACCAGGCGCCCGGGCCCGACCAGACCGGTGGAACCGGCGCCGACTCGGCTGACAGGGCCGGCGTCGACTCGGCCGACCGGGCCGGCGCCCACCAGGTGCCCGGGCCCGACCAGGCCGGTGGAGCCGGCGTCGAGTTGGTTGAGGGGGTTGCCCGGCGGCCGGTTGGCCAGGGGGTGGCGGAGTACGGGCCGCTGCACTCACTGGTGCTGACGCGCGATTGCGGGGACTTCACAACGGTGCTTGTTCCGCATGAGGGAGCTGAGGCGGCTGAGGTTCGGGTGACACAGGTGGGAGCGAGGCTCGAGGTTGATCACGGGAGCACGGTTGACCGGATCGACGGGTCCAGCTGGGTTCGTACCGTCGACAGGAAGTTGTCGTGGGCAACTGGTTGGCGGCTGCGGGAGCTGCGTGACGGCGATCAGGTGGTGATGCGGAGTGCGGCGGAGGTGGATGTCGAGGCGACGGTTGTCGACGGCGGACTGCGGCTCGAGGTGACCAGCTCGGGACGGTGCGGGCTGTGGGTCCGGCCAGGTGACGTGCTGCGGCTGGACGGCGTACCGATTGCGGCCGAGAGTGACGACGAGGGGTGGGCGCAGCTGACGTTGCCGTACGCCGGCCGCTGGACCATCGAGGGGGTGCGTCATGTGTGACGAGGTGACCAGCGGGTGGTTCGACGCCCGCATCGTGACCGGTGCGCATCCGGCGTCACTGCTGCCGCCCACCGACCGAGATTCGATCGCGGCTCACCTGGACAAGTACGCGATGTCGGGTGCACTCGTCAGCTCGATGGCGTCCTGGCTGCACGATCCGATCGGCGGAAACGCGGAGGCGAGTGCGGTCGCGCACAGCCTGGCGGACCGCGGCGTACTGGCTTGCTGGACAGCGGTACCGCCAACTCCAGGTGAGCTGCACTCCTTGGACGGTCTGGTCGAACAGGCGGTAGCCGACGGGGTCGCGGCGTTCCGGTTGTATCCGCGGTCGCATGGATACTCGCCCATGCACAGCGCCATGCACGATCTCTACGCTGGCCTCGCCTCCCACGGGCTGCCCTTGTGCGTCGACCTCACCGAGATCGACTGGAACCACCTCGACCACATCGCCACGCGATTCCCCACCCTGCCGATCGTGCTCTCCAGCCTCGGCTACCGCCAACTGCGCAACCTGTGGGCGGCGATGCGGGATCACGGCAACCTGTACGTCGACCAGGTCGACTTCGCCGGTCACCAGGCGATCGAGTGGCTGGCGCGCCACGAACTGGCTGACCGGCTCCTATTCGCGACCGGGCTCGGACTACGCGACCCAGGCGAGAGCATCATCCGCCTCGCCTGGTCCGGCCTCACCGACGACACCGTGACCCAAATCGGCGCCAACACCGCAACCCGCCTGTTCGGCGTCCCCACAAACCACCGCAACACAGCCGACCACGACACGGACGGCCACGACGCAGTCGCACGCGGCACAGACGCCCGCGGCGCAAACGGACGCTCCCCTGACGGACGGGGGGCAGACGAACGCGGTGCAGGCAGACGCGCCCCTGACAGACGCGGCGCAGACGACCGCGGCACAGACGGGCGCGATGCGGATGGACGCGGTGCGGATCGCCGGGGCGCAGGCGGGGGCGACGGGGCGGGGGGCGGATCGCGTGGCGTCGGGGCGGGCGACTGGAGCGCGCTGGCGGATCAGGTCGGAGGGACGTCGTGATCGGCCGGCGGCCGCAGCGGGGGGTGATCGACGTCCACGCGCATCTGGGGCCGTACTCGCTGTTCTATATCCCCGAGCCGGACGCCACCGCGATGGTCGGCGTGATGGACCGCACCGGGACCGAGGTCACCGTCGTCGCGGCGAACCGCGCCATCCAGCAAGACGCCCACCTGGGCAATACCCAGGCGCTCGCAGCAGTCGACGCCGACCCCGGCCGGATCGCTGCCTACGCGGTGATCAACCCTTGGCAGGACCCCGAGCGTGAGCTGAAGCGGCTCGCGGACGACGACCGGTTCGTCGGGATCAAGGTGCACCCGACACTCCACCGATACCCCGTGACCGGCTCGCGATACGCCGCGGTCTGGGAGTTCGCCGAGACGACCGGCTGTCCGGTGCTCAGCCACTCCGAGCACCAGTCGGCGTACGACGCTCCGCCCATGTTCGAGGCGGTCGCGACGAGGTTCCCGGGCGCGGCCGTGATCCTCGGGCACGCCGGGATCACGCCGGCCGGGGTGGACGAGTCGATCGAGGCCGCCGTACGGCACGAGTCGCTGTGGCTGGAGGTGTGCGGCTCGCTGATGACCGGGCCGCTGATCATGGAAATGGTCGAGCGGGTCGGCAGCCGGCGGGTGCTGTTCGGCTCCGACTTCCCGTTCATCGACCAGCGGATGTCGCTCGGCCGAGTGGTGTGTGCGCCCCTGACCGACGGTCAACGTCAAGATGTTCTGAGCGGGAACGCCCGCAGACTGTTCCGGTGGCGACCACTTCCAGAGGTTGAGCAATGAGTGAAGAAGCGTTTTCCACGGCTGGTGAGCGGCTGCCACCGGTCACCGTCGGGCTGTTCGGCCCGCGCAAGCTGGTGAAGACGATGGCAGAGGTCGGGCAGCAACTCGCCGACCGCTCTCCGCACGGCGTGAAGTTCGTGACGGGCGGGTACGACGACCAGAACGAAGCCGAAGAGCGGTACCTCAAGCTGCGGGACCGGATCGATTCGGCCGTGTTCCCAGGCCCGTGGGTGTTCGACCTCGCCACGGCCGGCCACTGGCTGACGGTCCCGTCGACCCACCTGCCGCTGACGGGCGCCGCGCTGTACGCCGCCCTGCTCCGAGCATCGCTGACCGTCGAGGACGTCGACCTCAGCCGGGTGAGCATCGACTCGTTGTCCGCGGACGACGTCGAGGAGGCGTACGGCGAGATCGGTCTCGACACCGCCGACGTCTACGACATCCCGTACGAAGGACCCGAATCGGTGGCGGGCTTCGCGGCTTTCCACCGGGAGAAGTGGGAACTGGACAGGACGACGCTGGCGCTGACCACGATCCTCTCGGTCGAACGCGAGCTCCGGACACAAGGCGTTCCGGTACTGCGGATCGCGCCGACCCGGTCGAGTGTGCGTGGTGCGCTCGAGACGGCGGTGCTGCTCGGCCAGGGCACGCGGATGGGTGCACACCAGCTTGCGATGATCGCCGTACAGCTGATTCCGACCGGATCGTCGCGGGCCGAGTCCGGCGACTACTGGCAGCAGGAGCTCGCCGTACTGACCCATCAGAAGTTGTTGTCCGAGGCGCGGCAGGTGGGGGCGACGGTGGCGCGTCGCTCCGACACGCTGTTCCTCGTCACCACCACGCACGGCTCGCTTGTTCGGTTGACCGAGCAGTTCACCGTCGCGCCGTTCCTCGGTGCGTTGACCGCGCAGCTCGGTGTGCCAGTGGCGGTCGGCGCCGGAGCAGGCCAGACCGCGCGGGCTGCCGAGGCCAACGCGCTGATGGCGGTCGAGGACTCGGTCAGCCGGGAAGGCAAAGTCGCGGTCTACCTGGACGGCACCACCGGCCGGACCGAGCTGCCGCCCGCAACATCGGCGGCTCCGGCAGTCGCGCTCGATCTCATCTCGCCGGTCGACCAGCGCGCGTATGAGATCGTGAGCTCGATCGCGGCGGCGACGCCGTCGGACGTCGGCCAGCAGATCGTCGTGGACGTCGAGAGCGTCGCCGACATCATGCAGGTCACCCCGCGGACCGGCCGCCGGATGCTGAAGGAGCTGGTCGAGGCCGGCCTGGCCTGGCCGGTGCCACCGGCCCGCTCGACCGGCGGCGGCCGGCCCCGCCAGCAGTTCCGGCTGCTCACCGAGAAGCTCGACTGACCCCGCCCTAGGAGGAGCTGTGCAGACCGTTGCCCGAGGCCACGAACAGACGGATCGCCTGTACCACCGCGCCAAGCAGGTGATCGCCGGCGGTGTGTCCAGCGACGCCCGCCGAGCGGACAAACCGCTGTTCGTCGACCGCGCCCGCGGCGCCGAGCTCTGGGACGTGGACGGCAACCGGTACCTCGACTACGTCCTCGGCCAAGGTCCCAACCTACTCGGCCACTCCTCCCCGATCGTCGCCGAGGCGGTGTCCGCCCAGGTCAGCCGCGGCGTCGCGTACGCCGCTCAGCACGAGCTGGAAGCGGTCGTCGGCGAGCGCTTGTGCCGGATGGTGCCGTCCGCCGAGCTCGTGCGGTTCAACAGCGTCGGGTCCGAAGCGGTGCACGGCGCGATCAGACTGGCGCGCGGGCACACCGGCCGCCCGAAGATCGTGAAGTTCGAGGGCAACTACCACGGCTGGCTCGACCCGGTCCTCTACAGCGTGCATCCCGACCTCGCGCTCGCCGGTGACGCACGCCATCCCACAGCAGTCGGCGGTACGGCGGGCCAGCCGCGCGGCGGCGCGGACGATCTGATCGTGTTGCCGTACAACGATCTCGAAGCAGTGTCAGCGGTGTTCGAGCAGCACGGTGACGAGATCGCCGCCGTCATCCTCGAACCCCTGCTCTGCAACACGGGCTGCATCACCCCGGCGCCGGGCTACCTCGAAGGCCTGAGGGAGTTGACTCACCAGCATGGCGCGTTGCTGATCTTCGACGAGATCATCTCCGGCTTCCGAGTCGCTCCCGGTGGTGCCCAGGAGTTGCTGGGCGTCGTCCCCGATCTGTCGGCGTTCGGGAAGGCGATGGCCGGCGGGATGCAAGTGTCCGCGTTGGTCGGTTTGCGTGAAGTGATGGGGTCGATCGCGAACGGTTCCGTGGCCCACGCCGGGACCTTCAATTCGCACCCGGTCGCGATGGCCGCGGCGGACGCCGTACTCGAGTATCTCGACGTCGACCGTGACTCCATCTACCCGCCGCTGATCGCTGCGGGCCGTCGGTTGATGGACGGGCTGCGCGAGGCGGCCGGGCGGCACGGCGTACCGCTGCTGGTCGACGGTCCGGGGCCGGTGTTCCAGACGTACATCACCGACCAGCCTGCGGTCACCGACTACCGGGACTTCGCGGCCTGCGACAGGCCCGCGATGGCGAAGTTCCACGCGGGCCTGTTCGCGGCCGGGATCAACATCGTTCCGAGGGGGCTGTGGTTCCTGTCCACCGAGCACACCGACGACCAACTCGACGAAACGATCGCGGTCGCCGACTCGGTGTTCGCGTCCCTCTAGTACAGGCCCGGTCCCTGCAGCAGCTTGGCCTTGGCCGAAGCCGGGGCCGGGTCGAACGGCTTGCGGTCCTGCGCGCAGGTCGAGCCGTCGGCCGGTGACTTCAGCGTGGTGAGGTAGGAGGTGATCAGGTTGTCGGCGCAGGTGCTCTTCCCGAGCACTGTGTGGCCGTAACCCTCGACCGTGACCATGCTGGCGTTCCGGAACAGGT
Source organism: Kribbella sp. NPDC050820 (assembly GCF_040653975.1). Lineage (NCBI taxonomy): Bacteria > Bacillati > Actinomycetota > Actinomycetes > Propionibacteriales > Kribbellaceae > Kribbella > Kribbella sp. NPDC050820. The sequence continues at coordinate 113,900 of NZ_JBFAHB010000008.1, forward strand.
CGGCGTACGGACGCGTCGCCTCGTACGGCGTCGCCGGGTCGTACCGGGTGCCGATCACCATCACCGGCGCCTTCGTGCTGAGCTTTCACGGACCGAGGAACGCGTCATGATCCCGCACGCCCAGGAACTCACAGGGCTGACCGATCCACAGCCGCATCCGCCCGAAGTGCGGCGCACGCTTCTCCGCGGCGTCGGCGTACTGCGGATAGGCCAACGGCCGACCCGACTGCCGAGCCTCGACGCACGGCTGCAACGCGGTGCCGATCGACGCGTACTCCTCCTTGCGCCGATTCCACTCCACCAGCAGCTCCGAGGCACGGGTGGCCGACTTGGCCCGCGTCTTCTCGGAGGCAGTCGCGAGCTGAGCCAGCGACTCCGCCAGCGCCGGCCAGTCGGACGGGCTGTACATCGAGAAGAAGCTCGCCTGAACCGCCACCTGATAGGTCACCGTGACGGTCGAGCCATCGGGCAGCGTCAGTACGACGGGCTGGTTCTTCAACCGCTCGAACATGCCCTCGGTCACCGTCTTCGGATCGCCGAGTTTGGCCAGCGCACACCCGTTCGGCCCGGCCTTCTCGCACTCGGCGAGGAACTGCTCGAACGTCTCGGCCGCGCCCTCACCCTGCCTGAGCCGGGCGCCGAGCGGCCGCCGGTCGCCGTTCGAGCCCGAGTACCACTCCGGGCTCAGCGTTCCGTCGAGCACAAAGGCCCGGATCTTGTTCGGGAACAGCCGCGCGTACGTCGCACCGAGATAGATCCCGTAGGAGTATCCGACGTAGCTGAGCTTGTCGTCACCGACCGCCTGACGGAGCAGATCCATGTCCCGGGCAACGTTCGCGGTCGAGTAGTGCGCCAGCCGGTCCGGCGACGTCGTCTTGCAACCGATCGCCAGCTTCAGGCTGAGCGCCGTGTACGCGCGCTCCTCCTCGGCAGTCACCGGGTACGCCGGCTGCCCGGCGAACGCAGCCGCCTCCTCGGCAGCCGTCGGGAAGCAGGTCACCGGATCCGACTTGCCGACCTCGCGCGGGTCGAACCCGAGGATGTCGAACCGCGCCCGCACCTCGGGCTGGTACGCCGTCTGACCCATTTGCTGGACGAAGTCCACCCCGGACCCACCGGGACCACCCGGGTTGGTGAACAGCGTCCCGATCCTGCGCGCCGGGTCGGTCGCCGGCAACCGGGTCAGCGCAATCGCCGTGGTCGGACCATTGGGCCGGTCGTAGTCCGTCGGCACCTCGACGGACGCGCATTGGAAGGCCGGCAGTTCAGCGCCGCAACTCCCCCAGGCAATCTGCGGTACAACGCTCTTCGGGGCGGCGACTGCGGTGGTGGTCGGCACGATCAGCGCAGCGACGGCGGCGGCAACGGACAGTCTTCGAAAGAATCTTGTCGGCTTCACGCAATCGAACGTATGCGGACCGCTACCACGGTTGCGTCCACCAACAGAAGGAGGCCGGGACTCCGCCGTACAGCGGACCCGGCCTCCTGGAGTACAGGCTCAGGCAGTCTTCTCGCGGCGCTCGCGCTTGCGCTCGATCTGGTCGCGCGGGATCAGCGTGGGGTTCACGTTCTCCAGGACGACCTCGCCAGTGACGACGACCTTGGCGACGTCCTCACGGCTGGGCACCTCGTACATCACGTTGAGGAGAACCTCTTCCATGATGGCGCGCAGGCCGCGGGCGCCGGTGCCGCGCAGCAGCGCCTGGTCGGCGATCGCCTCGACCGCGTCGTCGGTGAACTCGAGCTCCACGTTGTCGATCTCGAACAACCGCCGGTACTGCTTGACCAGCGCGTTCTTCGGCTCCGACAGAATCTTGATCAGGGCCTCGCGGTCGAGCGGGGACACCGTGGTGATCACCGGGAGCCGGCCGATGAACTCGGGGATCAGGCCGAACTTGAGCAGGTCCTCCGGCATCACGTCGGCGTACCCGCCGAGCTCCTTCGGCTTCTCCGGCTCGCGGGAGGTGTTGAAGCCGAGGGTCTTCTTGCCGACCCGCTGCTCGACCATGTGGTCCAAGCCGGCGAACGCGCCGCCGACGATGAACAGCACGTTGGTGGTGTCGATCTGGATGAACTCCTGGTGCGGGTGCTTGCGGCCACCCTGCGGCGGCACCGAGGCCGTCGTCCCTTCCAGGATCTTCAGCAGCGCCTGCTGCACGCCCTCGCCGGACACGTCCCGGGTGATCGACGGGTTCTCGCTCTTGCGGGCGATCTTGTCGACCTCGTCGATGTAGATGATCCCGGTCTCGGCCTTCTTGACGTCGTAGTCGGCCGCCTGGATCAGCTTCAGCAGGATGTTCTCGACGTCCTCACCGACGTACCCGGCCTCGGTCAGCGCGGTGGCGTCGGCGATCGCGAACGGCACGTTCAGCATCCGGGCCAGCGTCTGCGCCAGGTACGTCTTGCCGCAGCCGGTCGGGCCGATCAGCAGGATGTTCGACTTTGCCAGCTCGACGGCCTCGTCCTTCGCGTGCCGGCCGGCGCTCGAGCTGCCCTGGCCGTCGCGGACCCGCTTGTAGTGGTTGTACACCGCCACCGCGAGGGCCTTCTTGGCCACGTCCTGCCCGACGACGTAGGCGTTGAGGAAGTCGTAGATCTCGCGCGGCTTGGGCAGCTCGGTGAGGCCGACCTCGGAGCCCTCGTTCAGCTCTTCCTCGATGATCTCGTTGCAGAGATCGATGCATTCGTCGCAGATGTAAACGCCGGGACCGGCGATGAGCTTCTTGACCTGCTTCTGGCTCTTACCGCAGAACGAGCATTTCAGCAGGTCGCCGCCGTCACCTATGCGTGCCACCGGGACAGATCCCTTCTCTGAGCAGTCGAACCTGGGCCAAGGGGGCGTAGGCCGCTCGGGCCGGGTGCCGTACGACGGGCCCCGGATCCCGATTCGACGGTACCGCGCCGGAGGCCCAAACGCCGCGCCCGACGCCGCGTTGTGACTACGCCGGTGGCGAACGCGCCTTGCCCTTGACAAGGCGGCGTTCCGCTCCGGGAGCCTCTGGCCACCCCTTCTGACAGCACCGTCGAACCGGGTCAGACCTGTCAGACGCCGGCCGGAACCGGGGTCTTCAGGGTCTGCAGGACGTCGTCGATCAGGCCGTACTCGATGGCCTGGTCGGCAGTCAGGAACTTGTCCCGCTCGATGTCACGCGAAACCTCTTCCAGCGACTTGCCGCTGGCCTCGGAGATCATCTTCTCCAGCAGCGCCCGCAGCCGGAGGATCTCGTTCGCCTGGATCTCGATGTCACTCGACTGGCCGTAGGTGCCCTCGGTGGCCGGCTGGTGAATGATGATCCGGCTGTTCGGCAGCGCCAGCCGCTTGCCCGGCGTACCGGCGGCGAGCAGCACGGCGGCGGCCGACGCGGCCTGGCCGAGGCACACCGTCTGGACGTCGGGCTTGATGTAGCGGACGGTGTCGTAGATCGCGGTCAGCGCCGTGAACGAACCACCCGGCGAGTTGATGTAGATGCTGATGTCACGGTCGGAGTCCATCGACTGCAGGCACAGCAGCTGCGCCATCACCGCGTTCGCGATCTCGTCGGTGATCGGCGTGCCGAGGAAGATGATGCGGTCCTCGAACAGCTTGGTGTAGGGGTCGATCCGGCGCATGCCGTACGACGTGCGCTCCTCCCACTGCGGGATGAAGTAGTTCATGCGTGCGTCCTTTGACTGACGGAGTGGGAGATCAGGAGTTCGGGCTGCCGGAGGTGAGCTGGGCGGCGCTGGCGACCACGTGGTCGATGAAGCCGTACTCCATGGCCTGCTCGGCGGTGAACCAGCGGTCGCGGTCGGCGTCGTTCTCGACCTGGTCGAGCGGCTGGCCGGTGTGCTCCGCGATCAGCCGGAACAGCTGCGCCTTGATGTGCAGCGACTGCTCGGCCTGGATCTTGATGTCACTGGCCGTACCGCCCATACCGCCGGACGGCTGGTGCATCATGATCCGCGCGTGCGGCAGCGCGAACCGCTTGTCCTTCGCACCGGCGCAGAGCAGGAACTGGCCCATCGAGGCGGCCAGGCCCATACCGACGGTCGCGACGTCGTTGGAGATCCACTGCATGGTGTCGTAGATCGCCATGCCGGAGTCCACCGAGCCGCCCGGCGAGTTGATGTACAGCCAGATGTCCTTGTTGGGGTCCTCGGCGTTGAGGAGCAGCATCTGCGCGCAGATCGCGTTCGCGTTGTCGTCGCGAACCTCGGACCCCAGGAAGATGATCCGGTTCTGCAGCAGGCGCTGGTAGATGTGGTCGTCTAGTCCGCCGGATCCGTTGCCGCCCGCGGCGGTGGGGCTGGCTGCAAATGTCTCGTTCACGAAGCCGACATTACTGGGCGGCGGCGACAGACCTAAGGCTGGGCCAGGGGTGTTCGCTCACGGCGCACCGTGTCTGCCCTGAGCGAATTCCTCCGGCGGCATTCGGCGCCCTGCGGCCGGGTGGCCCGCTCACCAGCCGCAGAGCGCCACCGCGTCCCGCTCGCCGCCGCCGAGCCGATCACCAGGCGCTTGAGCGGTCGGCGGCTCGATGACGGGTACGTCGTACTGCTCGTCGGACCCGGATCCGGCCGGTCTCCGGCGCTCCCAATGCATCCGCACGCGGAGCCGGGGCGGGCGGCGCGTCGACAGCAGGTGGAAACCGGACTGTCCCGGCAGCCACAGGCACGGCTTGTCGGACGGCGGGCTCGGTGTCATCAGGCGTTCCCCCAGAGCGGTTTGACGGTGCACCGGCAACGCTAGGGAACGCCGCTTTCAGATCACTTTCAGCCGACTGAGGACCGCTCACTTCCGGCGGTTTCGGCGGGTTCGGGGCAGGCATGACGACGGCCCGGATCCACAGGGGATCCGGGCCGTCGCGCAGTACTGCTTGTCAGGCCTTCGCGGGCTCCTCGGCCGCGGCCTCCGCAGCCTCGTCGGCCTGCTCGGCCGCGGGGTCGGCGTAGGAGCCGTCCGGCTGCAGGGTCTTCAGCTCGACCACGTTGCCGGAGGCGTCGGTGACCTTCGCGTTCTCGACCAGGTGCGCGAGCGCCTTGCCGCGGACGACCTCGGACACCAGGCTCGGCACCAGGTTGTTCTCGACCGCGTGCTGGGCGAACTGGTCCGGGCTGACGCCGGAACGCTGCGCGTGCCGCACGATGTGCTCGGTCAGCTCCTGGTCGTTGACGCTCAGCTCCTGCTGCTCGGCCACCAGGTCCAGCACGAACTGGGCCTTGATCGCGTCCTCGGAGCGCTTCTTCAGGTCCTCGTCGAACTCGTCCTGGGACTGCTCCTCGCTCTCCAGGAACTGCTCGAACGTCATCCCGGAGTACCCGAGCTGCTGCTCCAGGTTCTCCTTCCGAGCGGCCAGCTCGTCGACCAGCAGGCCCTCGGGCACCGGCACCTCGACCAGGGTCAGGATCTTCTCGAGTACGGCGTCGCGCGCCTCGCCGGCCTGCTCGAGCCGCTTGCCGCGCTCCAGCCGGCCACGCACGTCCGCCTTCAGCTCGTCGGCGGTGTCGAACTCGGACGCGGTCTGCGCGAACTCGTCGTCGAACTCCGGCAGCTCCTGCTCCTTGACCGCGGTCACGGTCACCGCAACGTCGACGTCCTCGCCCTTCAGCGCGCCGCCGACCAACTGGGTGACGAAGGTCTTGCTCTCACCCGCGTTCAGCCCGATCACTGCCTCGTCCAGCCCGTCCAGCAGCTGGCCGCTGCCGACCTGGTACGACAGGCCGCTCGCCTGCGCCTCCTCGACCTTCTCGCCGTCCTTGCTGGCGGACAGGTCGATGGTGATGAAGTCCTTGTCCACGACCGCGCGCTCGACGGGGTTCAGCGAGCCGAACCGCTGCCGCAATGCCTCGATCTGCTCGTCCACCTCGTCGTCGGAGATCGCGATGTCCTCGACCTCGGCCTCGAGGCCGTCCAGGTCCGGCAGCGTGATCTCGGGGCGCACCTCGACCTCGGCGGAGAACTGCAGGCTCTCCTTGTCGTTGAACTCGGTCACGTCGACCTCGGGCCGGCCGATCGCCTTGACCTTGTTCTCCTGCACCGCCTGCGAGTACAGCTTCGGCAGCGCGTCGTTGATCGCCTCCTCGAGCACCGGCCCGCGGCCGACCCGCTGGTCGATCACCTGCGGCGGCACCTTGCCCTTGCGGAAGCCGGGCACGGTGATCTGCTTCGCGATGCTCTGGTACGCCGCGTCGAGGCTCGGCCTGAGCTCCTCGAACGGCACCTCGACGATGAGCCGGACCTTCGTCGGGCTCATGGACTCGACGGTGCTCTTCACGGTGGCGGTTCTCCTTGATCGATGACTTCACAGCACGGGGACAGCCCGCGCTGCAGGGGTGCTGCAGGGGGTTTGTCGGGGCGACAGGACTCGAACCTGCGGTCTCCTGCTCCCAAAGCAGGCGCGCTAGCCACTACGCTACGCCCCGCAGTGACCGCCCGAGTCTAGTCGACCCGACCCGGTGCACGCGAAATCACCCTCCCATACCGGCTCAGGAGGCCGTCATCCGGATCGTGAGCCTGCATGCCTCGATGTCCGGATACCGATTGGTGTCCGACTGGGCGGCGCGGTGCGGCCACGAGCTCGCCCTGGTCGTCACACCGAGTGCGGAGGAGCCGATCCGTCGTTACGGGAGTGATCAGAACCCGCTCGCGGAGCAGGTCCCGGACCTGGGTCGGCCGTGCCTCCCGACTGATCAACTGGTCGCGATCGCGGCTCCCGCGGTGGCCGCCGTACAGCCTCACCTGGTGATCTCGGCGACCCCTCCCCGGCTGATCCCGCCGGAGTTGACGGGCATTCCGCCGTACGGCGCTGTGAATCTGCACCCTTCCGCGCTGCCGCGGGGGCGTGGTCCGAACCCGCAGCGGCTGATCTATGCGAGTGACCGGACTGCGGGAGCCACGTTGCAGCGTACGGCGGCGTCGTTCGACACCGGCGCGATCATGTCCCAGCGCGAGGTCCCGCTGCCCGAGCCGCTCAGCGCCCGCGGTCTCCGCGAGCTGTGGGCCACCCCCCTCGACGCGGTGCTCGAGGAGGGTGTGTCACGGTTGCTGGCCGGCGATCCCGGCGTACCGCAGGACGACTCGCTCGCGACCGCGGCGCCGCATTTCACCCAAGGCGAGCGCTAGCTGGACCTGACGGAATCGGCTTCGTTGCTGCAACGCCGTACCGCCGCGTCGAACCTGGCGGCGCCGTCCGCGCTCGCCCGAGTCGACCCGCAGGACGTCATGGTGCTGAGCATCGAGGCGCTCAACAGCCCGCCGTACGACGTGGAACCCGGGGCCCTGATCACCTGGGAAGCCGACGAGCAGGTCCTCGTCCAATCAGGAACCGCCCCCATCCGGCTACGCATCTGCTAACCGGTTTGCCAACCCCCGACCCCCATGTGGAATCATGTCCGAGCACCGCGGGTGTAGCTCAATGGTAGAGCCCCAGTCTTCCAAACTGGCTACGCGAGTTCGATTCTCGTCACCCGCTCGAAACGCGAAAGGCCCCTAACCACAGGGAATCTGAGGCTAGGGGCCTTCGTCATGCGGAGACCTACTTCGAGCGGCGTGCCCTCCACGTGCCCTAACTGGTTGGGACCAGCGCCCCGGCGGTCCCTTCGTCGTCATCGGGCGTGCCCTCGGTCGCGGCCTTGAGCTGGCGCTCCACCAGCTCGTTCAGTCGGTCGGCGATCTCCCGTGCCCGCTCATCGGTCGCGTGCTGATAGATGAGCGCGGCTCGCATCGTCGACTGCCCCATCCGATGCAGCAGCTCCTTGGTCGACGCGCCACTCATCGCGGCCAGTGGTTACCCGTGTGACGCAGGTCATGGAACTGACCCCAGCCGGCAGGCCAGCCTCCGCAACACAAGTTGTCCACTCGACCGTCGTACGCCAGCTTCCCCGCTTGGGAGTACTGCCGCGCTCCCCCGTGAACACCAGCGCATCCGACGCAGCCCTACGAACTCCTCCAAGTGCTCGACCAGTACCGGGCCGAGGATCGCCGGGATGGTCACGTCGCGCTCGGAGGCTTCAGACTTCGGCGGAACGAGCACCAGCTGGCCTGGGTTTGGCAGCTATCAAGGGGACGGGGCAGGTGTGGCGTCAAGGCGAGCGATGACCTCAGCCGCCGTAAACTCGTAGCCGACTGCACGTGCACCGGTCCAGTTCAGGCCGACGAGAAGCCCGTCCTGCCCTAGGCCCGGCAGCCAGCGCTCACGCCAGCTTGCAAGGTCGAGTTCCTCGGGGTCGAACCCGGAGTAGGCAGGCACTCGTTTGATGATCCGGCGCACGCGAGCCTCGCTGGACCAGAAGGGTTGAGCCCGCCGACCTTGCGAGTTACTGGGGGCTGGGTAGCCGCCAGCGTCACGCACGGTCCAGAGGCGTCCTGTCCGATTGACCTCAGTGAAGAAGGCGGCTGCTTGTGCGGCACTCTGACTCATGCGGTCCATCTTCACGGCTAGCCTTGGCTCGCGACCACCGTCCGAGCTGCGAGCCGCCAGGTCGTGCCTCCACGTGCCCTAACTGGCGGTCGGTCGCGGTCGCTCAGGGGGTGCTGTGGGGATGGGTTTCAGGCCTAGACGCCCGGTCCGCGCAGGCGACGGGCCGAGCTGACTTTCGAGCTCGGAGATGTCGTGCTCGGCGAACAGGAGCTCGGCACCGACACGGAATGATCGCAACTTCCGGGACGCGATCAAGTCGAAGAGTGCGGAACGTTGCACGCCGAGCCGCTCTGCCGCCTCGTCCAACCCGAGCATCTGGGGGGCCGGGCTGCTGCGGAATCTCTCCAGGTCCAGGTCGTACCAGCTCTGCTGCTGCAGCCAGAGGAAGTACTCGCGATCAATCCAGCGCGAGCCGATCGTGGTGGTCTCAGCCAGGAACTCGTCCAGGAGATCAAACAGGCCCTCCACAGCAGCGCGGTCATCCGCCGGACTGAGCGGGCGAACGGCCTGCGGTACCACGAGCCGCGTGACCAGGGCGGGCCACACGAGGTTGTTGCCGTCGTTCAGCTTGAGGACCAGGAACTCCCTGAAACCGGCGAGGAGTTCCGGTCGCCCAAACGACAAGCCGGTGACGAAGCTGACAAGCTGGTCATAGGTCAGCTCCGACCGCCCGAAGAACATACCCGGCCGAAGGCGCACGGTGCGGAGCAACTCTCGGTAATCCACGTTCGTGACCCTTCGTGGTTGGGCTGCGAGCTGAGCCATCTTGCCCAATGCGCTCGGAAGGAGCTGACCCCAGTCCGACCCAACGAGCGATTACGTGGGTCCGCCAGGGGCAAGTGGGGACACTCGGCGTGCACAGGTTGAGGCTCATGGCCAGACGGTGAGCAGTCCCTCGCCGCCGCCGTGCCAGGATCGTTGTGTGGATTCAGTTGTGAGCGCTGCTCGGCTCGAGTGGTGGGCTAATGGGTCGACCTGTCTGGCCGCTTTCGAGGTCTCTGTGACGATCTCGGTTGGGGACCACGGGTGGGAGGCGACAGGTCAGCTCGTGCGGATCGAGGAAGGCGAGGATCTGGCCTTCTTCCGTGGCCTGGATGATGCCTTCGACCTCTGCCTTCCAGGCGAGAGCGCCGTCGCCGTCATCGTGACGGTTCTGACGCCGGCTGGGAGCTTTGCGCTGGCAGAGGCTCAGTAAGACTGAGGCGATCAGCTACCCGGGACGCCGTGCCGGCCTGGGTCGGCAGTTGTCTTGAGAACGGGACGACCTGCCGTGCCGCTCCGCACTCCGCCTAGCCCCAGGTCAATGCATGCGACGAGCGGAAGTCCAACAGCAGTCGAGGCGTTTCGGGGGTCAGGAGATGAGGTCGTTGAGGGGGATGCCTTCGGTTGCCAGGGTTTGGTGCATCCAGCGGCGCATTTGGTCGTTCGAGATGTCCGGGCTTCAGTGGGCGTCTGCCGTGTGTCAGGGCGGAGGGAGCCGGGCAGGCTGGCGGCGGTGTTGGCCAGTAAGCGGATCAGTTCGTGGTGGTCGTCGACGGTTTCGCCGCCGATGGCGCCGGGGTCTCGTCGGAGGTAGGCGATCGTGCGGATGCTGGCCAGGGCGTTGTGAATGAGGATCACGTGCGCGCGTGCGGCCAGGTTCTGGGCGCGACGTTCTCTTCTCCGCATGCGGGTAAATCATCCAGGCATCGCTAGAGGAGGACGGGCTCACGGTGTCGTGTGATCATGTGCGGGTGATTCCGCGGCCATTCTTCGATCGCCCGTTGCAGAGGGAGCCGTTGTGGTGGTGCGGGATTGTGGTGGGTCTGGTTGTCGGGGTCGTCTACGGGGTGCAGGAAGACCTTGGGGCGGCGGACTTCGTGTTCCAGGTCGTGGTCGGGACCTTGTTCTTCACCTGGTGGGTGGCCGGGCTGCTGCTGTCGACTGTTCGGCACTACTTCCGGCGTCGGCAGGCGAGCGCGGTGACCGAGGACGAGGCGCTCTCGGATCGGGGGCAGGATGGGTGAAGGGGTTGTTGTCGTCGGGTATGACCCGGGGTGGGTCGAGTTGTTCGGGGAGGTGGGGCGGCGGCTTCGGGGGGAGCTCGGGGAGGTGGGGCTGCGGATCGATCATGTGGGGTCGACGGCTGTGGTTGGGCTTGATGCGAAGCCGGTGATCGATGTTCAGGTTTCGGTGGCTTCGTTCGAGCCGTTGGAGGCGTATCGGGGGCCGATCGAGCGGGCCGGGTTTGTTTACCGGGCGGGCAATCCTGAGCTGACCAAGCGGTACTTCCGGGAGGCTCCGGGTGAGCGCCGCACTCATGTGCACGTCCGGCGGGCGGGGTCGTTCTCCGAGCAGTTCACCTTGTTGTTCCGGGACTTCCTGCGGACGCATCCCGAGCGAGCAAATGCCTACGCGGAGCTGAAATACCAACTGGCGAAGCGGTTCTCGGCGCCGGACCAGCGGCAGGACTACGTCGACGCGAAGACGCCGTTCATCTGGGAGACCATCCAGCAGGCTGATGCCTGGGCTCAAGCGACCGGCTGGGAGCCTCCGCCGTCCGACTGCTGACAGGCGTAGGGTCTCCCAGGTGCCGAAGGTCGGGGATGAGTCGTCACGATTGGTCGTGCTTCGAGGGAACTCAGCCTCGGGCAAGAGCACCACAGCGCAGGAGGTACGGCGACGAGTCGGCCGCGGAGTCGCCTGGGTCGAGCAGGACTACCTGCGGCGAATCCTGCTCCGCGAGCACGACCGGCCGGCCGCGCCCAACATCGGCCTGATCGACCAGACGGTCCGGTACGCGCTCGACAACGGCTACCACGTCATCCTCGAAGGCATCCTCTACAGCCCGACGTACGGCGCGATGGTCCGCCAGTTGATCGCCGACCACGCCGGCCACACGGGCGTGTACTACTTCCAGCTCCCCTTCGAGGAGACCGTACGGCGACATCACACCAAGCCGTCGTACGGCGTCACCGCGGACAAGCTGCGCGACTGGTACCAACCGTGCGACCTCCTCGGCGTACCGGGCGAGCAGATCATCGACTCCACCAGCACGCTCGACGACACGACCACCCGCATCATCACCGACCTCTCCTGGTCATCGGGCGGCCAGATCGCCCACCCACTCGAGGACAGCAACCTTGCGGAGGGGTGAAAGGACCGCGACAAGCGTGCCGATGAGCATGGCGGCCGTGGACAGGAGGAGGGTGGGGCGGAGGCCGAGGGTGGTGGCTAGTAGGCCCGACGTGAGGGCGCCTAGGGACTGCCCGCCGATCACCAGAGTGCGCCAGGTGGCTGTGACCTGAGCTAGGGAACTGGACGGGACCAGCGACTGTCGCAGAGTGCGCTGGGGAACGGCGAACAGCGACATGCCCAGCCCGGCCAATGCCTGGCCCAGCAAAACGACCGGAGCGAAGCCGACCGCCAGCGCAGCACCGGTCAGGGACGCTATGAACTGCCCTGTGATGTAACCGCGCCCGATGCCGACCAAGCGGATCCACCCAGGCGCGATCAGCGACCCGACAATGGCGGCCGCTCCAAAGACCGTGATTGCCACCCCGACAAGCGCAGGCGCCCACTGGAGCTCGCGGACCAGGTAGAGAACGATCAGCGGCCCCTGCAACGAGCCGGCAATCGCACCGACCGTCGCGGACACCGCCAACGGCGCCAGCACCGGACTGCCGAAGATCGTCCGCAGCCCGTCCGTCAGCCGCACCTCCGACCGCTCAGCCACCTCACGCCGAGGCTCACGGATCAGGTACGACGCCACCGCAGACACCACGTACGACGCCGCATCGAACAAGATCGCAAACGGCGCAGTCACCACCTGCACCAGCAACCCCGCCACAGAAGGCCCCGCTGTCGACGCCACGTTCAGGTTGAGCAGGTGCGCGCTGTTGGCTCGGATCAGCTCGTCACGCGGCACCAGCGCGGGCATCAAAGTCATCGACGCGGTCTCGGACAGCAGCGTGAACACACCGGCCAGCACGGCCACGACGTACAACTGCCACATCCCCAACGCACCCACAGCCGCCGCGGCCGGGATGGACCCGAGCAGGACTGCCCGCCCAACGTCCGTCACCACCAGCACCCGCCGCAGCGACCACCGGTCCACCCAAACACCGGCCGGCAACCCGAAGACGAGGTGCGGGGCCACAGTCAGCGCCGCCATCACACCCATCTCCACAGGCGACGCATGCAGGGTCAGTACGGCGACCAGCGGCAGCGCGACCGTGGTGATTGCACTCCCCGACGCCGACACCAACTGCCCGACCCACAGCTTCCGGAACTCGCCCCTGACGACCCAAGCCATGCCCGGCAACCTGTCACCGAGCACATTCGCCCGACTACACCTGTTCGCCCCCGGCAGAGCCTGTTCACCACCCGCGAAACCCGGCACACAGTCTGGACCAGGCCGGTAAGCGCTTCCGTTACCGGTGGTTACTGGCTAGGGTGCCGCCCTGTGTCGACGGGCGCGCTGGGGAGCGGCGCCGAGGGGGTTCTTGTGGTCAGGTTGCGGGTCAAGGCGGCCGCGGTCGCCTGTGCGATCGCTCTGGTACCGGTGCTGGCGAGTCAGGTGATGGCAGCCGATCCACCGGAGCACCTGGGCGAAGGCGTACTGGTCACACCCCGAACGCCCACGGCACAGGTCGGCGACGTCGGCCTCTCCGGCGCCCGGGTGGTGACGACAGACCGGACCGACCAGACGCTCTGGGAGACCAGCAACAACGGCACGACCTGGACCGCTACGGGCGGCACGAACGACACCAAGCCCTTCCAGCTCGAGGGCTCGTCCCTGCTCACCTACCAGGCGGGTACGGCGAAGGTCGGCGGCCTCACGTTCCCCGCAGCGGACGAGGTGATCCTCGGCAAGGGCGGCAAGCTCGTCTCCCACCGCACCCCCAACGCGGCGAGCGCAGAGGTGTACGACGTCGCCACCAAGACCAAGCTGGCCGACTACGCCCCGCCGTTCGCCATGTCCGACAGCACGGTCTGGAAGGTCACCGACCCCGGACAGCTCACCGGCAAGGACCTCGCCACTGGCACCGTCAAGACAGTCCTGGTCGCCAGCAACTGTGCAGTCGGACCGGACCGCGTCAACGGCCGCTGGGCCCTGCTGAACGGCTGCGGCCAGGTGGTGGACGTGAAGGGCCCACAGGCCCCGCGCAACCTCACCGTCGCCGCCGACTCCCAACTCGGCAACGGCTTCACCGTCCAGACGACCACCGACCAGAACCTCCTCGTCACTGACCTGAACGACCCGGACCTCGGCCAGCGCACCTACGGACCGGTCCGGCAGCCCGCCGCCATCCGCGCCGACGGCTCCGGCCTGGCCAAGATCGTGTACGCCGACCCGGACTCGAAGGCCCGCGTCATCACCCTGAGCTGGCTCACCGCCGACCCGCAGCAGCGCCCGGATACGGTCGCTCCCGTGCTAACCAGCGCGTCGGCAGGCGACCGCATCCGCGACAACACGAGCCTGTCCTTCGAGTGGGCGTACACCGACCCGCAGGACCCCAACTCCCCCGCGACCGGCGTCGACTCGTACGACCTACGCATCCAGCAGCGCCCGAACCGCACATCGCCGTACGGCGCCTGGAATCAAGTCCCCTCGTGGCAGGGCCTGAAGACGACGGGCGCGAGCTACACCGCAGCGATTGGCACCGACACGTGCTGGCAGGTCAGGGCACGCGACTACGCGGGCAACGTGAGCGCCTGGAGCACGTCGTACTGCAGCGAGGTCGACGGTACGGCGCCTACGCTGCAGACACTCCGAATCGGCGACCGGGTCGCCGTCACGGCGCCGGTGACGTTCCGCTGGGCCTACAAGGACGACACCGACGTGGAGTCGTACGACGTGGTCTACAAGATCGCCGCACCGGGCGTTGCTCTGGGTAAGTGGATCTACCCGCCGATCTGGCAGAACACCAAGATCACGTCGATTACCTGGACCCCGCGGCTGGGCTGGGACGAGTGCTTCCTGGTCCGCTCCCGCGACTACCTGGGCAACCTGTCCGCCTGGTCGCCGCAGATCTGCGCCGTCGCGCCCCAGGACGACCGCGCCCTCACCTCGGCCGGGTCGGTGACGCGGTCGACCAGCACGCTCGCGTTCCAGGGCACAACGTCGATCCTGAAGGCGAACGGCGCATATCTGACCAAGACCGCGGAGGCCGGCGCCCGGATCGCCCTGGTCGCGATCCACGGACCCGGGCAGGGCCGGGTCGACATCTACCACGCGAACATCAAGATCGGCACAGTCTCGCTGGCAGCGACCACGACGGCCCGCAAGGTGACCTACCTGCCGATCACGCCGTTCCGGACCGGCGCGGTCAAGATCGTCTCCACCTCCACGGCGCCGGCCACGATCGACGGCATCGCGTTCCTGCGGGTCAATCCGTAGACCTATCGCGATTCGTAATCACTGTGACCCCCGTCACCGCGTGGTGGCGGGGGTCGCCTATTGCGACACGAGGTTATTCATCGCCGGGGAATGGAATTCGAGGGACAAGCGCTTACCCGTAGGCGATACTGGAAAGTGCGCCGTTTTCCGGTGGCAACCCCCACGATCCGAGCATGATGGGAAGTGCGCCCGTCCAGATGCCCTCAGAGAGACCTGCCCAAGCGCCGTCGATTGCAGCCCCTACCACCAGAGCACCCGAACGCAGCCGCAACCTCTGGCGGCTCCGCCCCTATCTCCGACCACACCGCTGGCGCTTGGTGACGATGTTCTCCACCGCCATGCTGGGCGTCGGCGTCAGCCTCACCGTCCCCCTCGTCACCAGGGCCATCATCGACGGCCCGGTCACCCGCCGCGAGCTCGATCTGCTGGTCCCGCTGGCACTGCTCGCCCTCGGCCTCAGCATCTCCGAAGTGATCCTGGTCTGGGTCCGCCGCTGGGCCCAGTCCCGGACGGTCAGCGACCTCGAGGCCACCCTCCGGCACGACCTGTATGTGCGGTTGCAGTCCCTCCCGATGGAGTTCCACACCCGCTGGCAGAGTGGCCAGCTGCTCTCCCGGGTCACCACCGACCTGTCCACCATCCGCCGGTTCATGGGCTTCGGCCTGCTGTTCCTGGTGATGAACATCCTCCAGCTTGTGGTCGTCACCACCCTGCTGCTGCGGCTGTACTGGCCGCTCGGTGTCGTCGTGCTCGCGGCAGCGGTGCCGATCATCGTGGTGTCGCTCAAGTTCGAGCACAAGTACCTGGTGATCTCCCGGAAGGTCCAGGACCAGCAGGGCGACCTGGCCACCCGGATCGAGGAATCCGCGCTCGGTTTCCGGGTGATCAAGGCGTTCGGCCGGCGCCAGCACGTCCAGCAGCAGTTCGACGACGGCGCCATCACCCTGTTCAACACCTCCGTCGACAAGGTCCGGCTGGCGTCGCGGTTCTGGAGCTTCCTGGGCGTGATCCCCAACCTGACCCTGGTGGTCGTGCTGCTGCTCGGCGCGCTCGCCGTCGGCCGGGAGGCGATCACCCTCGGCACCCTGGTCGCCTTCATCACGCTGATGCTGTCGCTGATCTGGCCGGTCACGTCGCTCGGCGCCATCCTGGCGATGGCGCAGGAGTCGATGACCGCGGCGGACCGGATCAGCGAGATCCTGGACACCTGGTCCACCATCCAGTCGGGCGACGAGGAGCTGGCGAACCCCCGCGGCCACCTGCGGTTCGAGAACGTCAGCTTCCGGTTCTCCCCCGACTCCCCCGAGGTCCTGCACGACGTCAACCTCGACCTCACCCCCGGTACGACGCTCGCCCTGGTCGGCGCCACCGGGTCCGGCAAGACCACCCTGACCGCACTGGTTCCACGCCTGTACGACGTGACCGGCGGGCGGATCACGCTGGACGGGCACGACGTCCGGGACCTGACCCTGCAGTCGCTGCGCGGCGCGGTCGCGTCCGCGTTCGACGACCCGACGCTGTTCTCGATGAGCGTCCGGGAGAACCTCACCCTCGGCCGGCCGGACGCGACCGAGGCAGAGATCGAGCAGGCCCTTCAGGTCGCGCAGGCCGAGTTCGTCAACGACCTGCCGTGGGGCCTGGAGACCCGCGTCGGCGAGCAGGGCATGTCGCTGTCCGGTGGCCAACGGCAACGGCTTGCGCTGGCCCGGGCGGTGCTCGCCAAGCCCGCCGTCCTGGTGCTCGACGACACGCTGTCGGCACTCGACGTACACACCGAGGCGCTGGTCGAGGAGGCGTTGCGCAACGTGCTCTCCGACACCACCGGCATCGTGGTCGCGCACCGCGCGTCGACGGTGATGCTGGCGGACAAGGTAGCCCTGCTCCAGAACGGCACGATCACCCACGTCGGCACGCACCAGGAGCTGCTGACCGACGTACCGGCGTACCGGCTGCTGCTCGCGGCCGAGGAAGAGGAGGTGCACGCATGACGACAACGCAGCAGACACCTCCTGAGTCCGACGCCGAGGAGGAGAAGTCGGCGGAACAGTCCTGGCGGGGGTACTTCGAGGACGAGGGCGACCGGGAGTTGTCGAGGGCAACGACCATCCGGTTGAAGGAGGACTCGCGTAAACTCCTCGGCGAGCTGCTCCGGCCGTATTCCAAGATGATCTGGCTGCTGGTCGTGATCGTCGTGGTCGAGAACGCCGCCCGGCTCGCGGTGCCGTACCTGGTCCACCTCGGCATCGACAACGGCATCCCGCCGATCCTCGCCGGCGAAGGTCCACGAACCCTGATCACGATCGTGGTCACGGTCTTCGTGATGGCGTTGGTGCAGGCCTTCGCCCGGCAGCTGTTCCTGATGCGGTCCGGCAAGCTCGGCCAGACCATCCTGCTCGGGCTGCGCCGCCGGGTGTTCGACCACTTCCAGCGGCTCAGCCCGGCGTTCCACGACAAGTACACCTCCGGCCGGGTGATCTCCCGGCTCACCTCGGACGTCGGTGTCATCGACGAGATGCTGGCCAACGGGTTCGACAGTCTGGTCACGGCGCTGCTCACCCTGATCGGCACCGCGATCCTGCTGCTGACCTTGGACTTCAAGCTCGGTCTGCTGGCGTTGCTGTCGTTCCCGGCGCTGATCCTGATCACCGCCTGGTTCCGGCGCCGGTCCGCCGTGGTGTACCGCCGTACCCGCGAGGCCGTCGTACTCGTCATCGTGCACTTCGTCGAGTCGATGACCGGCATCCGCGCGGTCCAGGCGTTCCGCCGCGAGCCGCGCAACGAGGAGATCTTCCACGGCGTCAACGACAAGTACCGGGAAGCCAACCTCGAGTCGTTCCGGCTGAACGCGATCTTCATGCCGTCGATCAAGGGCGTCGGCAACATCACCATCGTCGCGATCCTGGCGTACGGCGGGTACCAGGCGTACCACGGTCACGTGACGGTCGGGGTGCTGACCGCGTTCCTGCTCTACCTGCGGCAGTTCTTCGAGCCGCTGCAGGACATCTCGCAGTTCTACAACACCTTCCTGTCCGCGAGCGCGGCCCTGGAGAAGCTGTCCGGGGTGCTCAACGAGAAGCCCGACGTACCGGAGCCGGTCAAGCCGGTGCGACCGGGCAAGAGCCGGGGACACCTGGAGCTGCGCAAGGTGCAGTTCCAGTACGTCGACGGCGTCTCGGTGCTGCCTGGCCTCGACCTCGACGTGCCGGCGGGGCAGACACTCGCGCTCGTCGGTACGACAGGTGCGGGCAAGACCACGATCGCCAAGCTGGTGGCGCGGTTCTACGACCCGACCAGCGGTCACGTGCTGCTGGACGGGTCCGACCTGCGCGACCTCACCGAGGACGACCTGCGCCAGCGGGTGGTGATGGTGACGCAGGAGAACTTCCTGTTCACCGGGACGGTCGCGGACAACATCCGGTTCGGCAAGCCGGCCGCCACGCTGGACGAGGTGGTCGAGGCGGCCAAGGTGATCGGCGCGCACGACTTCATCATGGCGCTGCCTGAAGGGTACGAGACTCAGGTGGAGAAGCGCGGCAGCAGGCTGTCGGCCGGGCAGCGGCAGTTGGTTGCGTTTGCCCGGGCGTTCCTGGCGGACCCCGCTGTACTGATCCTGGACGAGGCGACGTCGAGCCTGGACATCCCCAGCGAGCGGCTCATCCAGCGCGCGCTGCGGACCATCCTGGCCGACCGTACGGCGATCGTCATCGCCCACCGCCTGTCCACGGTCGAGACGGCGGACCGCGTCCTGGTCCTCGAGTACGGCCAGATCATGGAAGACGGCTCCCCCGACAACCTCATAACCACCGGCGGCCGCTACGCCGGCCTCCACCAAGCCTGGGAAGAGTCCCTAGCCTGATTCAACCGCGGTAGCGGGCGCGTGGGGTCCTCCCCACGCGCCCGCTACGCATGCTCCTCCGTCGCCCGCCAGTCAATCACCGGGTTGCCAGTTGTTGCCCTCTGCAACCTGCGGGCCAACTGCGACCGTCTTCCGTCGGGTTCTGTCGGTGGGGGTGGGTAGCGTGAGGGCATGTTGACTACGTTGGCGGTGGAGAATTATCGGTCGCTGCGGCGGTTGGTGATGCCTCTGCGGGGGCTCAACGTGGTGACCGGGGCGAACGGGACCGGCAAGTCCAGCCTCTACCGCGCGCTCCGCCTGCTCGCTGACGCCTCTCGTAACGGTGCCGTAGCCGCGCTTGCCCGGGAAGGCGGCCTGCAGTCGACGTTGTGGGCAGGACCGGAGCATGTGCGCAAAGACAGGCCGGTTCAGGGCACCGTCCGGACCGGGCCGGTGGCGCTGCGGATGGGGTTCGCGTCGGACGACTACGGGTACGCCGTCGACTTCGGGATGCCGATTCCGGTCAGCGGCGTGCGGAGCGAGCCGTCGGCGTTCAACCTCGATCCGGAGATCAAGCGGGAGTCGTTGTGGGCCGGCCCGTTCCTGCGCCCGGCCGCGCTGCTGATGGAGCGTGGCGGTGGCGGCGCGCGCATCCGCGACAGCGACGGGCGGTGGCAGGACGGCGGGCATGTGCTCCAGCCCTTCGACAGCATGCTCAGCGAGTTCGCCGACCCGCAACGGGCACCGGAGCTACTTGCTCTGCGTGAACGCATGCGGGCCTGGCGGTTCTACGACCACGTCCGGACCGACACCGACGCACCCGCTCGACGTGCGCAGATCGGCACGCGGACGACGATCCTCGATCCGGAGGGCGCCGACCTAGCGGCCGCGCTGCAGACCATCCGAGAGATCGGCGCGAAGGGCGCCCTCGACGAGGCGGTCGAGCTGGCGTTCCCCGGCAGCCGGGTGGAGATCGTCAGCACCGCCGGCCGCTTCGAGATCGCCTTTCGCCAGCACGGCCTGCTCCGCCCACTCTCCGGCGCCGAGCTGTCGGACGGGACCCTCCGCTACCTCCTCTGGGTCGCCGCCCTCCTCACCCCGCGCCCACCCGAGCTCCTGGTCCTCAACGAACCCGAAACCAGCCTGCACCCCGACCTCCTCCCGGCCCTCGCCAATCTGGTCGTCACGGCCGCCAAGGACACCCAGGTCATCGTCGTCACCCATTCCCGCCCGTTCCTGGCCGCCCTCGACGCCCTGACCGACGACCTCCACACCATCGAGCTCGTCAAGGACCACGGCGCCACCACCATCGACGGCCAGCGCCCGCTCGACGAACCACCGTGGAAGTGGCCCACCCGCTGAGGTCTAGCCGGGGTCGGAGTTCTGGCATAGCCTCGGCTCAGGCCGGCACCGTGGGGGTGCCTGCCGTACGCCGGTACCCGGGGGGTTCGGTCACAGGACTGAGGGGTCTGCTGCGTCGACCTGGCGTCTGCCCGACGTCCCATGTCTGTCTCCTTGTGGTGACGGCGTCTTTCCGCCTTCACAGGAGGCCGCGCATGAGGTCACCGATCCACCGACGAACAACTCGACGTACCACCCTGGCCGGCCTGTCCGCCGGCCTGCTGCTCGCCGCCACGTTGCCGGCGCTGAGCGCGTCAGCCGCCGACCCGTCCCCCACCGCGCCGAACGGCCGGCCCTGGACGGCGACGCCGCTGACCGTCGCCAGTACGGTCAACGGGGCCAAGTCGCCCAGCGGTCAGCTGGCCAAGAGCGACCCGAATCTCGTCAACAGCACGTCGACCAAGCAGGTCCGGGTCGTCGTCAAGCTCGACTACGACTCGCTCGCCTCGTACCGCGGCGGCCTGAAGGGCCTGCCCGGCACCAGCCCCTCGGTCACCGGCAAACGGCTCGACACCAAGAGCGCCAACTCGGCCAAATACCTGAAACACGTCACCGCGATGGAGAACGACTTCCTCGCCGCCATGAGCACGAGGGTTCCGAGCGCGAAGGCCGGCCAGAAGCTGCGCACCGTGTACGGCGGTGTCGCCGTCAGCCTGCCCGCGAACAAGGCCCGCGACCTGCTGAAGCTGCCCGGCGTGGCGGCGGTTCAGCCCGACAATCCGCAGCAGCTGCTGACCGACTCCAGTGCCTCCTTCATCGGGGCTCCGGCGATCTACAGCCAGCTCGGGGGCTCGGCCAACTCCGGCAAGGGCATCGTCGTCGGCATCCTCGACAGCGGCGCCTGGCCGGAACACCCGTCCTTCACCGATCCCGGCACGCTGCCGGCGCCGCCGCCGAAGGCGGACGGCACCCCGCGGACGTGCGACTTCGGCGACAACCCGTTGACACCGGCCGCGGACCCGTTCGTCTGCAACCGCAAGCTCATCGGCGGCCAGCCGTTCCTCGACACGTACAACGCGGTGATCGGCGGCGACGTCTACCCCGACAGCGCGCGTGACTCGAACGGCCACGGCACCCACACCGCCACCACCTCGGCCGGTGGACCGGTCGCGAACGCCAACCCGCTCGGTATCGACCGCGGCCCGATCGCCGGCATCGCGCCGGCCGCGGCCGTCTCGGTCTACAAGGTCTGCGGCGCCGAGGGCTGCTTCCCGTCCGACTCCGTCCAGGCCGTCGCACAGGCCATCCTCGACGGCGTCCGGGTGATCAACTTCTCGATCTCCGGCGGCAGCAACCCGTACAGCGACCCGGTCGAGCTCGCTTTCCTCGACGCGTACGCCGCCGGCGTGTTCGTCTCCGCCTCGGCCGGAAACTCCGGTCCGGGCGCGAACACGACCGACCACCGCAGCCCGTGGGTCACCACGGTCGCCGCGTCCACGCAGAGCCGTACTTTCCGCTCGACGGTCACGCTGAACGATCCCGGTGGCGCGCTCGAGACTGCCACCATCTCGGGTGCGACGATCACGGCGGGCCTGAGCACCGCGGCACCGGTCGTCCTCGGCTCGGCGCCGCCGTACAACAACGCGCTGTGCAACACGCCCGCACCTGCAGGCCTCTTCGCCGGGAAGATCGTCGCCTGCCAGTTCAGCCCCGGCCGCGTGATGAAGGGGTTCAACGTCCGGCAGGGCGGTGCCGTCGGCATGCTCATGTACAACGCCGCACCGGCCGATGTGTTCACCGACAACCACTGGTTGCCGACCGTGCACCTCGAGAAGCCTGACTCCGACACGCTGCTGGCATTCCTCGCAGCGCACCCCGGCACCACCGCATCGTTCACGCAGGGCGCCACGGCCACCTGGCAGGGCGACGTGATGACGCACTTCTCGTCGCGTGGCCCCGGTGGCGACTTCCTCAAGCCCGACGTCACCGCGCCCGGCCTGCACATCATGGCCGGCGCGACTCCGACGCCGGAGTCTCCGGCCGAGGGACCGCCCGGGAACCTCTACCAGGTGATCGCCGGTACGTCGATGTCCTCGCCGCACGTGGCCGGTTCCGCTGCGCTGGTCCTCGCCCTAAACCCGTCCTGGACGCCGGGCCAGATCAAGTCCGCGCTGGAGACGACCGCCAAGACGTCGGTCACCAAGCCCGACCGCGTCACCCCGGCCGACCCGTTCGACTACGGCGGCGGCCGGATCGACCTGACCAAGGCCGGCAATCCCGGCCTGACGCTGGACGAGACGGCGGCCAACTACGCCGCGTCGGCCACCGACCCGCTGAACCGGATCGACCTGAACCTGCCGTCGGTCAACGCGCCGACCATGCCGGGCGTGATCACTGCCGAGCGAGTCGTCAAGAACGTCACGAACCAGACGCTCACCTTCACCGCCTCCGGCACAACGGTCAACGGCGCCAGCATCAGCGTGCTGCCGCCGGCGTTCCAGGTGAAGCCCGGTAAGACGCAGAAGCTGACGATCGCCATCACCGCACCCGCCCTGCCCGACGGCCAGTACTTCGGCCAGGTCAACCTCAAGCAGGTCGGCGGCAGCCGGGCCCTGCACCTTCCGGTGGCGTTCTTCCGCCAGGAGGGCATCGTGCCGGTCGACCAGACCTGCACTCCGTCCACCATCGCCCGCAACACCGGGCAGTCGACCTGCACCGTGACCGTGCAGAACAACAGCCTGCAGACCACGGACGTCACCGCGGTCAGCACGCTGAGCTCGCAGTTGCGGCTCAACAGCGTCACTGGCGCGACCAAGATCGGCACGCAGGTCGCGACCAAGACGGCAACGCTGGCAGGGCGCCAGCCGGACGCGCCGGGCATCGCGCCGGGCTCGTTGGCTGGGTACATTCCGCTGGACGCGTTCGGGGTCACGCCGACCCCGATCGGAGACGAGCAGGCGCTCAACTTCAACGTCCCGCCGTTCGTGTACGCCGGCCAGACGTACAGCCAGATCGGGGTCACCTCCAACGGGTACTCCGTCGTGGGTGGAGCGTCCGGGGACGACGTGCAGTTCCTGCCGCAGACGCTGCCCGACCCAGCCCGGCCGAACAACGTGCTGGCGTCGTACTGGACCGACCTCGACGGCACCGGGGCGCCGGGCGTCTTCGCCACCATCCTCACCGACGGGGTGAGCGACTGGGTCGTCCTGGAGTGGCGGGTGAACCTGTTCGGAACGACCAGCCTGAAGGTGTTCCAGCAGTGGATCGGCGTCAACGGCACCGAGGACATCACGTACGCCTACGACCCGGCCAACCTTCCCGGCAGTCCGCCCGCAGGCTACGGCCTGACGGTCGGCGCCGAGAACTTCGAGGGCACGGCCGGCGGCCAGATCACCGGCCCGCCGGTCACGGACTACCGGGTGACTAGCACGCCTGGGGCTCCGGGCGGTTCGATGACCTACTCGATGAACATCAAGGGTGTGCAACGCGGTACCGGCACGGTGACGACCGGCACCTCCACGCCACTGGTCAAGGGCATCACGATCGAGGTCGACAGGATCATCGTGAACTGACGACCTGACCGTCGCCCTGGCATCCGGGCCGGACCCCCGCGGGGTCCGGCCCGGATCAGTCCTTGACGGATTCGAAGCGGACGAGGATCACCGAGCCGATGGCGGACAGGACGAAGCCGGTGACGGCTCCGGGCCACCAGCCGGCGCGGACGGCGTCGTCCAGGACGAAGACGCCGACGGCGGCGGGGGTGATGGTTTGGAGGGCGATCATCGGGGTGGTGGCGAGGGTTACCGAGCCTCGTTGAAGGGCCAGGGAGTAGAGAATGAAGGCGAGCGCGCCGCTGAGGACCAGGGTGTAGGTGGTCGGGCTGCGGAGGACTTCGGCGATCGAGCCGTCCTGCAGCAACCGCGCTGAGATGGCGACTCCGGCGTACCCGAGGCCGGCGAGCAGGCCCAGCAGCGCTGTGGAGACGCCGTGCTGGGAGCGGCTGGCGATGGCGCCGAGTACGGCGATGACCACGAGGCCGACGATGAGGCCGATCGTGAGGCCCTGGTGACGGGTGCTGTCACCCGCATGACCGGCTGAGACGGCGAGCAGGCCGAGGCCGACGCAGACTGCGACCACGGCGGACCACTCGAGCGCGCTCAGCTGGTCCGACATCAGCCGGGTCGCGAGCAGGGCGGTGACGACCAGGCTGACGGCGATGCCGGCCTGGGCGAGGTAGAGCGGAAGCAGGCGCAGGGCAACGAAGTGCAGCGCGAAGCCGGCCAGGTTCAGCAGCAGCGCCGCGAGGAACGCAGGCTGCTTGAGCAGTGCGACGACAAATCCACCGAGCCGCCGCGGGTCAAGCTCCGACTCGGTCGGCACCGCACGCGAACCGACGGCCTGCAGGATCGACGCGATACCGAACAGCAAGGCGGCACCGAGTGCCGCGCCGAGACCTAGGACCACTCACACGGCCTTGCGCCGAGGCACCCAGAAGGTCAGGTACAGGCTGAGGACGGCGTAGTACAGCAGGTAGGACAGCGAGATCGCGACCACGATCGCGTTCGGGTCCGGCATCTGGGCGAGGAGTACGGCGTATGCCGCCAGCCAGACCGCCGTCGTGAGCAGGTTCATGGACCGGAACGCCTTGGTCCGGGACGGGTAGACGTACTTGACCGGGATGAACACCAGGATCGAGCAGACCACCAGGATGACGCCGGTGGTGACCGGGCTGAGGCCGAGGATGACGACGTAGAAGGCGACCACGTTCCAGTAGCTGGGGAAGCCGAGGAAGAAGTGGTCGTCGGTCTTCGCGTCGACCCGGCAGAACTGGTAGCTGGAGGCAAGCAACGGCAGGGCGGCCAGGACCGCGCCCCAGGCGCCGGACGGCAGGTAGTCGCCGGTCCAGAGCAGCACGATCGGCGCGAACGCGTAGGTCAGGTAGTCGACGATGTTGTCGAGCATCGCGCCGTCGAACCACGGGATGGTCTCCTTCACCCGCAGCCGACGTGCGAGCATCCCGTCGGTTCCGTCGATCACCAGCGCGGCCAGGCCGAGCCAGAGCGCCCGGACGGCGTCGCCGTCGATGGCGGCGATGACGATCAGCAGCGCGAGCACCGTTCCGCTCGCGGTATAGGCATGCAGTGCCAGTCCGGCCAGACGCAACCGCGTCGACCCGACGAACGGTTCCTGCACCGCGTCGTGTGTGGTCAGGACGACTCCCAGAACTCGGTCGACGCAGCGCGCCGGACTACCCCGGCCAGCGTCTCACAAGCCGAGGCCTGTCCCGGTGACCACCTGCCCATCCGGGCCGGATCTGTGCGCGGACTTAACCGACCGTCCGCGCACAGAGCACGGGGACTAGCCGACCGGCTCCAGGACGAACTGCGGGATCTTCCGGCTGGTCTTGGTCTGGTACTCGGCGTACGGCGGGTAGGCCGCGACCGACCGCTCCCACCACTCGTCGTACTCCGCGCCCTCGATCTCGCGGGCGACGTACTCCTTGGTGACCTCACCGTCCTGCAGCGTGAGCTTCGGGTCGGCCTTGAGGTTGTAGTACCAGACCGGGTTCTTCGGCGCGCCGCCGAGCGAGGCGACGGCGGCGTACACACCGTTGTGCTCGACCCGCATCAGCGGGACCTTGCGGATCTTGCCCGACTTGGCGCCGCGCATGGTCAGCAGCACGACCCGCATCCCCATGATGTCGACCACCTCGGTGGTCCCGGCCGCCTCGACCTTCTCCACCTGGGTGCGCACCCAGTCGGTCGGGCTCGGCGCGTACTCGTCGTTGTTCGATGTCATGTCATCAATTCTAATGGTGACGCGTCACCCATCAATAGTCCTCGGCGCGTCGAGTTGGGCCTCGACCTGCGCGGTCTCGGCGATCTCGGCGATGATCCGCAGCCGATTGTCCCACTGGGCCGCGACGTCTGCCATCCACTCTGCGGTCGCGGTCAGAGCGGCGGGGCGAAGCTCGAAGCGGACCTCACGACCCTCACGCCGACTCTCCACCAGACCGGCCTCCCGCAGTACGGCGAGATGTTGCACGACCGCCTGCCTGGTCACGGGCAACTGCCCCGCCAGCGAGGTGGCCGTCCCACCACCCGTCGCGGCGAGCAACTCCACGACGACCCGCCGTGTCGGGTCACCCAACGCCTCGAGCACCCCTTCGACATGTACGGCGGTCACAGCGTCGGCGCCAACTCAGTGAGCGCAGCGAGACCACCGTCCCAACCCTGCGCCGACTCCTCGGCCCGCTTCGCCTGCTCCTCGACCGACACGTCCAGCCGATCGAACCCGCTCTCCACCACGTGCAACCTGGTCCCCTCACCTTCCGGCGTGATGGTGAACTCGACGAGGTTCGAGTTCCCCAGCGCGACATCCACGCCCGGATCCACCGCATACCGGTAAGCGAACCGCCGGCCCGGCTCCACCTTCTCCACGAACCCGCGATACTCCCCGTGCTCGTCCCAGCGCATCACCAGCCGCCCACCCGGCCGCAGGTCGATCTCCGCACCGCCGAACGCATACCACCGGGCGAAGTTCTCCGGGTGGGTCACCGCCGCCCACACCACCTCGGGCCGCGCATCGACATACACCTCACGTTCCACCCTGCTGTCCATACCTCCACCCTGCCACTCAACCGATCGATGTGCAAGTCACGACTTGCACATCACGCTCAGACCGCGCAGGATTGGAGCTGGGTGGCGGTGGCGATGGTGGCCTCGACCCAGCGGCGGCGGAGGAAGTGGGCCTTCAGCAACCGGTGGGCGCCGTCCAGCACGACCAGGCGGCCGCGGTAGGCGACCAGGTTGACCGGGTGGTCGAGGTCGGCGTCCATCACCCGCTGGTAGTGGGCCCGGAAGTTCATCGGGGTGGCCGCGACCTGGTTCGGCGTGACCTTGAACCGCTCGCCGTCGAGCTGCCACAGCGGCAGGTCGAACATCCAGGCCAGGTCGGCGACCTCGACCGGCTCGACCTTGAGATCGAGCTCCCACAGCTTCTCCAGCTGCCAGCGGTACGGCGGGAACACCTCGCGCACCGAGTCCGGCATCATCGCGAGCAGCTCTTCGAACGAGACGTCGGGCGCACTCAGGTCCGAGTTCGCATCGAAGGAGACATCCTTGTCCATCGTCACGACCGAGCAGGCTACGCCATCGGCGGACCGCCCCCGCTAGCCGTGCGCCGTCCTGTGGATGATCACGACCGCGGAGTCGTCACCCGGACCACCGGCCGCCGCGACGAGCTCGGCCGCGCCGCCCTCGAAGCCCTGTGCGACAAGGCGTTCCGCGTGCCCGGCGAGCCGGTCGGTGCCCCGCCCGATGTCGCGCCGCGGCGTCTCGACCATCCCGTCGCTGTAGAGGAACAACGCGTCGCCCGGCTTCAACTGCCCGTGGTTGACCTCGAACTCCGGCGCCTCCAGCAGCCCGAGCAGCGGCCCGTCGGACTCCTTCGTCAGCCACCGCCCCGACCACGCGTCGAACTGGATCGCCGGCGGATGACCGGCCGTCCGCACGTCGAAGTCCCCGCTCTTCAGATCGACCGCGACGTGGACGACAGTGGCGAAGTCGTCGTCCCAGTCCTGCCGCCGCATGTACCGGTTCGCCGACGGCAGGAACTCCACCACCGGTACGACGCCGAGCAGTCCACCGAACGCACCGGACAGCAGCAGCGCTCGCGTGCCCGCGTCGATTCCCTTGCCCGAGACATCGACCAGCGCGACCTCCAGCACGTCGCCACGGGTCGTCGAGACGACGAAGTCGCCGGAGAACGTCGAGGTCCCCGCGGGCCGGATCGCGGCCTCGGCCCACCAGCCGGACGGCAGGTCCGGCAGCACGCCCTGGGCGGTGAGCGTGTCACGCAACTCCGTCAGCATCGACTCGCTGCGCGTCCCCGGGACGCCGAGCCGGCTGCGGACCTTCGCCGAGGTGATGACGATCCAGCCGACGATCCCGAGCACCAGGACGAACCCGGTCTTCGGCAGGTCCGGCGGCCGCGACATCACGATGTAGGAACCGGCGGCCAACGTGATCAGGGTCAGCGCCACCAACTGCCGGAAGCGCAGCAGCAGACCGCCGAGGAGCAGCGGGACGACCAGCAGCGAGGCCGGCACGTGATTCGGCCACGCAAGGCTGCAAGCGCTGCTGACGAGTGCCGTCAGCAGCAAAACGACGAACGCCATCTGGTGCGAACGGCGCGCGCGCCGTGCCAGTGCTTCAGCCCTGCGGCTGAGCCGTCGTACCTCAGCGAGACCGCGGCTCCTGTTCATGGTGTGAAGAAGATAACGGGACTCCCCGGTCCGCGCATCCACTCGTAACACAACTGATGGCTGTCAGCTCTTGCGAGTGAGGCCGGTGCGCTGGCACCTGGGGCACCAGAACAAGTTGCGCCCGGCCAATATCTCGGTCCGGATCACCGAGTGACAGACGTGGCAGCGCTGCCCCTGCCGGCGGTAGACGTACACCTCGCCGCCGTGGTCGTCCTGGCGCGGGTCCCGCCCCATCGCCTCGGGAGTGTGGTCGTCGGCAACAGTGTCGATCCGCCCGGTCTCGACGCCGTACTTCATCAGCTCGAGCAGGTCGTCCCACATGCCCTGCCACTCACGCCTCTTCACCAAGTGGCCGCGGGTCATCGGGTGCAGCTTCGCGCGAAACAGCACCTCGGCGCGGTACACGTTGCCGACACCGCTCAGGACCTCCTGGTCCATCAGCAACTGCCCGATCGGCAGCTTGCTGCGGTGAATTCGTTTCCAGGCCAGGTCGGGATCGGCGTCGTCGCGCAGCGGGTCCGGGCCGAGCCGCGCGAGCAACGTCTCGCGCTCGGGATCGGTCAGCACCTCACACACGGTCGCTCCGCGCAGATCGGCGTACGACGTCTCGTTCTGCAACCGGAGGCGGACCTGGCCGACCGGTTCGGGGACCGGCGCCGGGCCGAAGTCGACCTTGCCGATCAGCCCGAGGTGGATGTGCAGCCAGCCGGCGCCCTCGAAGTCGGCGAGGAAGTGCTTGCCGTGGGCCTCGGTCTGGCGCAGAACATGTCCGTTCAGCAGCGCGGCGCCGTCGGCGAACCGGCCCTGCGGGCTGGACGCCTGGACCGGGCCGCCGCCGAACGCGTCCCAGACGTCGTTCGCCAGCCGGTGCAGGGTGTGACCTTCAGGCATGATTCCTCTTATGGGGACGACAGGTGGTGCGAAGGGCGGCGGCCGCAGCGGTCCGCCCACTCCGGCGGTCGTCGGCACCGGCCGCTCGATGCGGGCCCGGGACGTGTCCCGCCGGCGACAGCCGGTCAACCGCCGGCCGGTGCTGCCGCCGGCGGCTGACGACAAGGATCATGGCGACGACAAGGATCAGGACAGCGGCGGCAGCTCGCCGGTCGACTCGTAGTCCGACAGCATGGCGATCCGGCGGGTGTGCCGGTCCTCGCCGGAGTAGTCGGTGGCCAGGAAGGTGTCGACGAACCCGGTCGCCTCGTCCTCGGTGTGCATCCGCGCCCCGACGCTGATCACGTTCGCGTTGTTGTGCTCGCGCCCGAGCCGCGCGGTGTCGGTGCTCCAGGCCAGGATCGCCCGGACCCCCTTCACCTTGTTGGCCGCGATCTGCTCGCCGTTGCCGGAGCCGCCGATCACGATGCCGAGGCTGCCGTCCTCCTTCGCCACCCCCTCACCGGCCCGCAGGCAGTACGGCGGGTAGTCGTCGACGGCGTCGTACACGGCCGGGCCGTGGTCGACGACGTCGTGCCCGGCAGCCGTGAGGTGCTGGACCAGGTGGTTCTTCAGTTCGAAGCCGGCATGGTCGGAGCCGATGTGCACTCGCATGGCCAGAAGTCTTGCACCTGCTACCGACGGTCCGGCACGCCGGGCACGGTCAGCGCCCCGGTCAGCCGGGTCACCTCGGCGTACGCCTGCTCGTACGGCGTCCCCGCCGGATGCAGCGTGAACACCGCCACGATGGTCCGGTCGCCCGGCCCGACCGTCCCGGTGGTGTGCAACGCGTCACTGACCAGATCCACCGGGCTGTCCACCGGCTTGGCCTTGTCACTGCGGTAGCCGCTCGACCCGAGGAACCCGGACCAGCCCTGCTTGATGCTGAAGTCCTGCGCGAACACCGACGCGATCCCGAAGTACTGGTCGAAGCCGTCCGTGCCGTACCGGGTGGCCCGGTGCAGCAGGTCCATCACGAACTCCCGGACCGGCGCCGGAGCTTGCTCCAGGATGTATCGATAGATCCGGACCGTGTCCGCGGCCGTGATGGCGACGTACCCCCAGAATCCGGGATGGGTGGCCGGCGGCCCGGCCGTGTGGGCCAGGCCGAGCCGCTTCACCATCCGGTCGACGATCGAGCCACCACCGAGCTCGTCCCAGTAGTGGCTCGCCGCGTCGTCGTCGCTGCTGCGCAGCATCGCCTCGAGCCGAGTCCGGTCGCTCGCCGGCACGCCGTACGCCGGAGCACGGTCCCAGAGGTAGTCGAGCACTATGAGCAACTTCACCACGGACGCGGACCGGAACCGGTGGTCCGCGTTGTGCTGCTGCAGGAACAGGCCGGTGTCGCGGTCGTACACGGCGACACCGGCCGTCACTCCGGTCCGCACAGTCAACGTCATCGGAAACCTACTCACCAGGTGGACGAAGTCATCGGTGAGCAACCTTCACCACCTGGCCCGGTCGCAAACAAGCCTTGAACCACAGACCGAAATCAGTCGAAGATCGGGCCGCGGTCCCGGGTCCGCTTGATCTCGAAGAAGCCCTCGGTGCCGGCCACCAGCCGGACCCCGTCCCAGAGCTTGCCGGCCGCCTCGCCCTTCGGCGCCGGCGTCACGACCGGGCCGAAGAAGGCGGCGCCCTCGACCGAGATGACCGGGGTGCCGACCTCCATCCCGACCAGGTCCATGCCGGCGTGGTGCGACTTCTTGAGGGCGTCGTCGTAGTGGTCGGTCTCGGCGGCCTCGATCAGCGAAGCCGGCAGGCCGGCCTCGGCCAGGGCTTCCTGCACCACGTCACCCTTGCCGTCGCCCACGCCGCGGCCGTCGACATGGATTCGATTGCCGAGCGCGGTGTAGAGGGGCAGCAGCACCTCGTTGCCGTGCGCCTGCTCGGCGGCGATCAGGACCCGGACCGGGCCCCAGAGGTTGCGGAGATTGGCTTTGTACTTCTCGTCGAGATGGTCACGGCCATCGTTCAGGACGGCCAGGCTCATCACATGCCAGGTCGTCGTCACATCGCGGACCTGCTCGACCTCGAGCATCCAGCGAGATGTCATCCAGGCCCAGGGGCAGGCCGGGTCGAACCAGAAATCGGCGGAGGCAGTCATATTCACCATCATACAAAGTTGAAGGAACGGGATCCGGCGTCAGATACCGGCTTGGTATCCAATACCCAATGTCGCGGGGAAACCCTCAGCCATCCCGGCAGCCAGGTGCATAGGATGCCGACATGCCTGGAACCAACCTGACGCGCGACGAGGCGCGTACCCG
This sequence comes from Kribbella sp. NPDC050820, assembly GCF_040653975.1. Lineage (NCBI taxonomy): Bacteria > Bacillati > Actinomycetota > Actinomycetes > Propionibacteriales > Kribbellaceae > Kribbella > Kribbella sp. NPDC050820. Next base: position 145,323 of record NZ_JBFAHB010000008.1, read on the forward strand.
TGCCGGGGTGGTCAGCGACGTCAGCTACGCGGTCGAGCTGGACCTGACCAACGCCCCGAGCGGCGCTCCGACCTTCCGGTCGGTCACCACCCTCACGTTCGCCGCCGAGGCCGGCGCGGACACCTTCGCCGACCTGATCGCGGAGAAGGTGCGTGAGGTGACCCTCAACGGCCGCTCACTCGACCCGGACACGGTGTACGACGGCGCCCGCGTCCAGCTGGACGGGCTGGCGGAGCGCAACGAGCTGGTCGTGGTTGCGGACTGCACCTACTCGCGTACCGGTGAAGGGCTGCACCGCTCGGTCGACCCGGCCGACAAGGAGACCTACCTCTACACCCAGTTCGAGGTGCCGGACGCCCGCCGGGTGTTCACGACCTTCGAGCAGCCGGACCTCAAGGCCCCTTTCACCTTCACCGTGTCCGCCCCGGCGCGCTGGGTGGTCATCTCGAACGCGCCGACGCCCGAGCCCACGCCGTACCAGGGTGAGAACGGCGAGGAGCTGGCGCGCTGGGAGTTCCCGCCGACCGAGCGGATCTCGACGTACATCACCGCGGTCGTGGCCGGTCCGTACCACGTCGTCACCGACTCGTACGACGGTCCGCACGGCAGCTACCCGTTGTCGCTGCTGTGCCGGCCGTCGCTGAAGGACGCGCTCGACATCGACGACCTGTTCGAGGTGACCAAGCAGGGCTTCGAGCTGTTCGAGCGGGCGTTCGGGACGCCGTACCCGTTCCACAAGTACGACCAGGCGTTCGTGCCGGAGTACAACATGGGCGCGATGGAGAACGCGGGCTGCGTGACGCTGCGGGACGAGTACCTGTTCCGCAGCCGGACCACGCACGCGGAGATGGAGGCCCGCTCCAACACAGTGCTGCACGAGCTCGCGCACATGTGGTTCGGCGACCTGGTCACGATGACCTGGTGGGACGACCTGTGGCTGAACGAGTCGTTCGCCGAGTGGGCCAGCCACTGGGCGCAGGCGGTCGCGACGACCAAGTACGCCGGCGCCTGGACCACGTTCTGCAACGCGCGGAAGAACTGGGCCTACCGCCAGGACCAGCTGCCCTCGACGCACCCGATCGCGGCGGACATGGTCGACTTCCACGCGGTCGAGGTGAACTTCGACGGCATCACCTACGCCAAGGGTGCCTCGACGCTGCGCCAGCTGGTCGCGTTCGTCGGTGAGGACACCTTCATCGCCGCGCTGAAGGAGTACTTCTCCGACCACGCGTTCGGCAACACCGAGCTGACCGACCTGCTGAAGCCGCTGGAGAAGGCGTCCGGGCGGGACCTGGACGACTGGACCGAGCGCTGGCTGCGGACGGCCGGCGTCAACACGCTGCGGGCCGACTTCGCGGTCGATTCCGAGGGCGCCTTCACGTCGTTCGCGATCGAGCAGACCGCCGCGGAGAACTTCCCGGTCCTGCGACCGCACCGGCTGGCCGTCGGCCTGTACCGCCGTACCGGGGAAGGGCTCGTGCGGACCGAGCGGTTCGAGGTGGACATCGACGGGCCGCGCACCGAGCTCGCCGAGCTGGTCGGCGCGACCCAGCCGGACCTGGTGCTGCTGAACGACGACGACCTCACTTACGCCAAGATCCGGCTGGACGAGCGGTCCCGGGCGACGCTGGTCGAGTCGATCGACCAACTGCCCGAGTCGTTGCCGCGGGCCCTGGCCTGGGGCGCTGCCTGGGACATGACCCGGGACGCGGAGATGCCGGCCAGCCAGTACGTCGGCATCGTGCTGCGCGGGATCAAGGCCGAGACCGACCTGACCGGTGTCCGCTCGCTGCTCGCCCAGGCGACCAACGCGATCAACCTGTACGCGGCCCCGGACAACCGGCCGGCGCTGCGGGCGCAGTTCGAGCAGGCGCTCGCCGAGCTGCTGGCCGGCGCCGAGCAGGGCAGCGACCACCAGCTCGCGTTCGCTCGCGCGTACAGCTCCGCGGTGTTCTCCGACTCCGGTGCAGACCGGTTGGTGGCGTGGCTGGACGACCGGGACCTGCCGACCGGTCTGGTGGTCGACACCGACCTGCGCTGGACGCTGATCGTCGCGCTGGCCCGGCTCGGCCGGATCGGCGCCGACGAGATCGAGGACGAGCTCACCCGCGACACCACGATCACCGGGCAGGAGCGCGCCGCGCAGGCACGGGCCGCCCGGCCGACCGCCGAGGCCAAGGAAGAGGCGTGGCGGATCGCGGTCGAGTCCGGGGACACCCCGAACGAGACGCAGTTCCGGACGATCCTCGGCTTCCAGCAGCCCGGCCAGGAGGACCTGCTCCGGCCGTACGTCGACAAGTACCTGAGCGCGGCCAAGGACGTGTACACGCGGCTCGGCTCGTCGATGGGCGAGAACGTGCTGGTCTACCTGTCGCCGCGCAACCTCCCGGAGCAGCCGACGCTCGACGCGCTGTCGTCCTGGCTGTCGACTGAGTCGTCTGCGGTGGACGCTCCGACCCTGCGCTATGTCAGCGAGGCCCAGGCCGACCTGACCCGCGCGCTGGCGGCGCAGGCTCGCGACGCCAGCTGAGGTCTCGACCACAACACCGCCGGTCTGGGTGAGACCGGCGGTGTTGTGTTGGACCGGCTACCGGTAAAACTGGGTCGGTGCCCGCTTCTGACCCCGCCCTGGCAGGTGCGGCAGCCGTAGCGCTGACCGGACTCGCAGAGGCGTACCGTCCTCGCCCTGTCACCCCACTGATGCCCTGGCGCTACCCGCACCGGTTGGTGAAGCCGTACGTCATCACCGCGCGCGGACGGCAATGGGACGACCAGATGGTCGAGGTCGCGCAAGCCACGGCCACCCGGCAGCTCGAGTTCGATGACGCGATGGGGGCGGTCGGGCTGGGCGTCGTCGTACTGCATCTTGGGGACGACGGGATCTACCTGGTCGTGCAGAGCTGGGCGAAGGACTTCCAGTCCCGGCTGAGCATCTTCAGCGGGATGGATGTCGACGATCTGCGGCCCGCCCCGATCGGCGCGGCCCCGTGCGTGTGGGAGCTCGAGGTGCTCAGCCACGAACGCGCGGCCTACGTGAACCACATCCTCGGCGCCGAGGTCGACGTGGACTCCTGGCTCGACGACGCCCTCGACACCCGCCCGCAGCCGAAACACGACGGCATCCCCTCCGGGACCTAGTCGCAGATCGCGTTGTCGACGAGCGTCTTCGCGGTCCGCTCCTGGCTGAACAGGGCCTCCATGGAGTCGTTGAGCTGGGTCGACATCGAGACGACCACACTCTCCCGGCCGTCCGCGGTCGCCCCGAGCCGGGTCTTGTACCCGATCTGGTCGCCGCCCGGGATCCACACCGAGCCGCCGCACGGCAAGTCTCGCGAGAACAGGCCCAGTCCGTACCGCGCCCCCGGCCAGATCTGCTCAGCCGTCTCGTCCACAGCGACCGTCCGCATCAGCTCCCGGAGCTGCGCCGGCTTCAGCAGTCGTCCGCCGAACAGGGCAGGCACGAAGACGTCGAGATCCTTCACGGTCGAGATGTAGCCGCCGGACGCGTCCGCGTCGATCAGCTCGGTGGTGTCGGTGTACTCCCCCGGCGTGAACCGCGTGTACCCGCGGGCCTGCGGCCCGGCGATCCGTGGGTCCGTCCCGGGGAAGTAGGTGTCCTTCAGCTTCAGCGGACGGACGATCCGCCGCCCTCCAGTAGGTCAAGCACTTGCCTGGAGGCTGTCAGCGCCGGGGATCGTTCACCATCGCCCGCGGTCCCGGACAGTGGTAGCGCGAACGCTACCCGTGAAGGTCAAACGATTGTTCTTCGACGTACAGTGAGGAGCCGACTGCGGGCCGCGATTCGCTTCTGCAGAAGGAGATTCTGATCACGTGAGCAGTACTCATTTACTTGCTGGTTCGGTTTAAGCTGCACGCAGTTAACCGCCACAGGGGAATCTGGGGAGGGACCCTTGCCGTGACACCCGTGGATCACCGGAGGCCGCCCGCCCGCGCCGCCCGGAGACAACACAAGAGCCCTTCCCGGCAGCGCACCGACCCTCAGCAGGGTCACGCACGCAAACCCCAGCGATCGCACAGCGCGGTGGGCGCGGCGATCGTGGCGGCCGCCGCGATGGTCGCCGTGTTCGCGTTCATCCTGACCAGAGGATCGTCCTCACCACCCGCCGACGACGCGCTCCGGAGCGGGAGGGCGGACGGCGGAGCCGGGGCGCCGGCCGCGAGCGCGCCGGCACAGACTTCGGATCCGTCCGCGTCGGGCAACACGGCCAAGGCGGACCGCAAACCGCCGGCCACCTCCGCACCGAAGGCCAAGGCGATCGCGCCGAGCCCGACACCCGACACCGGTCCCGCCTCACCGGTCTTCAAGCGTGGCCAGTGGATCGTGGTGATGGAGAAGTACGGGACCGACGGCGGCCTCGACGCCGAGCCCCTCGCGAAGGCGACCGCGGTCAAGTTGATCACCGCCGGCATCCCAGCCAAGGCGATGCTGGTCAACGGGCAGTACCGCGGGATCGCGAACAGTTCGATGGAGCCGGTCACCGACACCTGGATGGTCTACCTCGGCCCCGGTACGTCGTCGGCGCAGATGCTGGACCTGTGCTCCGACCCGCGAACCCAGCGCGTCTACAGCAACTCCGCCTGCCCCACCTACGAACCGGCCGGCACGCCCGCGGGCTGATCGGTCGCCAACCGGGCATGCAGGTGGGAGTCGTGGCGTTGGCCGGTGGGTTCGACAAAATAGTCGCGCATGGTGCCTTCCAGTTGGAAGCCGGCGCGCGTTGCGACCCTGCATGAGCCCTCGTTGACCAAGGCGTGGTCCAGGGACAGGCGGTGCAGCCCTAGTCCGTCCTTGGCGAAGGCCCAGCGGGATGCTGCGTCCAGTGCCCGTGCCGCAAGCCTGCGGCCGCGTGCGGCCGGGCTGACCCAGTACGCGACCACGGCCTGGTCCGGCACCCGGTTGACGTCGCGGACCGACACTGTGCCGAGCACGTAGTCGCTCGCGGCGTCCGCGATCGCGAACACCGCGCTGCCACGCGACCAGCCGTCGATGCGCGACTCCAGCCAGCGCTTCGCCCGCAGGTCCGCGGGTGTGCGGATCACCGCCGTACCCGCGGTCCAGCGAAGGACACCCGGATCCCGCAGTGCTTCGGCGACCGCCGGCTCGTCCGTTGCCACGAACGGTCGCAGGACCAGATCGCCCAGCGCGATGCGAGTCGGCTGGAGCACCGGGCTCACTGCTTGTGCGGCTCGTTCGCGTGCAGGAGCGGAGCCTGGTGCGCGTGCTCGCCCAGTTGCTGTACGCCGGTGACCAGACCGCCGGTGAGGTCACCAGTGGCGAACGACGTCTGCATGGCCAGCGCAGCCAGGCCGGCCGACGCGTCGGACAGCTGCCGCTTCGCGAGTGACCCGGTGACGATCTCCAGCCGGCGGCCGGCCGGGTCGACGTACACCAGGACGGTGCGGTCCGGGTCGTCGAGCTCGTTCAGCAGCTCCAGCGCGAACGGCCGAGTCTCGGAGTCGGCGCCGCCGACGTACACGGAGAAGCGCAGGCCGGAGACCTCCTCGGCGTGCCGGACCGCCCGCTCGATGTCGTAGAGCTGATCAGGGGTGAAAGCGTCACCAGCTGGCACTTGCGCCTCCGGTCGAACGGGCGACGCCGGCGCCGGCGGTCGCGGTGGTCCCCGGAGCGCCGGGCAGCTCGGGCAGGTGGGCGGGGTCAGGCTTGGTGGCGGTCGGCCCGTTGATCCAGACCGGCGGGGCCCACCAGGACAGGCCTGGGCGGTAACGCGGTCCGCTCGCGATCGACGACGCGAAGACCAGGAGCGTCACCACCGCGATGACCAGTGCGGGGATGCCGACGAACACCAGCAGGGTGTGGCCGGAAACTTCAGTGATCACACCGCAGAGCCTAGTCCCCCGGCTCCCCGCACTCGCTGAGGGCCTCTCGACAACCTCCTACCCCGCGCGAAGCGCGGCTGCCTTCCTTCTGCTTTCAGCAGCCGCCGCAGTTGTAGTAGGTCACATCCCAGTGGTTGCTCTCGAGGGCGTAGATGTTGCCGGCCGCACTCCGCCACTGGGCAGCGCCGTCACCGCGGTCGGCGATCCGGGTGAAGGTGTTGCGGATGTAGTTCCCGACACAGGTGTAGAGCGAGAAGTCCACCTTGTAGCCGTTCCGGTGGCTGTACGTCCCGCTCGCGTGGCCGACCTCGGTGCCACCGGTCAGGTTGATCGCGCACCCACTCGCCTGCTTCAGCGTGCGGACGCCGTACACGGTGGTGTCGTTGATGTTGGTGAACGAGGTGCAGGTCGGGTTGTTCCAGTCGGAGCAGTTGCCGCTGGACGACCAGGTGATCCCGGCGGCCCGGAAGATCGACGTCGCCTGCGCGTGCGTCATCTTGGTGACCGCGGCGGCCTGCTCGACCGCGACCACACCGGGCAGCAGTCCGGCCAGTACGGCGACCAGCGGTACGAGCACGCGTCGGAGCACAGTCTTCATGGGGACACTCCTTGAAATACGGGGCGGATATTTCAGGGAGTGCACTTCCCAGGAAAGATATTGACGAAACGTCCGGCTGAATCAGAAACGAACATCCGAACACTGGTAGAAGGCGTTCGCCGTGTCGTGAATCGTCCAGACCGCGAGGATCATGTGCCGTCCGGTCCGGCCGCTCGGCACGGTGCCGGGGTGACTGACGTTGTTGGCCGGCCGGCCGCCGTTCATCGTGACGGTCAGGAACGGGTTCAGGTCGAGCGCCGAGCGGGTCAGCGGGGCGTTCTGGTCCCAGCCCTGCTTGGTGATGTAGTACTTGAAGTCCGTGGTGGCGTGCGGTGCGGTCAGGTACCAGCGGAAGTTGTTGCTCTGGCCGGCCGTGAGCTGCTCCGCCGGCCAGGCGCCGTTGCGCTGGTCGTCGAGCTGGGCGAACTGGGCCAGCCCGGCCGAGCAGAGCTTGCCGTCAGCAGGCCCGGCCGCCGGGAAGCCCTTCGGGCCCTCGACGCTCTGCGGCTCCCACTGGATCTGGCCGCAGTTCTGGACGGTGCCGTTCTGGCAGTGCTTGGCCCGGCTGGTCGGTCCGGTGGTGTAGCCGTGGCCGTACGCCAGCGGGACCGAGGTGCTGACCGTCAGCGCCAAGGCGCCGACGGCGATTCCGGCGAGGCTGAGTTTGCGTAGTCGGAGCATGCGGACAACTCCTTCGACTGTTGGGGCGGAAAGACAGTGAAGGAAGGCGCCTTCTCGATAAATAGAAAACAACCGTTCAAATCTATTGTCAACAGCTCGTGATCGAGTGGTGACTAAATGTTCAATGCGCCGATCAGTCGGCGCAGGCGCTGGTTGTTCGGGAGGTCCTCGATCAGGATCGGCGAGCCGTCCGGACCGCTCAGCGGGACCCGCCAGTTCGGGTACTCGTCGGTGGTCCCCGGCTGGTTCTGGGTACGGCGCTCGCCCACGGCATCCGTCAGCGCTACACCGACCAGCTTCGCCGGCGTGTGAGCGACGTACCGGTGCAATGCCTCGACGATGCGCTCCACGTCGCCGTCGGTGTTGCTCAGCAGGTGCCGCTCGCGCAATGCGTTCAGCCAGGAGTCCCGCTCGGCCTCGTCGACCTCGAGCTCCTCGGCGAACGGCCTGGTCAGCAGACCGAGCTCGTTGCGCAGTTGCACGTGGTCCCCAGCGAGGTAGCCGGCGGTCGGAGGCAGGTCATGCGTGGTCACGGTCGCCAGACACAGCTCACGCCAGCGCTCAGGCGACAGCGGAACCCCGTCTGCGTCTCGTTCGAACCATAGGACCGACGTGCCCAGCACGCCGCGCTCGGTCAGGTAGTCGCGCACCCACGGCTCGACCGTGCCGAGGTCCTCCCCGATCACAGCCACGCCGGACCGCATCGCCTCCAGAACGAGGATGCCGACCAGCGCCTCGTGGTCGTACCGGACGTAGGTGCCCTCGGTCGGTCGCTCCGGCGACGTCACCCACCAGAGCCGGAACATGCCGAGGATGTGGTCGATCCGCAGCCCACCACCGTGCCGCATCACCGCACGGACCAGGTCCCGCCAGGCGGCGTACCCGGTGTCGGCCAGTGCGTTCGGGCGCCACGGAGGCTGCGACCAGTCCTGCCCCTGCTGGTTGAACGCGTCCGGTGGCGCACCGACGTGGATGCCTGGCGCCAGCACGCTCTGCAGCGCCCACGCGTCCGCACCGTCCGGGTGCACACCGACAGCCAGGTCGTGTACGACGCCCAGCGACATGCCGGCCGCCTTCGCCCGGGCCTGGGTGCGGGCGAGCTGGTCGTCCAGCTGCCACTGCAGCCAGCAGTGGAACTCCACCGCATCCGGGTTCTCGTTGCGGAAGGCAACAACGGCCGGTGAGGTCGGGTCCCGCAGCTCCTCGGGCCACTTGCTCCACTCCGGCCCGTGCACGTCGGCGATCGCGGCCCAGGTGGCGAAGTCGATCAGCCCCTGGCTCTCCCGGTCGCAGTAGGCGCCGTACTCCGCGATCCGCCCGATCGACGGCCGGACGCCGAACAGCAACTGCAGCGCCTCCCGCTTGGCCGCCCACACGCTGTCCCGGTCCAGTGCGGTCGGGTCCTCGCTCAGCGCCCGGGTCTGCAGGCTCAGCGCCCGGACCCGATCCCGTTCGGCCGGCGCGAGGTCGCCGTACTCGTCGATGTCCTCGATGCGGAGGTAGATCGGGTTGCCGAACCGCCGCGAGGCCGGGAGGTACGGCGAGGGCTCCATCCGGCCCGCGGTCTCCGCCGCGTGCAGCGGGTTCACCAGCACGAAGCCGGCGCTCAGGTCGGTCGCGGACCAGGCAGCGAGGTCTGCGAGGTCGTGCAGGTCGCCGATACCCCAGGAGCGGCGAGAGCGGACGGAGTACAACTGGAGCACCCAGCCCCAGGTGCGGTGCAGCTTCTCCGGCTCCAGCTTGCGCGGGGTGACGATCAGCGTGCTGACCGAGATCTCCGGACTGCTGCCGACCCGCGCGCACAACCGGTGGTAGCCGGTCGGCAGGTCGCCCGGCAACTGGAACGTGGCCTCACCGACCTGCGCGCCATCGATCCACTCCGGCTCGATCCAGCGGTCCTGCTGCGTGATGTCTCGCCGGTGACCGCCGTCCTCCAGGTCCACCCACACCTCGACCGGGGACCCGTGCGGCAGGTGTACGGCGAACCAGGGCGTCCAGCCCTCCCGCATCACCACAGTCGGCGGCAACGTACGACGCCAACGCGCCTGCCGGTGCTCCTCCAGCGCCTCCGCAGCCTTCTCCGGCGTGGACGCGTCCACACCGAGCGCCGCGAGTACGGCGGCCACCACCTCGCTGGAGACGATCACATGCTCGCCCTGCCAGTTCCAGTACTCCGTCGCCACGCCATGGGCAACCGCTAGCTCGACAAGGGCCGGAGTAGGAGCTGTCACCTCAGCGAGTCTGCCGCATCACCCGCCCTTCCGCGCAACGCCGCGCGCCGGACTGTTACCCGTTTACCCGTTCGCGCGGCGACGACTGAGCAGCAGTACGGCGACCAGCAGCACAGCGCTCGCGATCACCAGGCCGATGGCGACGCCGGCCATGTTGTCGGTGAGCTGGTAGAGGGCAGTCGGCCAGATGACCAGCAGGATGGCGCAACCGACGACTGCGTACGCCGACGCCTGCCGGCGACCGTACGCGACCAGCAGAGCTGCCGGACCGGCCGTGCCGACGGCGAGCGCCATGATCTCGCCCCGCTCCTGGATCAGCCAGCAGATCGACGAGCTGAACATCGCCGCCCCGGCCAGCGACCACGCGGTCATCTGATCGCGGACCAGGCCGAGCATCCCCATCACGAAAGCGACCAGGATGAACCCGGTCCCGGCGATCCCGGCGGTGTTCGAGGACCCGCCGGTGTCCGGAGTCAGGACATCTGCCGTGATCACCAGCACACCGACGGCAAGGATCCCAAAAGTTGCCACCAGCAACGAAGATCCCGCCAGCCACCAGAGTCCGGCTCCTGCCAGCACCAGCGCGACGGCGACCCCGACGATCCGGCCGGTTTCGCCTTCGATCGCGACGTACGTGGCGAAGCCGGCGACGCAGCACCCCAGCGAGGCCAGCGCCGAGCTGAGCTGTTCGCGTCGGCGCAGGACGCCGAGGACGGCCGCGGCGCCGAGCAGTACCACCGCCGCGCTGGTCCCGGTGCTCACGCGGGCGGCTCGGCCCATCTCACCCCAGTTCGCCACCGTGAGCAGCGCGACCGCGCCGAGGAGTAACGCCCCGCCGATGTAGCCGAGCACCTCGATCAGCGCACTGGAGTGGCTCGCCGTCGGCGGCGGCTTGGGTTTCGCGGCCGGCTGCTCGGCGGGTGGTTGCGGCCGCGCCCGGCCTGGGTCGGCCAGCGCCGCAGCGACCTCGGCGTCGGCGGCATCCCGCAGCGCCTCGGCCTGGTACTGGCGCAGCACGCCCGCGCTCACGAGCCTGAGCAGCTCGTCATCCAGCCGGCTGGGCATGCGATCGCATCTCCCTTGTCTTTCTCACTAAGATCGGGCGGCGAGATGCCTATTCTGACCAGCTACCTTGTGTCCTTGTTCAGTCACCCCCTGTTTTCGCTGCCCGAGCAGTTCCCGACCTTCTTCCGGTACGGCAACGACGGCAGGCTGGAGGTGACCGACCAGATCGTCATGGTCCCGGCCCGGATCGCGGGCCTGATCATCGGCTTCCTCGTGCTGCGCTGGGTGCTGCACAAGGTGATCCGCCGGTTCGCCCGCCGGACCGGGAACGGCGCGGTCGCCGGAGTGCTCTCGAAGTCCAAGATCGGCCAGGAGTTCGTCGAGAACACGCTGGCCAGCCAGCGCCGGTCGCAGCGCGCCGAGACGATCGCCTCGCTGCTGTGCAGCACGGTGACGATCGTGCTGACCGCCGTCCTGGTGGTGATGGTGCTGGCCGAGCTCGGCTTCAACATCCTGCCGGTGATCGCCTCGGCGAGCATCATCGGCGTCGCCCTCGGCTTCGGCGCCCAGACGCTGGTGAAGGACTTCCTGGCCGGCGTCTTCATGATCTTCGAGGACCAGTACGGCGTCGGCGACCTGATCGACATGGAGAAGGCGACCGGTGTGGTCGTCGCGGTCGGCCTGCGGATCACCACCCTGCGCGGCGAGGACGGCACCACCTGGTACGTCCGTAACGGCGAGGTGCTCCGGGTCGGCAACCTGACCACCCGCGACCCGGGCAGCTCGGCGCCGTCCGGGGTCGGCAGCGCCACCGAGCGGGCCGAGGAGGCTAGGCCGGACGACGAAAGTGCGGAGACCGGAACACCGGCCGAAAGCCGAGCTTCAGGTACAGCCGCTCAGCCGCAGAGCCCCCGACCACCTGCAAGGTGAGCCGCCCGCCGGCCGCGTCCCGGCGCGCCTGGCCGAGCAGCTCCGAGGCCAAGCCGCGACCCCGGTACGCCGGTTTGGTCGCGACGGCGTAGATGCCGAAGACGTCGGCCGTGCGGAACACCAGCGTGATCGAGGCCGGGTTGCCGTCGACCCGCAGCAGGTAGAGGGACTGGTCCGGCGCGCGGTAGTTGCGCAGCGCCATCTTGCGGAGCTCCTGCCGCCACCAGTCCACGTCCGCGTCGTCCTCACCGAGGAACGCATCCGCCTGCACCTCCGCGAAGGCCTCCGCGTCCTCGTCCGACGCGATCGCCTCGAGCGGCTCGCCGGTCGCCTCATCGGCCGGCGCCTCCATGTGGACGAGCACCTCGGCCGGCTCGAACCCAGCCGCGGTCAGGCGCTCCTCCCAGCCTTCGCCGCTCCACGGCACCAGCCGCACCGCCGCCGTACCCTCCGGGACGTCCACGTCTGCGGTCAGCGGGATCCAGCAGGAGAAGAAGTCGTCCGCGCCGACCACCTCGATCCCGTCGGCCGCACGCCTGATGTGACCTCGATGGGCGGCCAGGAAGGCCAGGTGGTTGTCGAGCAGCACCGCATCGTCCAGCACAGCCGCAGTATGCGCCCCGCGGTCAGACCCGGTCTGGCGGGATCACGACAACTCGCCCCACACAGCAGCACGCCGCCCGCGCAACGCAGTGCGCGGGCGGCGTGCGGTGGTTCTCAGGCGGTGAAGCTGACCTCGAGGGTGATCGGGGTCGCGGCCAGAGCCTGGGAGACCGGGCAGTTCTTCTTCGCGCCCTCGGCGAACTCGGCGAACTGGTCGGCGGTCAGGCCCGGCACGCTGCCGACCACCGTCAGCTTGATACCGGTGATGCCCTCCCCCGGCTGGAAGGTCACGTCGGCCTGGGTGTCCAGCGACGCCGGCGGGTTGCCGGCCTGCGCCAGGGCGTGCGACAGCGCCATCGAGAAGCACGCCGAGTGGGCGGCGCCGAGCAACTCCTCCGGGCTGGTCCTGCCGCTGGCCTCCGGCTCGGTCCGGGCGGCCCAGGTCACGTCGAACGTGCCCAGCCCGGACGACTCGAGGCTGGTCTGACCGGCCCCCTCCAGCAGCGAACCTTCCCAGTGGGCCTTGGCGGTACGGGTAGCGGCCATGCTCGTGTTGTCTCCTTCGAAAGAGAGATTCAGCGGCCGGACACGTCGATCGCGCCCGGGTACTGCGGTTCGTCGGTGTTCACCATGCTGTGCGCGGCCATCACCATGTAGGTCCAGATCTCCTCGTCCCGATCTGGTGGCAGCGCGATCTCGTCCAGCGCGGCACGCATGTGGCCGAGCCAGCGGTCCCGGGCGCTCGGGGTGACGGCGAACGGGGCGTGCCGCATCCGCAGCCGGGGGTGCCCGCGCTGCTCGGAATACGTCCGCGGGCCACCCCAGTACTGCTCCAGGAACATCCGGAAGCGCACCTCGGCCGGGCCGAGGTCCTCCTCCGGGTACAGCGGGCGAAGCTCCGGGTCGGCGGCGACACCGCGGTAGAAGGCCGCCACCAGCCGGCGGAACGTCTCGGCCCCACCGACAGCGTCGTAGAAGCTCAGTTGCTCAGTCATAACCGTCCCAGTGTCTCAAGTGGTCACAACGTGTTCGAGCAGGGCATGCCGTTCTGCGGTCGCGATGGGCCTTTTGGCGTGGGTGTTTCCGTCCACGGTGACCAGCACGGACACCGCCTTGGCATACACGTCCTCGCCACCGCCGCTGCGGTCGACGATCCGGGACCCCAGCGTGTACGACGACGCGCCGACCGACTCCACCCAGACGTCGACGTCGTACGGCGGGTGCCGGAGCAGGATCGGGCGTAGGTAGTCGACGGTCTGGCTGACCAGGACGACCGGGTGATCGGCGAAGAAGTCGCCGGTCGTGCCCATGATCTCGGACAGGAACGCGATCCGGGCTTCCTGCAGGTAGTCGAAGTACCGGACGTTGTTGACGTGGTCGTAGGAGTCGATGTCGGACCAGCGGACCAGAACCGGGTGCGTGAAGGTCACGAGCCCACCAGCTTCGAGAGGGCCGCGCGCTCGACCGGGCTGATCCGTCGGAGGCGGTTGGCGGCGAAGTCGAACGGGACCAGCTTGGTGCGGGCCTCGACGTAGGTCCGGCGCTCAGGCTCGGCGTCCAGGATCTCGTAGTCGACCGTGAACGACGCGGCCCTGATCTCGCTGATCCACAGCTCGATCCGGACCGGTTCGGGCCGGAAGTGCAGCGGCGCGCGGTACTGCACCTCGTGCCGGGCCACCAGCAGGCCGGTCTCCAGGTCGTCGGCGCCGAGCTCCTTGGCGGTTCGGAACAGGAAGTCGACCCGGGCGTCCTGCAGGTAGTCGACGTACCGGCCGTTGTTCACGTGGCCGAGCGCGTCCTGGTCACCCCAGCGCAGCGGGCAGTGGTAGACGTGGCGGTTGTGATGATCCACACGGCGATCATTGCATCCGGGGTACTTCCGGCGTGACACAGCGTGGGTAATGTCATCCCCGGCACGACCATGGACCGTTAGGAGCACGTGGATGACCGACCAGCGGGTGGCGATTGTGACCGGGGCGGCCCGGGGAATCGGCGCGGCCGTGGCGCAACGGCTCGCCGCGGACGGGAACGCGGTTGCCGTCCTCGACCTGGACGAGGGCGCCTGCTCCGGGACCGTGAAGGCGATCACCGAGGCGGGCGGTACGGCGATCGCGGTCGGCTGCGACGTCAGCAAGGCCGACCAGGTCGCGGCGGCGGTCGAGCGGGTGGTCGCGGAGCTGGGCAAGCCGACCATCCTGGTGAACAATGCCGGCGTGTTGCGCGACAACCTGCTGTTCAAGATGTCCGACGACGACTGGGACACGGTCATGTCGGTGCACCTGAAGGGCAGCTTCCTGATGTCCCGCGCGGTCCAGGCGCATATGGTCGAGGCCGGGTACGGCCGGCTGGTCTTCCTCTCCTCGACGTCGGCGCTGGGCAACCGCGGCCAGGCGAACTACGCCTCCGCCAAGGCCGGCCTGCAGGGGCTGGCGAAGACGCTGGCGATCGAGCTGGGCAAGTTCGGCGTCACCGCGAACGCGATCGCGCCCGGGTTCATCGAGACCGACATGACCGCGGCCACCGCGGCCCGGGTCGGGGTCGACTTCGAGGAGTTCAAGAAGGCCACCGCCGCGACCATCCCGGTGAACCGGACCGGCAAGCCCGAGGACATCGCCGCGGCCGCGTCGTTCTTCTGCAGCGAGGAGGCCGGCTTCGTGTCCGGCCAGGTGCTGTACGTCGCCGGCGGACCTCGCAACTAACGCAGAACTGAGGCGAACAGATGGCACAGTCCTTCACCGGCATCGACGACGTCGTGCACGCGGTCGGCACCCAGCTGGGCGAGACCGAGTGGCTGGAGATCACTCAGGAGCAGGTGAACCAGTTCGCCGAGGCGACCGGTGACCACCAGTGGATCCACGTCGACGTCGAGCGCGCCAAGAAGGGCCCGTACGGCGGGACGATCGCGCACGGCTACCTGACACTCAGCCTGATCGCGCGGTTCGGCGACGAGCTGTTCTCGGTGAGCGGCGTCACCGCGAAGCTCAACTACGGCGTGAACAAGGTCCGGTTCCCGGCCCCGGTCCCGGTCGGTTCCCGCGTCCGGGCGAGCGCGTCGATCTCGAACACGTCCGAGACCCCGGCCGGGATCCAGGTCTCGCTGAACTGGGTCATCGAGCTGGAGAACTCGACGAAGCCCGCCTGCGTCGCGGAGACCGTCGTACTGCTGGTGCCTTAGAGGGGGCAGATCAGGACGGCGTGGGTGGCGACGCGGTAGTAGCCGAGCCACTCGTTGACCGCGAGCATTGGGGTGTTGCCGTCGTAGTTGGCGGTGTAGGCGGCCTGCACGCCCGCGTCGGCGGCGCGGCGCAGGGCGGCGCACTTGACCAGCTTGGCCATGCCGCGGCCGCGGAACTCGGGCATCGTCGCGGTCATCCGCGACCAGATCTTGGTGTGGTCGCCGATGCCCAGGGTGAATGCGATCACCCGGCCGTCGTACACCGCCGCCATACTCAGGTCGAGCACCACAGCCGGCGACGTCCACACTCCGTCGAGCCAGTCGTCGTACGGCCGGGAGGTGATCTTCGCGTCGCCCGGCTTCGTGCGCTGCGCGACCACGTCCGCCTCGTAGAGGCTGCGCGGGTCGACTTCGTTCAGCGGCACCAACTCCACCCCGGACGGCACGCCGGGGAGGTCGGGCGCCTTCCGCGGGTCGATCCCGGCGTAGTGCACCTGCCGCGTCTGCCGGTAGCCCCAGCGGGCCGCCCACTCGGCGGTCGACGGCTCGGCGAACACCCGGGCGCTCCTCGCCCCGGCCGAGCGCAGCTCCTCGTGCGTTGCCGTCAGCAACTTCGTCCCGATCCCCCGGCCGCGGTGGTCCGGCCGGACCAGGATGCGCAACTCGCCGTCCAGCGGGTCCGATCCCGCGATCAGCCCGGTCGACGCCCAGCCGACCACCTCGCCGGCCTCCACCGCGGCGAAGGTGCCCCGGCCCGGCACGGGAGCAGCGGAGAGTCCGCGCCGCAGCGCCGACGCAGTGACCACCAGGTACGGCGCATGCGCGTCATGTAACGCGATCGCGCCTTCGACATCCCCCGGTTCGGCAGGCCTGATCTCCATGCGAACTCCTTCGGCGAAGTTCCCCGGAAGATAACCCGATCCCGGCACGCACCGAATCCGGAAAGCCGTTACAGCTCTGTCTCATCGCGGATTCTTAACGCGTTGATCACCTGGTCGTATCTGCTGGTCCCGCGCCGTAGGCGCGGGGCCAGCAGGCGCGGCCTAACCGACAAGTGGACGCAGGAGTCCCATTTCCGTTTGGATCCGGCGGTAGCCGAGCCAGTTGTTGACGGCAAGCATCGGGCCGTTCTCGTCGTCGTTCGACGTGTACGCAGCGGTGATCCCGGCCGCCGCGCAGCGACGCAGCGCGACCGACTTCACCAGCTTGGCCAACCCCCGACCCCGGTACGGCGGGATGGTCCCGGTCATGCCCGACCAGGCGCGATCACTGTCGGTCTCGACCGCGGTGAAGCAGGCCACCTCGTCACCGGCAACCGCCGCGACACTGAGCGCCTTGTCCAGAGCCGGACCGTTCCAGATCTCCTCGAGCCACCGGTCGTAGTCGATCGAGTCCAGGGGCGAGTCACTCGGCTCGTCCAGCGTGGCGACCGAGTCGGCGACGTACGCCCGCCGCGGGTCCAGCTGGTCCATCGACACCAGCTCGATGCCGTCCGGCGTCGGCGGCTGCTCGGGCAGCACGCGCGGATCGACGCGGGAGTAGTGCATCTGGCGCGTCCCGTCGTACCCGCGGTTCCGCGCGAACTCGAGGCCGTCGGGATGCACGAAGGCTCGCGTCCGGACGGCGCCGACCTCGCCGAGGTGCTGGTGCAGTCGCTCGGCCAAGGCACTTCCGATGCCGTTGTTGCGGTGCTTCGGGTGCACGAAGATCGAGGTGTGGCTCTGGCCCGGTTCGCTGGTCCAGATGTTCAACGCGGCCGATCCCCAGGCGACCAGCTCGCCGTCGATCTCCGCGACCAGGGCGAGGAAGCGTTCCGCCGGCGCGGACACGGTGATCAGGTGCCGGGTCGCGGCCGGCGACATCACCTTGTACTCGTAGACCGCGCGCCGTACCGCCGTCACACCGTCGGCGTCGTCGCCGACAGCCGGCCTGATCCTCACGGGGTTCGCCATGCCCGGACCCTAACCAGCACACCGGTCACCCGCCACGGATTAACCACCTGAGGCGAACAGCAACGCGATCGCAACAGCTGCGCGCTCGCTGTGATTCTGCCGTGTAGCCGACTGGCACTAGAGTGGCTCGGTGCTGTCGGACTGATCGCCCCGACCGCCGGAAGTGCCATCGTGCTGGGACACGACGTGGTCACCGGCGGCGGGCGGTCCGCAGCCCCTTGACTGACTGTCGGGCGTCAGGGGTAAATAGCCACTATGCGCGTGACAGATGGTGCGACAGCGGCCGAGGTCTTCGCCGGGCTGATGGTGTCCGACGGGCCACGAGACGAGTACGAGAAGGCTTTTGAGCCCTTTGCCCCGCTGATCGGGAGCTGGGACCTCGACGTCAGCTGGTACGACGACGACGGCAACCTCACTCGCCAGACCAAGGGTGAGTGGCACTTCGCCTGGGTCCTCGACGGGCGCGCGGTCGCCGACATCTGGATCACGCCGAGCCGGGCCGCCCGGGCCACCGACGGCGACGGCGAGTGGGGCCTGTCGATCCGCATCCACGATCCCGAGCTGGACGCGTTCCGCTCGACCTGGATGGGTCCGAAGGCCGCGTTCGTGATGACGTTCATCGCCCGCGCGGAGGCCGACTCGATCCGGCTCGAGTCCCGCGAACCCCTGGCCACCAAGACTCGCTGGATCTTCACCGGCATCACCGAGACCGGCTTCCACTGGCGCAACGAGGACGAGGATGCCGACGGCAACATCATCGTCCGGCAGCGCTTCGTCGCCACCCGGCCGGCTCAGCCGTAGGTCCGCACCGCCGCCGTGGCGAGCTCGAGCATCCGCGCGCGAATCTCCGGCGGCTCCAGCACCTCGACGTTGTCGGCGAACCCGAGCAGCACTCCACACGCCGCCTCTCGCACTCGGAAGTGCATTGCCAGACGCGGCCAGCCGTCGTCCGACGGCACGTCTCGCGCCTGCTCCCCCTTCACGAGCATCGGTGAGGCGATCCGCCGTACCTGATCGACCGCCTCGGGCCGCACCCGCACGACCACCTCGACCCCGACCGGCATGTTCTGCTCCAAGCCGGATCGCAGCCGCTCCCACTCCGCCTGCACGTCCAGCTCCGCCGGCCGGTCAGCGACCTCCTCCAGTACGTCGACCTCCTGCACGCGCGACACCCGGTACATCCGGGCCCCTCCACGATGCGCCGCCACGAGATACCAACGCCCAGCCTGTTCGACCAGCCCCCAAGGATCGACAGTACGGCGCTGAGGCCGCCCCGCACTCGCGGACGCATACAACAGCCGCACCCGCCGACGAGTCACCACCGCCTGCCGTAGCACCGGCAGAGCCCCGGTGTCCTCGGCCTCTGCGAACCACCGACGCCGGTCCACCACGATCGACCCCGACAACGCCTCCGCATCGCCCTGCAACTCCAGCGGCAACGTCGACGACAGCTTGCCCATCGCGGACTGCAACGCGTCCCGCAGCCCGAGCTCCTCCGACAACGCGGCCCGCCCCGACCACGCGAACAACGCCTGCGCCTCCCGCGGCGTCAGACCGCTCACGTCAGCGCGGTACCCGGGCAGCAGCACGCAGCCGCCGTTCCGTCCGCGCTCGGTGTACACAGGTACGCCGGCCGCCGACAACGCCTCCATGTCACGCATGACCGTCCGCGTCGAGACCTCCAGCCGCTCAGCCAACTCTCGCGCACTCAGACGCGCATGCCGCTGCAGCAACAGGATGATCTGCAACAACCGGTCGGCTCGCACGGCTTCAGAATATGCGACAGAAGATGTCCTATATCCCCCGCGATGCTGTCTCCATGACCAATCTCGTGAACGACCCACGCCCGATGCTCGCCCGTGCCCTGGACCAGACCCAGCGCATGATCGCCACCGTCGGACCCGACGAGCTGGACCTGTCTACCCCGTGCCCGGAGTACGACGTCCGGACCCTGCTCGGCCATCTGCTCACCGTTGTCGCCCGCATCGACCGTGCGCTGACCGGCGGCGACCCACTGGAGATCCCTCACATCACCACCGCCGTCGACGATGTCCCGACGACCTGGAAGGAACGCCGCACCGCACTAGACGCCACCCTCACGGACGACACTCTTCTGACGCGGAGCTGCAAGCTCCCGTGGGGCACCCTGCCCGGCGCCGCCGCCATCGCCGCCTACACCGGCGAGCTGACGACCCACTCATGGGACTTGGCCAAGGCGACGGACCGCATCGGCCTACTCGACGACACGCTGGCGCTGCACTGCCTGCCGCTCGTCCAGCAGTTCATCCCGGCGGACACGCGTGGCGGGCATGTCCCGTTCGGCCCCGTCGTACCGGTTGCCGACGACGCGTCGCCGTACGACCGCCTTGCCGGGTGGCAAGGACGTCAGCCGTAGGTTCTAGCCGACGATCCCGCCGTTGAGGGTGAGGCCGCCGTCGATCGTGATGGTCTGGCCGGTGATCCAGGACGCCTCGTCCGACAGCAGGAACCACACCAGCGAGGCAACGTCCTCCGGTGTGCCCAACCGCTTCAGCGGGTACGTCGACGCGACCTTGTCCTCACGGCCTTCGTAGAGGGCTCCGGCGAACTTGGTCTTCACCACCGCCGGAGCCACTGCGTTGACCCGGATCTCCGGGGCCAGCTCGACCGCCAGCTCGGCCGTCACCCGGGACAGCATCGCCTTGGTCGCGCCGTACCAGCCGATCCCCGGTGACGGCGCCAGGCCGGCCACCGAGGACAGGTTGACCACGGACCCGCCGTGGGCGCGCATCCAGGCGTCCCGGCAGGCCTTCACCCAGGCGATCGTGGCCAGCACGTTCGTGTCGACCATCTTCGCCGCGACGGCCTGGTCGACGTCGAGCAGCTTGCCGTAGATCGGGTTGATGCCGGTGTTGTTCACCAGCAGGTCCACCGACCCGTACGTCGCCACCGCAGCGGCGACCACCGTGGCCCGGTGCTCGGGATCGGCCGCCTTGCCGGCGACCGCGATCGCGTGCTCCCGGCCACCCAGGGACTCGACGGCAGCGTCGAGCGTCTCCTGGGTACGGCCGGTGATGACGACGCGAGCGCCATCGGCCACCAGGCGCTGCGCGATGGCCAGCCCGATCCCGCGGGATGCTCCGGTGATGATCGCCGTACGGTCCTGCAACGACATCAGCTGAGGCGCTCCAGGATCACGGCCATGCCCTGGCCGCCACCGACGCACATGGTCTCCAGCCCGAACTGCTTGTCCTCGAACTGCAGCCCGTTCACCAGCGTGGTCATGATCCGCGCACCGGTCGACCCGAACGGGTGGCCGAGCGCGATCGCGCCGCCGTGCACGTTCAGCTTGTCCTCGTCGATGCCGAGCTCCCGCGCAGAGCCGATCACCTGGACCGCGAAGGCCTCGTTGATCTCGACCAGGTCGATGTCGCCGATGCTCATCCCGGCCCGGGCCAGCGCCTGCTTCGACGCCTCAATCGGACCGAGGCCCATGATCTCCGGCGACAGGCCGCTGACGCCGGTCGAGACGATCCGCGCCAGCGGGGTCAGGCCGAGCTCGCGGGCCTTGGTGTCGCTCATGATCACGACCGCGGCGGCGCCGTCGTTCAGCGGGCAGCAGTTGCCGGCGGTCACCGTGCCGTCCGGGCGGAAGACCGGTTTGAGTCCGCTGACGCCTTCGAGGGTCGTGCCCGGCCGCGGGCCATCGTCCTGGCTGACCACGGTGCCGTCCGGCAGCGTCACCGGCACGATCTCGCGCTCGAAGAAGCCGTTGCCGATCGCCTTCTCGGCCAGGTTCTGCGAGCGAACCCCGAACGCGTCTTGGTCGGCCCGGGTGATGCCCTTGAGCGTCGCGACGTTCTCGGCGGTCTGGCCCATCGCGATGTAGATGTCCGGCAGCAGCCCGTCCTCGCGCGGGTCGTGCCAGGTGTCGTTCGTCTCGGCGTACTTCTCGGTCCGCTGCACGGCCTCGGCGAAGGCCTCGTTGAACGAGCTCGGGTCACCGACCCCGGCCGAGCCGAAGTTCTTGTACCGCGACACGCACTCGACCCCGGCGCTGACGAAGATGTCGCCCTCACCGGACTTGATCGCGTGGAAGGCCATCCGCGCGGTCTGCGTCGACGACGCGCAGAACCGGTTGACGGTCGTGGCCGGCGTGTTGTCCCAGCCGAGCTGCACCGCGATCCGGCGGGCCATGTTGCCGCCGTGCTCGTCGTGCGGCTCCGCACAACCGACCGCCAGGTCCTCGATCTGGTCCCCGGTCAGCCCGGCCTTGTCGACCGCCGCCTTGATCATCTGTACGGCGAGGTCGTCCGGCCGGATGCTGGTCAGCGACCCCTTGTACGCGCGGCCGATCGGCGAACGCGCGGTGGACACGATGACTGCTTCAGGCATTGCCAGGTCCTTCCTACAGGCCGAGGTCGCGGCCGATGAGTTCCTTCATGATCTCGTTGGAGCCGGCCCAGATCTTGGTGACCCGGGCGTCCCGCCAGGCGCGTGCCACCCGGTACTCGTTCATGTAGCCGTAGCCGCCGTGCAGCTGGACGCACGCGTCCAGGATCTCGTTCTGCACCTGGGCGCTCCACCACTTCACCTTCGCCGCGTCCACGGCCGACAGCCGGTCCTCGTCGTGCGCGACGATCGCGTTGTCGACGTAGGCCTGGGTGACCTCGGCCTTGGTGACCAGCTCGGCGACCAGGAACTTGTTGTACTGGAACGAGCCGACCGACTGGCCGAACGCCTTGCGCTGCTTCACGTACTCGATCGTCTCGTCCAGGATCTGGGCGGCCTGCGCGATGTTCGACACCGCGGCGCCGACCCGCTCCTGGGCCAGCCGCTCCATCATGTGGATGAAGCCGCGGTCCACCTCGCCGAGCACGTTGGCGTCCGGCACGAACACGTCCTCGAAGAACAGCTCCGAGGTCCCGGACTCGGTCTGCCCGACCTTGTCCAGCTTCCGGCCGCGGGCGAACCCGTCCATGCCCTCCTCGATCACGAACAGGCTGATGCCCTTCGCGCCCTTGGCCGGGTCGGTCCGGGCCGCGGTGATCACCAGGTCGGCCATGTCGCCGTTGGTGATGAAGGTCTTCGACCCGTTCACCACCCAGCCGCCGTCCACCCGCTTCGCGGTCGTCTTCAGCGCAGCCAGGTCGGAGCCGCCGGACGGCTCGGTCATGCCGATCGCGGCGATCGACTCACCGGCGCAGAACTTCGGCAGCCAGCGCTGCTTCTGCTCCTCGGTGCCCAGATCCACCAGGTACGGCGCCGCGCAGTCGTAGTGGATGCCGAAGCAGCTCGACAGCGACGCGGAGACCTTGGACACCTCCTCGGCGAACACCGCGTTGAAGCGGTAGTCGCCGACACTCGAACCGCCGTACTCCTCGGGGACGTCGAGACCGAGGAAGCCCTGCTTGCCGGCCTCCAGCCAGGCCGACCGGTCGATCGTCTTCTCCTCGAGGAACTGCTCCATCCGCGGCACCAGGGAGCGGTCGCAGTACTCCTTCGCGCTGGCCCGGAAGGCGTGGTGGTCCTCGGTGAAGATGACGCGTTCCATGGGGCCTCCCGTGGATTTGAGACAAATGGCTAAGCGCTTGCTTAGCTTCGCGAACTTGAGGCAGGGTGTCAACGTGTCCGCAGTCACCAGCCCACTCGTCTGGGAGCATGTCCAGCCGGCCGCCGCGCGCCGGCTGCTGACCGGCGCCATCGACGCGTTCGCCGAGCGGGGCTTCCAGGCCACCACGACCCGCGACATCGCATCCCGGGCGGGGATGAGCCCGGCCGCGCTTTACGTGCACTACCCGTCCAAGGAGCGGCTGCTCTTCGAGATCAGCCGCTACGGCCACCAAGCGGCTCTCGACGTACTGCGCTCTGCCGACACCGACACGACGCCCGTCGATCGGCTGCGCTCTCTCGTGTCCGCCTTCACGGCCTGGCACGCGCAGCACCACACCATCGCGCGAGTCGTCCAGTTCGAGCTGGCAGCCCTGACACCCGACCACTTGGCCGAGGTGGCCGCCATCCGGCGCGCGATCTCCGCCCAGATCGAGGAGGTCCTGCACGCCGGCGTCGCCGACGGGTCGTTCGCGGTCGACGACCTGCCCGGTACGACGCTCGCCGTACTGTCGCTGTCGATCGACGTGGCCCGGTGGTACACGCCACACCGGGGTGACCCGGAGGCGCTGGGCAAGCTGTACGCCGACCTGGCCCACCGGATGGTCCAGGCATAGCAAAGGCCCCGCACCGGTCAGGTGCGGGGCCTTGATGCGTGAGGTCAGGCCTGGAGCGCAGCCTGGACGTCGAGGTGGATGTCCACCTTGTCACCGATCAGCAGCTTGCCACCCTCGAGCGGCACGTTGAAGTCGATGCCCCACTCCTTGCGGCTGATCTGGGCGGAGGCCTCGAAGCCGATGATGGTCTGGCCGTAGGCGTTCTGGTCCACACCGAGGAACTCGACGGCGAGCTCGATCGGCTTGGTCACGTTCTTGATGGTCAGCTCGCCGGCCAGGATGTAGTCGTCACCCTCCGGCTTCAGGGCGGTGCTGACGAAGGTCATCTTCGGGCTGTTCTCGGCGTCGAAGAAGTCACCGGACCGCAGGTGGCCGTCGCGCTGCTCGCTACGGGTGTGCACCGAAGCCAGCTCGACGCTGACGTTGGTGGTCGACTCCTCCAGGGTGTCCTTGACGTTGATCTCGCCGGTGTACTCCTGGAAGGTGCCGCGGACCTTGGTCATCAGGTGCCGGACGGTGAAGCCGATCTCGCTGTGGGCTGCGTCGATCGCGTAGGTACCGGCGACCAGGCCGGGGATGGTGCTGGTCGGGGTTGCGCCGGTGGTGACGGTCTCGCTCATGGGTTCCTCTCGGGTCTTACGTGGGGACGTACTGGTCGGGGGCGACGCAGTCGCTGGGAAGTTCAAATTTCAACCTGTTGACTACGACAGTAGGCATCAACGGTTTAAAAGTCAACTACATTCCCGGTACACTGTTCCCGTGACGATGACGACTGAGACCCGGTGGCTCAACGCCGAGCAGCAGGTGGCGTGGCGCGCGTACCTGCTGGGCACCGCGCGCCTGATGGCCAAGCTGGACGACGACCTGCGGCAGTTCGGTATCGGTATCAACGACTACGAGATCCTGGTCCGGCTGTCCGAAGCGCCCGACCGCCGGCTCCGGATGGCCGATCTGGCCGACCGGCTGCACCAGAGCCGCTCCCGGCTGACCCACACCGTGGGCCGCCTCGAGGCCGCCGAACTGGTCCGTCGCACATCGTGCACCAGTGACAAGCGGGGCGTCTGGGCCGAGCTGACCGACGCAGGCCTGGACCTGCTCGAGCAGGCCGCGCCGACTCATGTCGAGGGCGTCCGCGACAACCTTGTCGACCTTGCCTCCTCCGAGGACTTCGCCGCCATCGGCCGGGTGTTCGACTCGGTCTCGGAGCACATCGGCCAGCGCTAACTTGTGATCCGGGCGGGCGTGATGTCCAACGTCAGCTCGTCCCGGTCCGCACCGCGGTAGGCGAGCATGGAGTCACGCATGCGCCGCTTGACCGGTGGCAGGTGGTTGACCGCGCGCATCGCCGTACGCATGCCTGCCAGGGCCAGCCGCCCGACGACCGGCTTGTGCACCGGATCGTCCGCCGTCATCTGCGCCCGCGACTTGATCACCGCGTCGAACCCGTAGTCGATCATCTTCGCTTCGTAGTCACGCACCGCCGCGATCAGCTGCTGATGACCATCCCGTACGGCGATCAGCTGCCGGCAAAGGTTGACCGCGTCCCGTAGCGCGGTGTTTGCACCCACGCCACGACCTGGCGTCATCGTGTGGATCGCGTCACCGAGCAGCGTCACATTGGTCGTCTGCCAGGGCTCAAGCGGCACCGAGGTCCAGATGTTGACCGGGAAGCACGTGCCGGGATCGGTCAGCCCGATCAGCTTCTGCAGATCCGGGTGCCAGTTACCGGTCAGCCGCTTGGCGACCTCGATCAGCTCGTCGCCACGCAGGTCCATGATGTCGGCCGGCAGCTTGTCCGCGGTCGCCGACAGACCCCAGTTGATGTAGTCACGGGTGTTGTCGAACTGGAGGCCGGGCCAGCGCCGGATCAGTTCCTCGGTGTTGCCGCCGATCCCGTGCTTCACGTTCCCGTCGCGGTCCCACTGGAACTCCATCACGTGCAGGATGCACGCCAGGCCACGCGGGGCGTTCACCATCGTGATCCCCTCGAACACCTTCGGCGGCACCAGGCCCGCGCTCTCGTCGGTGATCGGGAGCTTGCCGGCGATCGCGACGATCCCGGTCTCCTCGGTCTTCGCCTGCGGGAGGTACTGGCGCCGTACCCGGGAATGAGCGCCGTCGGCGGCCACCAGGAGATCACCGGTGGCGTGCGTACCGTCGGCGAAGTACGCGGTGACGCGGTCGGCGCCCTGCTCGAAGTGGGTGAACTCCTTGCCGAACTCGACCACATCCTCCAGCCCGGTCAGCAGGATCTGCCGGAGCGTCATCCGGCTGATCGACTTCTCACTCGCCACAGGGTCGGTTACCGGCGGCAGGTCGAACGACAGGACCTCCTTGAGGTCCTCGGTGAGCATGTTGAAGTACTTCGGGTCGCGGGCCCTGGTCGCCACGAACGTGTCGTAGAGCTCGCTCGGCAGCAGCGCATGCAGGGCCCGGCTGCCGTCCGGGTCGATGCCGACCCGGTAGCCGTGCAGGCCGTCGGTCCGCAACGCGTCGCGCTCGAACACCGTCACCTCGATCCCGGCGCGCTTCAACCCGTGCGCCAGCGCCAGCCCGCCGGTCCCGCCTCCGATCACCAGTACCTTCATCTCTGACCCTCTTATCTCGGTTCTTCAAGTATCTCGGTAATTCGAGTATCTTGGAGATCCGAGAGAAATTCAAGCCCTATGCTGAGGCGAACCATGACCAGTTCCCGAGAAGAGCTCGCCGCCGAGATCCAGCAGCGGCTGGTCCGGTTCATCGCGGACGTCGTGCTGTTCAACCACGCGGTCTCCGCGAAGGTCGGCCTGGGTGCCAGCGACTCGCAGTTCATGACCCTGCTGCAGACCTACGGTCCGTTGACGCCGCGACAACTCGCCGAGCACACCGGCCTCACCTCCGGCACGGTCACCGGCGTCATCGACCGGCTGGAGTCGCACGGTTTCGTCACCCGCCGGCCGGATCCGGGCGATCGCCGCAAGGTCGTGGTCACGCCGTCGGTGGAAGCGATCCAGGCGAAGCTGGTCCCGCTGTACACCGAGCAGGGCCAGCACATTCAGTCCGTGCTCGCGACCCGCAGCGAGGCCGAACTGCGCGTGATCTCTGCCTTTCTCGCGGACTCCATCGGCGCGGACGGTGTAGCGGAGAGCTAAATGCTTTGAGCCCGTCGCGCCTGGCCGGGAAGACTCTCGTGGCGTGACGGACTTTCACCAAGACGGCCGGGCCGGCATTGACGCCGCCCTGGTACGACGCCTGCTCACCGACCAGTTCCCGCACTGGGCCGACCTGCCGGTCACTCCGGTCAAGATCGACGGCTGGGACAACCGGACGTACCGGCTCGGCTCCGACCTCACGGCCCGGCTGCCAACGCATGAGGCGTACGCCGCCGCCGTACACAAGGAGCACGAGTGGCTGCCGATCCTGGCGCCGTCGTTGCCCGTGCCGATCCCGGAGGCGGTCGCCAAGGGCGAGCCGGGGCACGGGTACCCGCACCACTGGGCGATCCGCCGCTGGATCGACGGCCGGACCTCGTCGTACGACACCGTCACGGACTTGTCCGACTTCGCCCGCTCGATCGCCGAGTTCATCCTCGCGCTGCAGGGTTGCGACGCGACCGGTGGACCTGCGGCAGGGGCGCACAGCTTCTACAGGGGTGCGCCGCCGGATTATTACCACGACGAGACGATGGAAGCCCTCGCTGTACTTAAGGGTCAGATCGACACCGACCTCGCCCAGGAGGTCTGGGAGACGGCATTGGGTACGGCGTGGGTCCGGCCGCCGGTGTGGTTCCACGGCGACATCGCGAGCGGCAACCTGCTGGTGCAGGACGGCCGCTTGTCCGCGGTGATCGATTTCGGGACCTCAGGCGTCGGCGATCCGGCGTGCGACCTGGTGATCGCCTACACGTTCTTCTCCGGCGCATCCCGGGAGGTCTTCCGGGACGCCGTACGGCAGGACGCGGGCACGTGGGCACGTGCCCGCGCCTGGGCGCTCTGGAAGGCGCTCATCACGTACGACTCGCCGGAGAGCCCTCGGGTGGTGTCCGAGGTCCTGGCTGACCACCTGGCTACACGAAGGCCGTGACGCCTTCGTACTCGGCGACCCGTGCGGCGTCGACGGTCTCGTACTCGAGGACGACGAGGCCGTTCGGCGTCACCTCCTGCTCGACCAGCCGGAGGCCGAGGGCTTCACTCGGGTGCTCGAGCAGTCGTCGGCCTGATCCGACCACGGTCGGGGCGACGACGAGCCTGAGGGTGTCGACCAGGCCGGCGGTCAGGAGGGCGTTGCCGAGGCGGGCGCTGCCGTGGATCTGGAGCTCACGTCCTGGCTGGGACTTGAGCTCTCCGACGGTTTGGACGGCGTCGCCGCGGAGCACGGTCGTCGGGTTCCAGCTGCCCTCGGTGAGCGTGTTGGTGGCGACGTACTTCGGCAGGGAGTTCATCCGGGCGGTGTACGGGTCGTCGGGGTCGGTGATCTCCGGCCAGTCCCGGGCGAACGCTTCGTAGGTGCGGCGTCCGAGCAGGATGCCGTCGGCCAGGTCGAGCCAGTCGGACGTCCGCCGTACGAACTGTTCGTCGATGTACGGCACGAGCCAGCCGCCCTTGGTAAAGCCGTCGCTGGTGTCCTCGGTCGGCGAGCCGGGGCCCTGGCTGACGCCGTCGAGGGAGACGAACTCGGTGAGCAGGAGCTTCATCGTTCAGTCCTCTCCGCAAGCTCGGCGAGCTGCTTGGTGACCGTGCCCCAGCCGTCCGCGAAGCCGAGCTGCTCGTGCAGGGCGCGGGACGCGGGGTCGGCATGCCGTACGACGACGCGGTAGTCGGTGCCGTCCGGATGGTCGGCCAGGTTGATCTCGGCCGTCATCGCGATCGGCTCGGGCTTCGCCGGGCGCCAACTGCTGTCGATCGCGTTCGTGAAGACCAGCCGCTCCAGGTCGTCGACGACGAGGAACGTCGCGTCGAGATGCGGGCCGAACCGCTCGCCGTCGTCACTCAGCCGCGTCACCATGGCGCCGCCGGGACGGACATCCAGCCGCTCCACCCGGCAGACGGCAGGCGCCGGCACCCACCACTGCGCGAACCGGTCCGGATCCGTCCACGCCTTCCAGACCACGGCGCGAGGCGCGCGGATGACGCGCTCCAGGGTCAGGTCGAGCTCCGGATTCATGCCTGCTCCTCCATCGAATCAGTGACGAACCGCTCCAGCCGATCGGTCCGGTCCTCCCAGATCTGCCGCTGCTCAGCCAGCCAGTCGTCGACCAGCGCGAGCCGCTCCCGGTTCAGCACACAGGTGCGCACGCGCCCGACCTTGACCGTCCGAATCAGCCCGTTGCTCTCCAGCGTCCGCACATGCTTCATGAACGACGGCAGCGTCATCGGGAACTCACTCGCCAACTCGCCCACACTGGCCGGCCCCCGCCCCAACCGCCGGACGACGCCCCGTCGAGTCGAATCAGCCAACGCCACGAACACTCCGTCAACCTCAACCGAATACTGAGCCACAAGGCTAAGTATTAGCTCGCTCTGACACTTAGCGCAAGGGCTAACTATCAGGTCACTGGAAACAGCAGCGCCCACCTCGCACGTGGCGAGGTGGGCGCTGAGGGTGTCTTGTTTCGACTAGTCCCGAGTCAGCTTCCGGTAGGTGACGCGGTGCGGCCGTGCCGCCTCCGGCCCCAGCCGCTCGACCTTGTTCGCCTCGTACGACGCGAAGTTCCCCTCGAACCAGAACCACTGCGCCGGGTCCTGCTCGGTGCCCTCCCAGGCGAGGATGTGGGTCGCCACCCGGTCCAGGAACCACCGGTCGTGGGACACGACCACCGCACAGCCCGGGAATTCCAGCAGCGCGTCCTCCAGCGACTGGAGCGTCTCCACGTCCAGGTCGTTGGTCGGCTCGTCGAGGAGCAGCAGGTTGCCGCCCATCTTCAGCGTCAGCGCGAGGTTCAGCCGGTTCCGCTCACCGCCGGACAGCACCCCGGTCGGCTTCTGCTGGTCCGGGCCCTTGAAGCCGAACGAGGCGACGTACGCCCGGCTCGGCATCTCGAAGTTCGCGACCTTGATGAAGTCGAGCTCGTCGGACACCTGCTGCCAGACCGTCTTCTTCGGGTCCAGGCCGCCGCGCGACTGGTCGACGTACGAGATCTTGACCGTCTCACCCAGCTTCAGCGAGCCGGCGTCCGGCTGCTCCTGGCCGACGATCATCCGGAACAGCGTCGACTTGCCGACACCGTTCGGACCGACGATGCCGACGATGCCCGCGCGTGGCAGCGAGAACGACAGGCCGTCGATCAGCTTGCGGTCGCCGAAGCCCTTCTCCAGCTTGCTCACCTCGAGCACGGTGCTGCCCAGGCGCGGACCGGCGGGAATGTTGATCTCGTCGATGTCCAGCTTCTTGGCCCGCTCGGCCTCGGCCGCGAGCTCCTCGTACCGAGCCAGCCGGGACTTGCTCTTGGTCTGCCGGGCCTTCGCGTTCGACCGGACCCACTCGAGCTCGCGCTCCAGGATCTTCTGCCGCTTGGCGTCCTTCTGCCCCTCGACCACGAGCCGCTGCTTCTTGGTCTCCAGGTACTTCGAGTAGTTGCCCTCGTAGCCGTAGGTCCGGCCCCGGTCGAGCTCCAGGATCCACTCGGCCACGTTGTCCAGGAAGTACCGGTCGTGGGTGATCGCCATGACGGCGCCCGGGTACTTCTGCAGGTGCTGCTCCAGCCACAGCACGGACTCGGCGTCCAGGTGGTTGGTGGGCTCGTCGAGCAGCAGCAGGTCGGGCTGCTGCAGCAGCAGCTTGCACAGCGCGACCCGGCGGCGCTCACCACCGGATAGGTTGTCCACGAGCACATCGGCCGGCGGGCAGCGCAGCGCGTCCATCGCCTGCTCCAACTGGGCGTCGATGTCCCACGCGTTGCGGTGGTCTAGCTCGGTCTGCAGGTCGCCCATCTCGGCGAGCAGCGAGTCGTAGTCCGCGTCCGGGTCGGCCAGCTCGGCGGAGATCTCGTTGAAGCGGTCCAGCTTCTGCTTGGTGTCGCCGACGCCTTCCTCGACGTTCTCGAGGACCGTCTTGCCCTCGGTCAGCGGCGGTTCCTGCAGCAGGATCCCGACCGTCGCGTCGTCGGCCAGCCGCGCCTCACCGTTGGAGGGCTGGTCGAGCCCCGCCATGATCTTGAACAGCGAGGACTTACCGGTGCCGTTCGGCCCGACCACGCCGATCTTCGCGCCGGTGAGGAAGTTCAGCGTGACGTTGTCGAGAACGACCTTGTCGCCGTGCGCCTTCCGGACGTTGCGAAGCGTGTAGATGAATTCCGCCATACCCCAGAGCCTATGTGCTCGGGCCAGGGTGTTCCCAACCAGCCCTCGGTTGTCCACAGATCGGCGATCGGTACTGCGGAACCCGCCGCGACCCCTGCATCTTCTCCGGTGACAGCGCATCCGCAACCGATCGGAAGGTGGCCATCATGAGCCTCGGCGAGACCTATGTGACGGTGCAGGGCTGGGTCGGCAGCGACCTGGATTTCAAGGAGCTCGGCGGGCAGACCGCCCGGGCGACGTTCCGGCTCGGTTCGACACCCCGGACATTCGACCGCAACCTCGGGATCTACGTCGCCAAACCGACGACGTGGTACACCGTCGAGTGCTGGCGCATCCTCGCCCAGAACGCCTTCGAATCGGTGCATGTCGGCCAACCGGTCCTGGTCACCGGCCGCCTGCGAACACACGAGTGGACCGACGACACCGGCGAAACCCGCAGCCGCGTCATCCTTGAAGCCTTCTCCCTCGGCCACGACCTCAACCGCGGCACGACAACCTTCACCAAGACCCCACCCCGTAGCGCCGGCGCAACCAACTCGTCGGACACATCCGCCTCCGGCTCCCCAGCCTCGTCCGGAGACTACGGGAGCGCCTCGTCGGGCGCCGCCGACGCCTCCGCCTCGCCGTACCCGGCCGAGGAGTACTCCGTCACCCCGCTGCCCCTCACCCCGACCACCAGGGAGTCCGAGGCCGCATGACTATCTCAGCCTTGACTTATATAAGTGATGAGCGGCAGTCTGGGCTGCACAGCAGCCTGAGACGAGAGGGACAAGACCGTGATCGACATCCTCGAGCACATCAACGCGGTTCAGCGCGAAGTCAGCCGGACCGGGGAGACGGTCACGGTGGTGATGCGCCGGTCGTACCAAGCCGACCCCGACGAGCTCTGGGACGCGCTGACGGATCCGGAGCGGATGCGGCGCTGGTTCCTGCCGGTCACCGGCGACCTCAAGGTCGGCGGCTCCTTCCAGCTGGAGGGGAACGCCGGCGGCGAGATCCTGGAGTGCGAGCCGCCGAAGCGGTTCAAGGTCACGTTCGGCGGGCCGACCAGCCTGCTCGAGCTGCGCTTGGCGCCAGGTTCCGGCGCCTCGACCGAGCTCGAGCTCGAGCACTCGATGAGCGAACCCCCGGCCCCCGGCGGTTCCGGCGCGCTCTGGGTCGGCCCCGGCTGGGACGGCGCCGTCCTCGGCCTCGCCCTCTACGTCAACGGCGAGCTTCCCGAGGACACCGACCCGATGGAGATGGCCAACTCCCCCGAGGTCATCAAGTACAACGAGCACTGCGTCCGCGCCTGGATCGACTCCGTCCGCGCCTCCGGCACGACCAAGGAAGAGGACCTGGCAGAAGCCGCCAAACTCTCCATGGCGCAGTACTCCCCCGGCGCCGAGGTCTGACGGCACGCACCCGAGAGGCTGTCGGCCGCCGCCCGACCGCGGGCGGCCCCAGCCGTCCCACGGTGACTACCCCGTGGGACAGCTGTGAAGGACTAGCGGCGGGCGGTCGCCAGGTTGTCGCGGCAGGTCGTGTAGGCGTCGAGCTCGGCCCGGGCCGGCGCCACGATGTGGCTGTCGGCAACCTTCTCGAGTTCGGTCCGGAGCGCCTTGGCGACCAGGCGGCCCCGACGGGCGGCTCCGCTGGTGGCGAAGAGGCGGCACGCGAACGAGACAGCGACACCCAGGACCGCGCCGCCGATCAGCATGATCGTGGCGTACGGGATGCCGTTCCACTTCGGCAGCGGCGGGTCCTCCAACTGCAGGAAGCCGAACACGGCCAGCGCGGCGAGCCACAGCCCACCACCGAGCGCCACCAGGAACAGCAGCCACTGGATGAACCGCACCGCACTCCACCAACCGGGGTTGTTGCTCGTCCCGAGGTCGGTGCGAGCAACCGCCTGGTCGAGCTCGTCGCCGAGCGACTCCTCGCGGCGACGGACCGCCGTGCGGACGGAGTCGGCCCACGGACGGGACAGTCCTTCGGCCGCCTTGTTGGTGATCGTGCGGACAGCGGTGTCCATCCGCGCGCGCTGCACGGGTGTTGCCGCAGGCAACGAGGAGCGCGCGATCGCCACCTCGTGGGAGGCGGACCTGCGCAGCGCCTTGCCTTGTTGCCTCGGCACCTGATCCAGGTGCAGCCTCCGCAACGGATCCGGCCGGAATCGCCCAAGCCACTTGGTGACCGGCCATCCCGTCGCGCCACGAGCCCGCTGCAGGTAGGAACGCCGTACGGCGTCGACGACCACCGGCACGCCGCTCGCGTCGGACAGCGCGTCGACGAGCTCGGTGATGTCGGCCTTGGCGATCTCCGGAGTCTTCGCGTTGCCGCACTGGCTCGCCATCCGGTCCGCGACACGGTCGACGTCTGCGGCGAGCCGCTCACGTGCGGACCGCTTGTTGTTGACCCGCTTGACCAGCAGCGTGCGCAGCTCTTCCAGACCGTCACCGTTCACCGCGGACGTCGCAACGACGTTCGGCGACTTGAGTCCGTCCGACTTGAGCAGGCGATCCAGGTCGTTCAGGCAGCTCTTGCGCTGGTCCGGGGTGAGCTTGTCGATGTGGTTCAGCGCGAACGCCATCACCCCGGAGTGCGATGCGAACGGCTTGATGTACCGGTTGTGCAGCGCGGCATCGGCGTACTTCTGCGGATCCACCACCCACACGAGCATGTCGACCAGCTCCACGAGCCGGTCGACGATCAGGCGGTGCTCGACCTCGGTCGAGTCGTGGTCGGGGATGTCCAGCAGGACCAGACCGTCCAGGTCTTCCGACCTCGCGTCCTCCAGGGAGCTGCGATGCTGCACCTGATGGCGGCGCGGGATCCCCAGCCAGTTCAGGATCTCGCCGGCCGGCTCCTCACCCCAGACACAGGCGAGCGGCATCGAGCTGGTCGGCCGGCGGGTGCCGATCGCGGCCAGGTCGAGTCCGGTCATCGCGTTGAACAGCGACGACTTGCCGGAGCCGGTCGCACCGGCCAGCGCGACCACGGTCAGCTCGCCGGACATCCGCAGCCGCTGCCCGGCCCGGTCCACGATCTGCGTGGCCTCGGTGAGCACCACCGGGTCCAGCCGGCCCTGGCCGGCCTCCGCGGCCTGCTCCAGTGCCTCGATCTTCGTCAGGACATCGGTAGAGCCCCTCACCAGGCCCTTGACCGTATCCACAATTCCCGTCACGTGCAGTCCTCCACCGCGCGCGCGGCCTCCGTCAGTTGCCTGGCTGCTTCGGGATCGACCGGATGCTGGTCGAGGACAGCCAGATAGCGGGCGAATTCGGCATCCATCAAGGCATGAACCCTACCGTCAAGATCCTCCCGGGCCTTAGCGACCAGGGTCCGAACGGCCTGATCGCCGAAAACGGCCTCCAGCAACTTCTGCCCGACCACGGCGGTTCCGGCGCCGACACCCACCTCGGCTCCGGTGATGCCCGCCGTACTGGCGAAGATCACGATCATCAGCGAGAGGCCGAGGCCGTTCACGCCGTACGCGAGGATGCGGGCGGTCGAGCGCTTGTCAGCGCCCTCCTTGCGGACCAGATCAAGCACGAAGCCCTGCCACTCACGGACCGCGCGACCAGCCGCTCCCGGGAAGTCCTTTGACATCCGGCCGAGGTCGCGGTCTCCGGCTGCCAGCAACTGACGGCCCGGCGCGGTGGACTGCCACGACTCCTCGGCCCGCTCGGCGGCTGCCTCGGCGTGCTCGCGCAGCAACGACTCCAGGCCGGACTCGACCGCATCGTTCAGGTCGCGGGTCGGTGGCGGCTTGCCGACGACCGCGTTCTTCATCTTGTCGCGCATCCGACCGACGTTGGTCTGCAGGCCCTTCAGCAGCTCGCCAGTCCCGACGAACTCCTGCCAACGGGCCAGCACCTCGCCGCGCAGCAGCGTGCCGTCCTGCGTCGCCTTCGCGATGTCCTTGACCGCCCGGTCGTACGCCGTTTCCGCCGTCGATCGCAGCTCGATCGCGGTCTCAGCCTGCGCCCGGACCGCGGCCGCGAACGGCGGGGTCTTCTTCACCATCGCGGTAACGGCGCCGTGCAGGGTACGGCGGACGACAGCCGACCGCGCCTCCTGGTCGGCGGCCAGGTCGATCAGCCAGTCCTTGATCCAGGCAACCGTCTCGGCCGGCAGCATGCCGTTGCCGTCGACAACCGTCTCCTTGATCGAGAACAGCGGCGAGTCGCCGAGCCCGCGCTCGAGCAGCATCTGGGCGAGGTGCCCGGTGATGTCGTCGATGGTGTCTTCCGGCGCCCGGTCCAGCACGACCGCGACCGCCGTACTCCGGTCCGACGCACTCTGCAGGAACTCCCACGGTACGGCGTCCGCGTACCGGGCCGCCGTGGTCACGAACAACCAGAGGTCGGCCGCCGCGAGCAGCTGAGTCGCCAGGTCCCGGTTCGCCTCGACAACGGAGTCGATGTCCGGCGCATCCAGGATCGCGAGCCCGCGCGGAACGGTGTCAGCGGCAACCAATCGCAGCTGCCCCGGATCCTCCATCCCACCCGGCTTGTCCCCACTGGACCGCGCCATCCCCGGCAACACCCGGTCCCCAACGAACCAGTCCGCGTCAGCCGGGTGGTGAATCAGAACAGGCGACCGAGTAGTCGGCCGCAGTACCCCCGGCTCGCTGACCACCTTCCCGATGATCGTGTTGACCAGCGTCGACTTCCCCGCGCCAGTAGACCCACCAACCACCGCAAGCACCGGAGCCTCGAGCTGCACCAACCGCGGCAAGATGTAGTCATCCAGCTGATCCAACATCGCCTTCTGCTGCTGGCGAGCCTCATCAGCCCCCACCACATCCAGCGGCAATTGGCTACTCCCCAAAGCCCCCCGCAGCCGCATCAACGCAGTAATCAAAGCCATAGCCGCCTGCTCAGCAGCCACCCGCTCCGCCAACTGCTCCGCACTCAACTCCTCCGCAGGCTCCTCAACCTCCCCACCCGCGGCCCCTTCCCCAGCCCCCTCGCCAGCCTCCCCGGAACCCTCGCCAGCCGACTCCCGGGAGGCCTCGCCTGCAGGTTCTCCGGAGGCATCCCCGGAACCCTCACCAACCGACTGCTCGCCTGCGTCCGCAGCTGCAGCCTCCTCGCCAGCCTTCTGCGCCGCGCCATCCCCGGACTGCTCATCCCCGCCAGACGCCCCATTCGCGGAAGACTCGCCGGATTCCTCGGTCGTCACCTCGTCAGCCGACCCACCTTCGTGAGCCTCAGCGACCACCGACTGCTCGTCTGCTCCAGCCTCACCAGACGCCTGCGGCTGCACGCCCGAAGCGTCGTCGCTCTCAGCCGCCCCCTGCACCCCGGCCGCGGCCACGTCAGCCTCGCCGGCCTGTCCAGACGCCGCCTCGGCATCCCTGGCAGCCCCACCCGCGCCCTCCGACCCCTCAGACTGCTCGGAGGACTCGCCAGCGGCCGACTCCTCGCCTGACGCCTCGCCGTGTGACGCCTCGGCCTGCTCGGATGTCTGCGGCTCCTCACCGGCGCTGGCGGTCGATCCTTCGCCGGACTCGCCGGACTCCTCGGAGACCTCCGACTGCTCAGCTGTCTCCGACTGCTCCGCCGCATCGGACTGCTCGTCTGCCTCGCCGGAGCCCCCAGCAGCGCCCTCGGGAACCTCAGCACCCTCAGCCAACTCAGCACCCTCAGTCGGCCCAGCGCCCTCAGCCTGCTCGGCAGTAGGCTCATCGGCAACGCCATCTGCCTGCTCAGACTCCGCTTGGGGCGACTCGCCCCCCTGAGCCGGAACCGCTGCCCCGTCAGCCTGCTCATCCGAGGCGCCGGGACCCTCGGAGTCCTGCGACTCGACCGAGTCCTCCGCCTGCTCGGCAGCCTCCACCTGCTCGGAAGCCTCGGGCTGCTCAGACGCCTGCTGCTCGGCCGAGGCCGCCGACTGTTCGGAAGCCTCCGTCTGCTCGGAAGCGTCGGGCTGCTCGGACGCGTCGGCATGCTCGGCATCCTGGGGCTCGGCTGAATCCTCCATCCGCTCTGAAGCCGCGGACGGGTCGGGTGCGTGCTGGCCGTCGGGGGCTTCGGCCCGGGCGGCGTCGGCAGCCTGGCCGGAGGCGTCGGGGGTGGGCTCAGCCGGGGTTGCGGCTTGCTTGGCGCCGGACTTGCCTGACTTCTTGGACTTTGCCGACTTGGGCTTGGCTTCCGCCTCAGCGGGCTGCTCGGCGTCCGTGGACTTCTTGGGGAGGCCGACGATGATGTTGGCGTACTCGAGGGGAAAGCCGTCCGGCGACTCGTCAGGCTCGTAGACGACGCCTACAACCGGACGCTCGGCCTGCGTCTCAGCCCCCGCACGTGCAGCTTGCGCAGACCCAGCTCCCGCGGGCGCAGCTTGTACAGACCCAGCTCCCCCAGCTGCAGCTTGTGCAGACTCAGCCTGCCTGGGTGCGGGTTGCCCCGGTTCAGTCTGCGCCGGCTCCGGGAAAGTCTGCGCGGCACCGTCCTGAGCGGCCTGGCCGTCAGCCGCCTGGCTGTCGGCGGCACGGGCCTCGCTGGTTGCTTCCTTGGCAGGGGCCTCTTCGTCGGTGGGCGCGTCTGTCTCGGCGGTCGACCCGGAAGCCTCCGCGGCCTCCGCGGCTGCTGCAGACAGTTCGGGAGCCGCGGCCTCCGGATTGTCCGCGTCGGCGGTCGGCTCCGCTGCTGCAGACGGCGCGGCGGCGTCGTTCGGCGCGTCAGGGTGCTCGGTGGTCGGCTTCGCCGTACCAGGGGCCTCGGCGGGGGCGGCGGGTTCCGTGGTGGTGGATTTGCGGCGGCGGCGGCGCCAGAAGCCTTTGCCTTTGGCATCTGATTGGGCGATCAGGTTCGCCAGCTCCTGGGCAGGCTGATCCCGGTCCGGAACCCGCGGCTCCGAACCCTCACCAGCTGCTGACCTGATGTCAGCCACGGCGTCCGC
Organism: Kribbella sp. NPDC050820; assembly: GCF_040653975.1. Classification (NCBI taxonomy): domain Bacteria; kingdom Bacillati; phylum Actinomycetota; class Actinomycetes; order Propionibacteriales; family Kribbellaceae; genus Kribbella; species Kribbella sp. NPDC050820. The sequence continues at coordinate 182,728 of NZ_JBFAHB010000008.1, forward strand.
CCACGAGCACAGAGTGCCCGGTCGGACAGCGCAGAAGCAAAGTCATCGTCATCCCCGTGTGGCGGCGTGGACGGGTGGCAGTCACTGCGATGGTGGATACGGACCGTATCCTCCCGGCGGTCCTTGCTGACCAGGGGGTCCCGGTGGGTAACCGGGCTGGCCCGCTGGGTAACCGGCTTGACCCGAGGGATACCCCGCCTGAGCAGGCGGGTAACCACCCGGTGGCGGACCTCCCGGCGCCCCCGGTCCCGGGTACGGCGGACCCGGCGGACCGCCCGGTACCGGGCCCTGGAACTGCGGGGTGGCCTGGGCGAAGGCCGGCATCGGCGGGAACGGCACGCTCGGACGCCGGGCCCGGAGCTCGTTCAGCAGCCGTTTCTCGGTGTCCAGCGCGTCCGGGCCGATCACCTGGCGGACGATCTTGTCCCGCAGGTACGCCAGGTCGGTGGCGTTGCGCTGGAACGCCTTCGCGGCGGCTTCGGCCTCGGCGCCGTACCGCTTCGCGTTCTGCCGCAGCGCCTTGCGCCCGCGCAGCGTCGCGATCAGCGGCACGTCCTGGGCGACCAGCCAGCCGAACCGGACGTAGTCGTAGAGCCGGGAGGCGATCATCTTCCCCTCCCGGGACCGCATCACCAGGGCGAAGACGACCATGCCGATGAAGATCGGGACCATCAGGAACAGGTAGGCCATGAAGAAGCCGGCGCCCTGCGCCCAACTCGCGAAGGCGTTCCACAACGCGTGCGCCAGTACGGCGGCCAGGTAGCCGACGAGCGGCGCCAGGAACCGGACCCAGGTACTGCGATGGCGTACGGCGATGCCGATGCCGATCGCGGTGAACGAGGTGAAGAGTGGATGCGCGAACGGCGAGAGGAACCCGCGGAAGAAGAACAGCACGAACACCCCGCGCAGGCCCGCGTCGCTGCCGCCCTCCTCGGAGAGCTGACTGAAGATGCGGCCGTAGTAGAGGATGTTCTCGGTGAAGGCGAACCCGACGCCGACCATGCCGGCGTAGACCAGGCCGTCGATGATGCCGTCGAACTCCTTGCGCCGTACCAGCGCCAGCAGCAGGATGACCGACCCCTTGGCGAACTCCTCGACCGGTGGCGCGACGAAGACGGCCGAGCGGTTGCCGCCGCTGCCGGTCTCCTCCATCCAGTGCGAGACCTCGGTGTTGATGAAGATTGCGACCAGGGTGGCGATGAAGGCACCCCAGCAGAGTGCGAACAGAACGTACTTGGTCGGCTCCGGTTCGTAACGGTCCAGCCAGAGGTACAGCGCGATCACCGGGATGACGGGGACGAACGCGAACACCAGCCCCCAGGTGAAGCCGCCCGCGCCGGTCGACTTGGCCACGATGCCGAAGATCACCAGGCCCGCGATCGCGAAGACGACCGCGACCACGATGCCGATCAGGATGCCCTGGTTCCGCCGCTGCCCCGGGACGGGGTGGCTGCCGAGCACGTTCGGCTGCGGGTACGGTCCGCCGGGCGAGTACGCCGACCCCGCCGCGGGTGGCGGCGCGCCGGCTGGGCCTGGTGAGGGGTAACTCATGCCCGCAGCCTAGTTGGGGACCCCACCGCACGGCAGGACCACCCACGCAGCGTTACCTGGATGGAACGACAAGCCTGTGGTTCGACCCGCCCACCGGTAACCCACGCGCACGATCCACCCCGGATCTGAGAGACTCTTCCCTGCCACGCGCCCGTAGCTCAGCTGGATAGAGCGTCGGACTTCTAATCCGTTGGTCGCAGGTTCGAATCCTGCCGGGCGCGCAACAAGAACCCGCAGGTCAGAGACCTGACGAACCGAAGTGACCTCACCGCGGACCGCACTCCGTGACGGCCGCCCATGTGGGCGGCCGTCGGTTGTGGTGGCTACGGCTCGGAAGGGCTCAGGAGTCGTCGCTGAAGGTTCCGCCGAAGTGGTCGGAGTTGCCGAAGGTCGCCGGGCAGTCGTTGTTGGGTCCTGGGCGCAACTCCGTGGAGTGCGTGGCCGGCAGTTCGGCTGCCGCGTCTTGATCCTCCTTCTGGTCTCCCACAATCGGTTCGGTGGTGCCGGCCAGGACGTCCTCGACGAACGCCTGACGGTAGGTGTTGATGGCGGGGCAGACAGCTCCGTTGCGCATGTCGTTCCACACGCCGGAGCCGTAGTCCCGCGTGGCGACGGCGTAGTTGTAGTCGCCGAGGAACTCCGAGGTCAGGCTATTGGCGCTGGACGCGCGCCCGTCGCCGATCGCGCCACGCAACAGCGTTGTGAACGCGCCGACCGTGTGGGCCGTGCCGGTGATGTCGGCGTGCCGGACCACGCCCAGCACGCGGCGTGGGGAGGTCGTGTCGTTGCGCCACGGGTCGAGCCAGGCGTTGTAGACCAGCCATGCGTCGGTGCCGTCGGGCGAGATTGCCACCGCCGGGAAGTTGGCTCGGTCGCTGCCCTCGCTGACTACCACCCTGGCCGAGTAGGTGCCGCCCCCGTTGGTCGAGCTCACCAGGAACGCCTTCTCGAGGTTGGTTCCCTGGCTGTCGTCCGACCAGGTGAGCAGGATCTGGTCGGTGGCGTCCGCACCGCTCGGCGCACCATTGGCGATGTCGAACGACGGGAACGTGTTGGTCCGGGCGCCCGCGATGCCGTCGATGGTGAACCGGCCCTGGGCGGGGTCGAACTGCCCGATTCCGCCAAGCCCTGAGACGACGGCCCTGGGTCGCTCGAAGTTCTGGCCACCGTTAAACGACCGGGCCTGGAAGAAGACGCCCTCGCGCGTTCGGATGTCAGTGCCGACCCATACGACGTAGACCACACCTTCGCTGTCGGTTCGGATGGCACAGCCCTGCCGTCCGCCGGTTTGGTTGTTGTTCGTCGCAGCCGACAGTTGGCGGGTCGTCCATGTGTCGCCGCCGTCGGTGGAACGAGCGAACAGCACGGGTTCGGCTCCGGCGGCCCCTCGGAACCCGACGTTGCAGACGTAGGCGTTGCCGAAGTGGGGGCTACTCTCGGCATTGTCGGCCCAGACCTGTTCCTTGTCGCTGAACAATGCCTGGTTCTGCCTCGTCACGACCACCGGGTCCATCCAGGCGTCGTTGTCACCGGCGATGGCGCCCGCCACGTCATCGGTGCGGGACACCGCGATGGCCGCATCACCGGGGAAGCCGGGATTGCCCGGGAAGTTGGTGGCGATGTTCGCGTAGTACAGCCGCTGCCCATTGTCCCAGGAGAAGTTTCCTGAGGCGTCGGGCACGGGACCGAAGACCAGTTCCGGGTCGCCGTTGGAGACCATGCCGTTGACGTCGTAGTTGGGCAGGGTGCCGATCGGGCCGTTCGGATCGGGCACGCAGCCGGTGTCGCCGGCCGGGGGTTGGCCAGGCGCGACGTCGGGTGCACCGAGGCAGGACGGGGCGACGCGCGCCGAGAAGCCGGTGTACGTCGGTTGCGTCCAGGTGCGGCCGGAGTCGGTCGAGAACTGGATGCCGGACAAGCCCACGCCCGGGGTGAACGGGCAGGTGCGGTCATCGCCGGCGTTACACGCCTCCATGTCGATGTTGTCGTTGGCTCCCGCCGCGAGGATCGCGGGGTTGACCGGGTTCACGGCCAGACCCGGCTCGTTCTGCTTGTTCTGCGAGAACAGTTGGTCGTTGCTGCCCACGGTGACTTCCGTCGAACCGCCGGGGGTGATCGGCGCGGCGTGGGCCAGCGTCGGCAGAAGTAGTGCTGCAAATGCCGCGGCGACCGTCGCGGCGACCTTGATCCTGCGCATGACGCTCCTCGGGTAGATGGATCGCTTCTGCGCGGCGCGCCCAGCTGCCCCGAGCACCGGCCGGGTGGTCGCAGTCCTGAGTTTCGTCCGTTCGCAACGCCCCGACAAGGGGAAGCGCCCGTCGCCGCCCGGACCCCGGGGGGCAGGAGGCAAGGCGCTGATCCGAATCAGAAACGGCGGGCAGACGCCGCCCGGGTCCAGCGGCGAGCGTCCCGACGAATCGCGAGCCCGACGAAACATACCGGTTACCTCGTGACCGCCCCCGCTCCTTCAGGGATGACCTCGAGTTCTTGGGCTGAGCCGCCTGTCGGAATCGAACCGCCGACGTTCTCATTCCGAGGAGGAACGACACTGCCTCAGAGGCACCCCCGTGACGATGGGCCCGGACGTCGTCGATCCGGTATGGCGAGTGGTCAACCAACGGCGGCGTTGACGGCCCGGATTGCCCTGTTTTTGGGGCGTTGGCGATCACATCGAAGGCGACGCGCATTGGTTTGCGTGTGTCAGAGGGGCGGATCGAGACTCGATGAGTGGGCTCACCTCGGGCCCACGGCACACGGGCCAGGCGGGTGCCTCCCACAAACCTGAGATTGGAGGCCGGCCATGACCGAGCCGCCTCAACCAGCCGTCTGTCCCATCCTGCACCTCGAGCTCGGCCCCCTGGACCTCAACCTCCTCGGTCTACGGGTGCAACTGAACCAGGTGGTCCTCGACATCACCGCGATCCCCGGCCCCGGCAACCTGCTCGGCAACCTGCTGTGCGCCATTGCCGGCCTGCTCGACGGTGTGGATCTCGGCGGAGTTCTAGGGAACCTGCTGCAGAACCTCCTCGACGCCCTCATCCGCCTCCTCCAGGGCCTCGGCGCCGGCCGCGGCGGAGCCGCCCCACGAATCCAGCCGACGTGACATCCCACAACCACGAGTCCGAGGACAGCGACCTCGGACGATACGGCGCCGCGGAGGCCGACCTCAGCGCCGTCCGGCACGCGCTGCGTCGAGCAGGACGCGGCGGCGCCGACGCGGCCGAGCTCGAGCGCGCGTTGCGCAGCTATTGGCTTGAGCACGGTCCGACCCTCCGCCGAGCGGGCGCCGCCGTCGGCGAGGCCGTCCGGCAGCAGGCGCTCGCCCAGTTGTACGAGTGGCGTCGCCGCCTCGCGGCGCAACTGCAGGCGCGCACCGACCAACCAGACCAACAGCCCGACAAGGACAACTGAAAACCAACCGCTCGCACCGTCCTCTCACCTGGAATTCCGGAACTCGGGCGTTTTCGCCGGAGCTTTGGGGTACCTGGGGACCGGACGGATGAGGCTGCCCGAGATCGGCTGGGGAGATCGGCCGGGCTGATCGAAGGGAAGCAGCGCCCATGGATCTGACCCAGTCATGGAACGACGCGGTCGGCGCGATCATCACGTTCTTGCCCAAGTTCGCGCTGTTCTTGGTGATCCTGCTGATCGGATGGCTGATCGCCAAGGCGTTGCGCAAGATCGTCGACGTCGTACTCGGTCGGGTCGGGTTCGATCGCGCGGTCGAGCGCGGTGGTGTCGGGCGGGCACTCGAGCAGTCCAAGTACGACGCGAGCGGTCTGATCGCCGCCCTGGTCTACTACGCCGTCCTGCTGATCGCACTGCAGTTCGCGTTCGGGGTCTTCGGGCCCAACCCGGTCAGCGACCTGCTCGCCGCGATCGTCGGCTGGCTGCCCCGCGCGGTCGTCGCGATCGTCATCGTGGTCGTGGCCGCGGCCATCGCCAACGTACTGCGTGACCTCGTCGGCACCGCGCTGAGCGCCCTCACCTACGGGCAACTGGTCGCGAAAGCGATCCAGATCTTCGTGATCGCGCTCGGCGTGATCGCGGCGCTCAACCAGATCGGCGTTGCGACCGCAGTGACCACGCCAGTGCTCATCGCAGTCCTCGCCACCGTCGCCGGCGTGATCGTAGTGGGTATGGGTGGCGGCATGGTCCGCCCGATGCAGAGCCGCTGGGAACGCTGGCTGAACCGGGCCGAGGATGACTTCCCCAGCGCACGCTCCCGCGACGAGGCGTACCAGCGGGGGCGCGAGGACGCCCAACGCAGCCCGTGGGAACCGCAGCCCAGCGAGCCGACGAGAACCTCACCGACCGGCGCCGCCAGCAGCTTCGGCAACCCGCCGAACACCCCGCCCCCGCCGCCCGACGACCTCCGTCGCCCCTGACTGACCGACCAGGAGTTGATCGTCCCCGGGCGTGAACGTCTCGCACGCCCGGGGACGCCCCTCCGATCGTCGGCATAGCGTCCGCCCGCGGAGCCTGGGTCGGACAAGCCCTGTCCTTCAGTCCTTCGACCGTCGGACTTGTCCGAACCGGACTCGTCCAGAACCGCCGCCTCCAACTCCTCGACGTCGTAACGAGCGGCCAGAAGTACTCGCGCAGATTGGAGCCACGGACTGCTGGCATCGGTTGGGTGCCCGCCGTGGTCGGAGGGCGGACCCTTTACGAGGCGGGTTGGAAGGTCTCGAAGATGGTTTGCAGGACCGGCAGGTTGTCCTCCCACTGGTCGTCGGGTGTGGACCAGTAGATTCCGTACGCCTGCTGCGCGCTGGTGACCACACCACGAATCAGGACGTGCTGATGCCCAGAGCGTGCGGCGTAGGTGAATTCCCAGTCCGCCGCCTTGTCGAAGTAGTCGACTGCTTCGATCCGAATTCGGTGGTAATCGGTATAGCCGCTGCGGCGAGCCTCCTCCTGCTGGCGCCAGTCGGCAACGGGATCGGCCTTCGGTCGATCGGTCTGGTCGATAATCAGCAGGCCCGATCCGGAAGGTTCGCGGAAGTACACCTGGCCGCTGTCTCGTTCGGACCTCCACCCTTCCGGTACCACGACGGAGAATCCGGTCGGGTCGCGGTGACGTTCGAACCCGGCAGGCACGGCCGCGACCGGGGTGGACGGCTCTGTCGAAGGCGACCGAGTGACGGATGGCGAACGAGTTGCCGTCGGCGCCCGTGTGGCACTTGTCGGTGCCGCGGTTCGGGTGCCCTTCGCGGTCGGTGAGGCGCTCGGTGGGCGTTGGGCGGTCGACGTACTGCGCGACGCCTGGCTGGCCTGAGTCGGCCGCGCCGCCGGCGCCGGCTGGCCCCCCGAAGGGTCACCGGCCTGCCTCATCATCGCCCAGCCCGCCACAGCCGTTAGCACCAAGAGGCACGCCACAGCAGCAGGGAGGACCATTCGGACAATCCGATTCGGCGGTCCTGCGACAGTCGCCGCCCCGGGAGGAGACCGGTGGCCGTCGTTCTCCCCCGTACTGGAATCGTCGCCTGCGGCGAGTGGGACACGAACCGACTGCGCCGGCGGATCGGCCCCCGGCGCGAACGACGCGATGGGCAGCAGGCGGGTCCGCTGACCGCTGTCCCGATCGGAGTCTTCCCACGGCCGCTGAGCAACCGACGGCGGGCCCTCGGGAGTTGGTGCATCTGATCGATCGGCTGCGGATGTCGCGACGTCCGTCGTCCACACAGCCAGGCGCAGCAGACGGGTCGCCTCGGCGGCCGTCATCCGCGCGGCCGGATCCTTGCTCAACAGGCCTTCGATGACCGGCCACAGGGGTCCCGCGTGGTGAGCTGGGTCGGGCGGCTCGGTGACGGCCGCGGCCAGCGTCGGCAAGGCAGAGCCCCGGTCGAACGGTGACCGTCCTTCCACGGCGGTGTACAGAGTGGCACCCAACGACCACAGATCCGACTCCGGTACGGCGCCGCGCGCTTGGACCCGTTCAGGAGCGATGAAAGCGGGCGAACCGACCAGCGCGCCGGACCGAGTCAGCGATGCGTCGCCTTCGAGGCTGGCAATGCCGAAATCGGTGAGCACCACCCGCCCGTCGTCGGCAAGCAGCACATTGCTCGGCTTCACGTCTCGGTGCAGTACGCCGGCCGAGCGCGCCGCCTGCAGAGCGGCCAGCACCTCGAGGCCGATGCCGGCGACCTCCCGCCACGGCAACCGCCCGCGCTCGTGAATCACTTGCCGGAGCGTGCGTGACGGCACCAGCTCCATCACGAGCCATGGCCGACCGTCCTCCTCGACCACGTCGTACATCGTGACGACGTTCGGATGGGTCAACCGGGCCGCCGACTGGGCCTCGCGGAACGTCCGCCGACGAAGCACCTCCCGCTCTTCTTCGGGCAGCTCCGGCGGAACAACGACTTCCTTCACCGCAACCGGCCGGCCCAGGAGCTCATCCCGCGCCCGCCAGACGATCCCCATGCCGCCGCGCCCGAGCCGATCAAGCAAACGGTAACGCCCAGCCAACAGGGGGTACTCGGGGGCCATCGTCAGCCCCCGACCGCTGCGCCCGCACCAGGCGAGCAGACGGGGCAGAACATCACGGGCTACTCCGATCCGACGGCGTCGAACTCTTTCCCGCCCCCGGTTCCCAGCCGGCCCCACCCAACACTGCCGCAATTCGAGCGGTCACGACGCCAACACAGCCGTGGCGGCCCAGGAGGCCCCTCGATGCCCGCGTTCGCGTGCTGACGACGGTGTGCCCGGCGGCCGAGAGCGTGTCCGTGTGGCGTTGATCGGCGGTCACTTTGGCCAGCCGCTCTAGCGCTCCTACGAACGCCCGCTCCGGATCCGACAGCCCGGGGGCAACGGGTTTGCGCCTGGGCACTGGATCATCGCTGCGGGCGCATCGCCCAGCGGCTCACGAGCTACACGAGGAATGGACACATGGAGATCATCGGAGTCATCGTCGCGGGCATCATCATCGGCCTGCTCGGGAAGTTCGTCGCGCCCGGCAACAAGGACAACATCCCGATCTGGCTCACCGTACTGTGCGGAATCGGCGGCGTAATCCTCGGATGGTTCGTCTACACCGCCTTCGGCGGTGACGGAAGCGCAGGCATCGACTGGGTGCGCTGGATCGTGGCTATCGCGATCGCGGCCGTTCTGGTCGTCGTCGCATCCACGGTGACCGGCCGCAACACCTCCGCGCGGAGCTGAACGAACGAGCCGCAGAGCCCACCGGGGACAGCGGGTTGAGGCCGCACACCAGCGCGCTCCCCGCTCCCACGACATTTGAGTCTGTGGCGCAACCATCCGTCGATCAGCTCCTGCAGCCAGTAGTTCAGCATGCGATGGGCCTCCGGGTCATCGGCCGGCGAGATGGCGGGCCAATCTCAGACTCAGACCAGCCAGGGTGAGGCTGGGATTCGCCGCTGGCGAGGTCGGAAAGACGGAGTTGTCGCATGCGTAGATGTTGTCGTACTCAAGGAATTTCAGGTTCTCGTCGACGACGCCTCCGCCGTCACCGGCCATGCGCAGGATTCCGACTTCATGAGAAACCGCGCCCAGGGGCGCGAACTTGAGCTCGAGTTTTGTCCCGCGAGAGGCTCGGCGCCAAGCCCTGCTAGTACGGTTCGGGTGATGTCGCGGACTTCGCTCAACACGGGTTCAGCGACATCGTATGGCTGTACGTTGACGAGGACAGGTCCGTGCGCAGCACCGCCCAGCCGAAGCTCGTTCCCTGGCACTAAGGACGCGTTGAACAAGAAGACGATCTCGCCAAGCGTCGCGTCTCTCTTCGCCTCGGGGTGCCTCGCCAGGTGGTTGTACGGGTGTCTGTTCACGCTGGTGTAGCGATGTCTGGACCAAACTTTGACCGAGGCCTGGTTCGAGGCATATGGCGATCCCGGGGGTAGCGAAAAGTGGGTGAACCAGATGGGGTGGTCCGTGATCCCCTTGCCGATGAGACCGTTCGGGTCCGCCAGGTCCGCCTGAAGAGCGATCTTGGCCGACTCGATGGTGCCGGCGTGGCGAGCGGTTGGCAACGGTGGCATTGGCGGGCCGGATTGCCTTGTTTATTGGGCGTTGGCGATCACATCGAAGGCGACGCGCGTTGGTGTGGGTGTGTCGGAGAGAGGCGGATCGAGACTCGGTGAGTGGGCTCAGGTCGGGCCTGGGGCTTGCGATCAGGTCGGGTGTCTGACGTGAGTTCGGAGGCCGGCCATGACGGAGCCGCCTCAGCCGGAAGTCTGCTCCATCCTGCACCTCGAGCTCGGCCCGCTGGACCTCAACCTCCTCGGTCTACGGGTGCAACTGAACCAAGTGGTCCTCGACATCACCGCCATCCCGGGCCCCGGCAATCTGCTCGGCAACCTGCTGTGCGCGATCGCCGGGCTGCTCGACGGTGTGGATCTCGGCGGAGTTCTGGGGAACCTGCTGCAGAACCTCCTCGACGCCCTCATCCGTCTCCTCCAGGGTCTCGGCGCCGGCCGCGGCGGAGCCGCCCCACGAATCCAGCCGACGTGACATCCCACAACCACGAGTCCGAGGAGAGCGACCTCGGACGGTACGGCGCTGCGGACGCCGACCTCAGCGCCGTCCGGCACACGCTGCGTCGAGCAGGACGCGGCGGCGCCGACGCGGCCGAGCTCGAGCGCGCGTTGCGCGGCTATTGGCTTGAGCACGGTCCGACCCTCCGCTGGGCGGGCGCCGCCGTCGGCGAGGCCGTCCGGCAGCAGGCGCTCGCCCAGTTGTACGAGTGGCGTCGCCGCCTCGCGGCGCAACTGCAGGCTCGCGCCGACCAACCAGACCTACAGCCCGACAAGGACAACTGAAGCCGACCGCTCGCACCGTCCTCTCGCCTGGAGTTCCGGAACTCGGGCGTTTTCGCTGCAGATCCGGCCGTAATGCCGGGGGTGGCGTTATCGAAGCCTGCGCGGTTCCAGTTCGCCGGTGATGACGGCTGTAACAACAGGGACGGGTGCGGTGCTCAGCCGCTCTGATCGGCGGGGCTCCCAGCGGACAATCGTTGGAGCTGTCGGCGCACCCGCTTGAGCTGGTACAGCTGACCGCCGTCCGCCAGCGCCGCTGCCAAGAGCAAGGCAGCGAGTATGTACTCACCGGCGGTGAGGTTCACGACAGCGCCGAGCGTAAGTAAGGCTGCCACGATCACGTTAAGGAAGCGGAACTGGCTCATTTCCGCGATCCTGCCTCGAGCGATGCGCGCGGAAGCTCCGCGAATCTGAGGATCGACCGGGATCTCACCGCTGAACGCAGCTCGGTACGCGTCCAACTGCTGTTCCGGTGATAGGTCGCCAGCTGCGGCGCGCAAATCTCGTTGCCGCCTCACGCTGGCGTATGCCAGCGTGCCGCCGACCAACACCCCCGCAACCACGCCGGCGATCGCCGCTACCTGCCAGGAGACCGGCGGCGGAGCGGTGAATCGAGTCACTGCGGCGAAACCGACGCCGAAGACCAGCCCGCTGAACAAACCGACCGCCCACGCAGCAGAGGTCAGCAGGTAGGTGCGCATGGCACGCATGGTTCCACGGCGACGTCGCAATGCGAAACGGTTGCATCCAACACGACATCGATGCTCAACGCTCTTGCCGATGCCGGCCCCCACTCCTGCGCCGCCCACGGCCCAGACATTTCCGATGCCGAAGGACCGCCAGTAGGCCTTGCCTCTGAAGCTGCCGGTGTCATAACGAGCCGAGATTGCCGCGGAGATCTGCGTGGTTGATCGGGTCGGCGGAAGGACCTCAGCCGCGAGAGCGCAGCATGCGGCTCACCCGATCAGCACGCTCCAGCAGGCTCGCGCGGACGACCGGGACAGCTTTTGCCGCAAGGGCCTCCGCCCGTCCGACGAAAGTCAGGTCGATACCGAACTGCGGGAAGAGGTGTCTGGTGAAGGTCTTGGCCGGCAAGGCTCCACCACGGTGGATGGTCGGCACGAGCTCGAGATATGCCTCCGCATAGGGCCTCAGCAGGTCGTCCTGGCCGACGGTCCAGAACGGCGCCGCAACCGAGTAGACCGAGGCCAGCGGCACCGCGCGCTCCGTCACCAGCGTCTGCCACACCGCCTTCTTCTCAGCCGGGTCCGGGGTCGCCGCACGGACCTGAAGCCTGCTGACCCAGGCCTCGGGATCCGGGTCCCGGTCGAGCAGGGCCTGTGCCTCAGTAGCGGTCGGGCCGCCGAGTTGAGCCTTGCGGACCAGCGCTCGCCACTGGAGATCGACGTCCTCACCTGCCTCGCCCTGGAGCCACCCAACCTGCTCCAGGTCGGCTGCGGTACGGGCGAAGCCACGCAGTGCCGCTTTGCGGTAGGCGCCGACGCCGGAGAGGCTGCGGCACGCCGCCGCTACTGCCCGCATCAGCACATCCTGCTCCGACTCCGGGCTCCACAGCTCCGCGGCCTCGACAGCTAGGTCGAGATACGGCTCGATCACCGACGCGGACGTCTCGACCGCTAGCACTCCGGTCAGGCACTGCACGGCCTGGGCGGCCGACGCTTCGCCGTTGATCAGCATGTCCCAGGCCGTGGTGATCGCGACACTCCGCGAGATGGGTGTGGGCAGGCGGGCGGCGTTGCCGAAGAACGCGTTTCTGGTCGCGGCATCGGGTCTTGTCGAGGCGAAGGTCAGGTCTTCGTCGTTGACCAGGTAGAGGTCCGCGCCGGCCGGCAGGTCGATCCGGGTCCGTTCGCCCGCGACCGCTACCTCGACGAGTGCCGCCCGCTCGAGGCGGTCGCCTTGTCCCCGGTAGGCGCCGACGGCAAGCACCTGCGGCCGCGGCTGCCCACCGGGGCCCTTCGCGACCAGGACGAAACCATCCCCGTCGCGATCCAGGGTCAGCCGATCGGTACCTGCGGTTTCCAGCCACCCCGCACGCCACTGGTCCAGGTCACGTCCGCTCGACTCGGCGACCGCATCGATCAGGTCCTGCAGCGTGGTGTTGCCCCAGGCATGCTTGGCGAAGTAGCTGGTCAGCCCCGCGGAGAACTCTGCCTCGCCGACATACGTCATCAGCTGTTGCAGCACCGACGCACCCTTGGGGTAGGTGATGGCGTCGAAAGTCGCCTCGGCCTCGGAGACGTCCCGGACAAGCTGGCGGATCGGGTGCGTGGTCGGTCCCTGATCGACGAAATAGGCCCTGAGCTTGTCGTCGGCCGCATGCGCCACCCAGGCGTCGGTGTAGGACGTCGCGGACACCGCGGCCCAGTTGCTCGCGAACTCCGCGAACGCCTCGTTGAGCCACAGGTCGTCCCACCAGCGCATGGTGACAATGTTGCCGAACCACATGTGCGCGAGTTCATGCAACAGGTACCGCGAGAAGAGGTCCCACTCCGCACGCGTCGGGGTGGTCCGGCGCAGGAACCAGTCCATCCAGGTGACGCAGCCGAAGTGCTCCATCGCGCCAGGGAACTCGGGCGTGAAAACCTGGTCGTACTTGTGCTGGGGAAACGGCATGCCGAACCTGTCGGCGAAGAACTCGAGCCCTTGGGTGGTCAGGGTGAAGAGCTCGTCGGCGTCCCGGTCAAGGATCGGAGCCAGTGACTGGCGAGCGAAGAGGCCGAGATCGTGACCCGCGCCGCTCCGGCGCAGTTCGTAGTACGGTCCGGCGTTGATCGCAGTGTTGTACGTCGCCAGCGGTGGCGTCGGCGGGAAGGTCCAGCGCCGCGCGGAGCCGAGATCTTCGATCCGCGGATCGCCGCTGTTGGTCAACACCAGCCAACCGGGCGGAGCCGTCACCGTGAAGGCGTACGGCGCCTTCAGGTCGGGCTGATCGAAACACGCCCATGCATACCGGGCGTGGTCGGGACTGAAGTCCGTGTACGCATACACCTCGCCATCGGCGGGATCGACGGCCTTGTGAACACCCTGCTCATCGGTCGAGCAGTCCGGGACAGTGACCACAGTGAGGACGTTGCGCTCGCCGAGACCGGCCAGCGCGATCCGGCCCTCGACGGCCGCCGGCAGCGCGACCCCGTTGAGCACGGCTCTGTCAACCTCCGCCACACAGTCGACGAAGGTCTCGGCTCCGGGGCGGACACAGTCGAAGGTGATCCTCGACTCACACCGAACCCGCGAGCCGGTCGGCAGGTCGGTCAGGTCGACGGCAACGTCATACCGCTCGACCGTCAGCAGGCTCGAGCGGCCCTCAGCCTCAGCTTGGGTCAAACTCCGGACGCTCATCGCTTCCCCCTCGAAGATTCGTTCAATTCACTTGTGGACCAGACCCCCACACTCAGCAGGCCAGAAGGCCCGTGATTCCCGGGCGTGTCCATCGCGTCGCCTATCGACGCAACCGGGGCCCTTCGTCACTACGAGTTCAGCCTCCGCTCCGTTCATCCCGTTTGTGCTCCGGGACGTTCACCCCGTCGCACTTCCCGCCACCGCCACACACCGGCCACGCCACCAGCATGCGCCCGACTTGAAGCCGCCAACCCGCACCTGGAGCCGTATCCAGCAGGCTCTGCGCGTCAGGGTCCATCGGGCACTTTGGGACACCTTGTGAAGGAATTGGTGAGTAACAGAGTTCCTCGAGTCGACAAGAGCCAAACTCAAGGTCGTCTACCCTGGCGACTCCTCGGAACGGACCGGCAGGTTCGGCATCCGGACCCGACCCTGCGGCCTGGGCGGGGCTGGTCGGCGGATCACCCGCCGCGGATGATGTTCCTGCGTCCGGGTGGTGATGAGGATGGTTGCGCGGCGGGGGGAGTGCCGTCGCGTCACCCGGCACGGAAGGGGAAAACGGCATGGCCATCGGACCGGTGCAGTTGGTGGTGCTCGGGTTCAATCACCCGAACTTTCACGGCGAGATCATCGAAGAGCTCGAGCGGCTGCGCGAGGCGGACGCCATCCGGGTGATCGATGCACTTGCCGTCCACAAGGACGCCGACGGCAAGATCGAGGTCGCTCATCTCAGCAACCTCACGCTGGACGAAGCCGTCGAGCTGGGCACGAAGATCGGCGCCCTGATCGGCCTGGGCATCGAGGGCGAGGAGGGTCTGGAAAAGGGCGCGGAGGCAGGCGCCGAGGCCGCCGCCGACGGATTCGACGTCTTCGACGAGGAAGATGCCTGGGACGTTCTCGAGGAGATCCCGAACGACTCGGCCGCCGCGCTCCTTCTGCTCGAGCACCACTGGGCAGTCCCGCTGCGCGACGCGGTCGTCCGGGCCGGTGGCTTCCGGCTGGCCGACGAGTTCATCAGCCCGCTCGACCTGGTCGGCATCGGACTCCTCGAGGCCGCCGAAGCCAAGGAACTGCACGAGATGGAGTCGGCTGCCGCGGCGAAGTGACGCCGTGGGCCGGAACACGACGCTGGAGGTGACCATGTTCGGCTCTCGCAGGGTGGCGCGACGGACTGCCCGTCGTACGGCGCGGCGCGTCGACCGCCGTCGGTAACCAACACATCGGCAGCGCACGACCGGCGAGTGCCTTTGGCCTCGCCGGCCGCCGC